>JBBPZC010000031.1:0-26282 GCA_038199275.1 Actinomycetales bacterium
AAGTGGAAGCTCATGGTCCAGATCATGCCGGAAGCCGACGCCGCAAGCTACAAGTACCACCCGTTCGACCTCACCAAGGTCTGGTCCAAGAAGGACTACCCGCTGATCGAGGTTGGCGAGTGGGAACTGAACCGCAACGCCGAGAACTACCACGCAGATGTTGAGCAGGCTGCTTTTGCCCCCTCCAGCGTGGTTCCGGGCATCAGCTTCTCGCCCGACCGCATGCTCCAGGGCCGTCTGTTCTCCTACGGCGACGCTCAGCGCTACCGCGTCGGTGTCAACCACCACCAGATCCCCGTGAACGCACCGAAGAACGCATCAGCCAACACGTACCACCGTGACGGCCAGGGTCGTGTTGACGGCAACCAGGGCCGCACCCCCGGCATCGAGCCGAACTCCTACGGCCGCTGGCCCGAGCAGCCCGCCTATGCTGATCCAGCACAGTCGGTTGGTGCCGTTGCGGACCGTTTCAACTACCGCGAAGACGACGCCAACTACTTCGAGCAGCCCGGCATCCTCTTCCGCGAGAAGATGACCGAAGAGCAGCGTCAGGTGCTCTTCGAGAACACCGCCCGTGCCATCGATGGCGCCTCACAGGCCACCATCGAGCGTCACATCTACAACTGCACCCAGGCCGATCCGGCCTACGGCGAGGGTGTCCGCAAGGCCATCGAGGCCCTGCAGGCGGGCAAAATCTCCAACGTGGACGTCAACTCAGACTCCGTGTAGTCAACACCGGCCCACGACGGCGGCACCCACCTTTCGCATTCAGCGTCAGGCAGGTGCCGCCGTCGTTCTTTAAAGTACCGCTCACGGGGCAGTGCGCCGCCGTCGTTCGTCATACGCCCGGTTGGGGGTTGAGCAGGTGCTCGCGGCCGAACATCGCGGCGGTGGCGCGGGCCGACGGGGTTCCCGCGTCAAGGTCGGCTCCAGCTGCCACGAGCTGCGCGCAGATGGTCTCCTCGCCCTTGAACAGGGCTCCGGCGAGGGGTGACTGGTCCCGGTTGTTGCGGATGTCGACGTTGGCGCCCCGGCCCAGCAGCATATCGACGGTGTCCACTTCGCCCTTGTATGCGGCGAGCATCAGCAAGGTGTTGCCGTCCGTATCCTGGGCATCTATTGCGAATCCATGGTCAAGGAATTCTGCAAGTTCCGCGCTTTTGCCTTCGCGGGCCAAGTCCATGGCCACGACGATCAGTTGGGCGGTCTGTTCTTCGTTAAGGGAGGAATCGTTGCTCATTTCTCCACAGTAGGCGATGGGCCGCTGATTTTCCCCTGCCGCCCAGGCTGTCCCCGGCAAAGAACCGCCGGGCGGCGCTAGTCTGAATCAGTGCCCAAACTATTTGCCGACATCACGCCGCTTCGCGAAAGCCTCCCGTTCCGGCGGCTGTGGATCGGCAACGGACTCTCCTCGATCGGCACCCAGCTGACCGTGGTGGCTGTCAGCCTGGAGGTCTACTACCTCACGGGTTCAACGCTGGCCGTGGGCATGCTCGGCCTGGTCGCACTGATCCCGCTCGTGTTGGCGGGCCTGTATGGCGGGGCCATCGCCGACACACACGACCGCCGCACGGTGGCCCTTTGGTCTTCCACCGTGCTGTGGCTCGTGACCGTCTGCATTGCGGCGCAGGCATGGATGGGCCTGGGCAGCGTGTGGATCCTGTACGCCCTGATCGCCATCCAATCCGCAGCCGCCGGGGTGAATGGATCGGCCCGCAGCGCCATCGTTCCACGGCTGGTCCGTCTGGAGCTCCTGCCGGCAGCCAACGCGCTGAGCATGATCGTCATGGGGCTGGGCACCACGGTGGGGCCGCTGCTGGCCGGGGTTCTCGTGGCCAACGTCGGATACGCGTGGACCTACTCGGTTGACGTGCTGACCTTTACAGCCTCGCTGTGGGCCCTGTTCCGACTGCCGCCATTGCCCCCGCTGCCCCTAGCCGGCGGGGCCGTCATGAAACGGGCCGGTCTGCGCTCTGTGCTGGAGGGCTTCGCGTTCCTGGGCAGCCGCAAGAACGTCCGCATGACGTTCCTGGTCGACATGTGCGCCATGGTTTTTGCCCTTCCCCGTGCGCTGCTCCCGGCGATTGGAGCTGTCTGGCTCGGTGGCGGCGACCAAACAGCGGGTCTGCTGCTGGCGGCCATCGCGGCAGGTTCCTTCCTGGCCGCACTGTTCTCCGGACCCTTGGGCCATGTCCGCCGCCAAGGCTTGGCCGTGGTCTGGTCCATCACCATATGGGGCGGGGCGGTTGCCGCGCTGGGCGGTTCCGTTCTGGCTGGTGGACGGACGGACGACGGCGCCGTGTCGCCTTGGCTTGTTGCCGCCGTGTTTGCGCTGGTGGTCGCCGGGATGGCCGATTCCATTAGCTCGGTGTTTCGCTCCACAATCCTGCAAGCAGCCACACCTGATCATTTGCGCGGCCGGCTGCAGGGCATCTTTGTTGTGGTGGTGACCGGCGGGCCTCGCATGGGTGACGTGTTTTCCGGAGCCACCGGATCCTGGCTGGGGGAAGGTTGGGCGGCCGTCGTCGGCGGCCTGTTGTGCATCGCCGCGGTCTGGGCGCTGGCCATGTGGCAATCCGGATTCATCCGTTACGACGCCCGGAACCCCCAACCGTGAGTCTGGGAAACCCTTTAGTCTCGCACCACTTGCTGACCGGCACGCCACTGGCGGGCCCGGTTGAGAATCGCTGAGATGACATCCGTTTTCGCATCCGCATAGTAGTTCATGTCAGCCCATTCCTGCCGGGCCAGACTTCTTTTCGTCGTCGCGTAGAGGACGCGGTCCGCCTCATCCACACGAAGCCAGTCGCGAAGGTCCAGATAGTTGGCTACGGCCGGGTCATCCGACGAAAAGACGTGAATGTGAACATCCTTGTCCGGGGTCCTGAGCATCCGGTGCCCGGCTTCACGGACACGGAGTACCAGGCCAGCCGCTTCCAGCTGGGGGACAAAGGAATCTTCATCCTCTATGTCCGCAACGGTTATCAAAATGTCAATGAGAGGCTTCGCCGCCAGCCCCGGCACGGAGGTTGAACCAATGTGTTCAACCAACAACGCGGTATCCCCAACTGCCGCCCGAATGGTTGCGGAAAGGGCAGTGAAACGTGCAGGCCATTCCGGGTCGTAATCGACAATGACAATTGGACGCTTTTCACGCCCGCCTATTAAGGCGGCGTCCAGGTGTTCATCGGTTTCACGGCTCATTGAACCATCATGTCATTGCCGTCGCTTGCGAACCCCTCTGGGTGTAGATCCCAAACTGCACATCACCAGCAGAGGTCCGTCAGGTATTGGCGCATGGAAGCAGCGACTGCCGAAGTTGGCAGAGTCGGCTGGGGACGGAATTTCCATCGCGGTTCAGGAGTGCATCTCAGGAAAGCTTCGTGCTGCTCTGAGCCTGCTCTGAATCGAGCGTCTGCAGATATTTGATCGTGTCAGCCAGTGCCACGTGCGCCTCTTTAAGGTCAAGGTGGAACTGGTACTCGTGAGGAAGTTTTGGTTCGTGGTTTGCCGGCCAGAAGAGTCGTGTCACGGACACCCCGGAGTCCTCGAGTGCTTGGGCGAAGGGGATTGATTGTGACCAAGTAAGTGCATCACCGTTGCCCCCGCTAATGAATGTCGGCGGAAAATCTGCATTGACGAAGTCGATCGTGGACATCAGGGCGCCAGTTGATCTGGATGACCAATCTTTTGTTCCGGCATAGGCCCACAGCGAGACCTGTAGTCCCCAGGCTTCGATGCCGTTGAGTTCGGACATGGCGGGCATGTCGTAGACGCCGCAGTTGAGGATGGCCCCAACGAGTTGATCATCTTTGAGTCCTGGCGACATCCCCAAAAAATGCGCGTAGCGGGGGTTGGTAGTGAGGCTGGCGAGCTGACTCGCCAGCTGACTGCCTGCGGAGTCGCCTGCCAGCACGATCCGGTTTGGATCAGCGTTCCAGTCTGATGCGTGCTCGTCAATGTAAGCCAGCGCGGTGTTGAGTTGCGTAAGCGCCGTTGGGTAGGCGGCTTCCGGTGCTGTTGTGTAGTTAAGTGCGATAGTTGTGTAACCCTGAGCCGCGAGGATGCGCAAGTAAGGCTCAATGTTGTCCTTCTGGCCCGAAACCCATGCACCACCGTGTACCCAAACGATCGTGGTCAACTTTGCGGTGCCGTTGGCTGGGGTGTAGACATCGAGAGTTGTATCTGACTGAGGGAGTGAGCCAGTGGGTGGCGCGTAAACGATATCTCGGTACTCGGTGAGCTGGGTGTTGGGAACGTATGGTTCCATTTCAGCGACGGTGGACGCAGCACCCTTCTCGAATACCGTGCGGATGACCATCACTGATGGCCACGGGGAGATCGCCGCAACGATTGCTGTGACGACGATGGCTCCGATTAGGATTCCACCTGCCACCAAGAGCCGGCGCCGGAGCGGTCTTTTGCGCTTAACCGTGGTGATATCGCTCGCTATGACGCGCTTTTTCATGTCGTTTCAAAACCCCAATCGGTGTCAAGACAGAACCGCCACGGCGTGTTCAGTGAGTTACTCAAAGTGAGCCTGACGGGGAGTCTGACTCGGTTTGTGAAAATCGGCAATAGTTGCCAGTAGATCATGGATTCGTTCCTTTACCCCGTAGCCGGCCTGGCATTGCGGGCGAGCTTGCGTGCGAAACAATCGCATCACGGTGGTTACACGAAACGTGGATTCGTGGCACATAGCCGGAACGCGCAGTGCGGCACCGAGGGGATCTTGAACATCCTTGAGGAACGTGAATTGCGGGGAGTGCTGGGGCATGAACTGATGCACGTCTACAACCGCGACATCCTCACCCCCTCCGTGGCTCAGATGCTGCTGTTCTTTGGCGGGGGAGACCGCCGCGGCGCCAACCCGATCGCGATGATTGCGATGGCGCTGCTGGCCCCGCTCGCCGCATCCATGATCCAGCTGGCCGTCAGCCGCACCCGTGAATTCGACGCCGACGAGGACGGAGCAAAGCTGACCGATGACCTGCTGGCACTGGCATCGGCCCTGCGGAAACTTGAACTGGGTGTGGAGGGCGCGCCGCTGCCGCAGAACCAGGAATTGGTGAACACGAGCCACCTGATGATTGCAAACCCGTTCAGGGGTGGCGGAGCGGCGAAACTCTTCGCAACCCACTTGCCCATGGCAGAGCGTATTTCCCGGCTGGAGAAAATGGCGGGACGGCCGCTTTGACCAGGACCGGCGTCGAACGGGGGAGAGGTGAAACGGCGGCGCCACACGAATACGGGCAAGCCGCACTCAGGCAGCCCCCAACCAAATAGGACAGAATGGGAACATGCGACTGATTTTGATTAGGCACGGCCAGACACCGAACAACGTACACAATCTGCTGGACACGGCTGTTCCCGGACCGGGGCTGACGCCCTTGGGGGAACTGCAGGCGGCGGCCGTTCCTGGCGCCGTGGAGGGGCAGGACATTGACGCGCTGTACATTTCCAATTTGACCCGTACGGCCCTGACCGCGGCACCGTTGGCAGCCGCACGCCAGCTGGACCCGCTGGTGCGTGACGGCCTGCGCGAGATCAGCGCCGGTCACCTGGAAATGAAGAGTGACCGGGAATCCGTCGTGGCCTACATGACTGCCCTGAAGTCGTGGCTGACCGGCGATTTGTCGGCCCGCATGCCTGGCGCCGACAACGGGTATGAGGTGCTGGAACGCTTCGACGCCGTCGTCGAAGAAGCCGCCGCGCACGAGCAGGTGGCCATGGTCAGCCACGGTGCGATGATTCGCTTCTGGGCCGGCCACCGGGCACAGAACGTGGACTGGAATGATGCGAAGTATTACGAACTGTCCAACACCGGGATTGTGACCCTTGACGGTGAGCCGACGGGCAGTTCCGCCCGGGGTGGCTGGGAGATCCGCAACTGGCAGGGTTCGCCTGCTGGTGGGCTCGCCGGTAGCGAAGACGATGGTCCGACGGCGGAGATTCCGGCGGAGGCTGTTTTCGGCAGGCACGGCGATAGCTAGGAACCAGACGCCACCGGATGGAAAGTCCGGTGGCGGAGAGAACCATGTGCCGTTCACCACCGCCAACTTGTGGCGGCTGAAGGGCCTGAGCTGGGTGTGGCTGGGCACTGCCGCACTGTGCATTACGCTGCTTGCGGTGGGCGCTCCGCTGAACATGAATTTATATCACATGGCTTTGCCGTTTGCGCTGGGCATGGCCATCCTGCATTCGGCATCGCTGGGTCTGACAGCGGCGCGTCCGCTGGCCGGCGCGCTGGTTTCGTTGGTGCCCATGACCATCATGCCGCTGGTATCCGACCCGGTGGGGGCGGCGCCGATGCCTTTCAGCGTGGTTGCCATGATCACCCAGGTGGCCGTCATCTGCATTGCGGGACTACGTACGCATTGGATGATCTCCGCGGGTGCGTGGCTGGCCAGTGTGGCCGTGGGTGTGCTCTCCAACTATCTGACGATGCCCGGCGGGCAATCCGAAGGTGCCCAGATCAACGTCGTTATTTTCGCCTCAGTGTCCGGTGGGCTCATGGTGGCGGCCGTCGTAGCGCAGCAGTGGCAGCACATGCGTGTTGAACTGGCCGCCGAGCGCTCCGTCAGTGCTGAGGAACAGTCCCGACGGCGGTTGGCGGAAGAACGCACCCGCATTGCGCGCGAATTGCACGACGTCGTGGCGCACGGCATGTCTGTTGTGGTGGTTCAGGCGACCACCGCCAGTTATCGACACCCCGGCCTCAGTCCGGAAATGAAACAGGAATTTGATGACATTGCGGATAATTCGCGCCGTGCCATGACGGAGATGCGCAGCATGCTCGGCTCCTTGCGCAACATGGACGCCGGCCGTGAGCTGGGACCGCAACCCGGTCTGGCAGATCTGCCCAAGCTTTTTTCCTCAGTCAGATCGGCAGGCGTGCATGTCACGGAACCCGAGCTGTCCGACGTCGTCCGTCACGACATTGGTGAAGTCATCGCCCTGACGGCGTACCGGATTGTCCAGGAGGCGCTCAGCAACGTGGTCCGTCACGCACCCGGGGCGAAGGTGGATATCGGTTTTGTGGTTTCCGGAGACAGCCTGGGCATTTCCGTGGTCAATTCCAGCTCCGACATTGGGGCCGTGATGGCCCAGCTGGACAAGGGACAGCACCTGGGCCAAGGACTGATCGGGATGCGAGAGCGGGCCACAATCGTGGGTGGCTCGGTGGTTTGCGTCCCCCTGTCCGACGGCGGTTTCTCCGTCACGGCCACCCTGCCCCTGAGCGTCAGCAAAGCTCCGGGAAGCCTGAAGGGAGTTCCAGGTCATGAGCATCAAAGTCTTGGTAGTTGATGATCAGGCAATGGTCCGGGAAGGATTCGCCGCCTTGTTGGGGGCCCAGGCGGACATCGAAGTGGTGGGGCAGGCGGAAAATGGTGCCATTGCCGTGGAGCTTGCGGCCCTGCACCACCCCGACGTGGTGTTGATGGATGTCCGCATGCCCGTCATGGACGGGCTGGAGGCGGCCCGGAAGATCCTGGCGGACTCGCCGGCGGACGGGGACACAACCACGCATGTGCTCATGCTGACGACCTTTGACGTGGATGACTACGTTTACGATGCGTTGCGGCTGGGCGCCAGCGGCTTCCTGCTGAAGGACGCGCTGGCGGAGGAACTATTGGCGGCCGTGCGGATTGTGGCTTCCGGGGAGGCCCTGTTGGCGCCGTCGGTGACGAAGCGTCTGATTGAACAGTTCGCCACTGTGGGCACGCGGCCCGTGCTCTCGCAGGAACGGCTGGCCGGGCTCACCGACCGCGAACTGGAGGTCATGGCGCTGGTGGGGCGGGGACGCTCGAACCAGGAAATTGCGGCGGAACTCTTTATTGCGCAGCAGACGGTCAAGACCCACGTGAGCAAGATTCTGGCCAAGCTGAATTTGCGGGACAGGGTCCAGGCCGTGGTCCTGGCCCATGACACCGGCCTGGTGGAACCGGGGAACTGAGGCGGTTCAGCCCAGTGGCTGAACCAGTTTGAACATGGCGCCCGTGCAATCGGAAAGCCCGGCCACCCGGCCAAATGGGGAGTCCTCGGCGGCATTGATGATGGTGGCACCCAAGGCGAGGGCCTTCGCAATGGTGGCATCGACGTCGTCCGTCTGGAAATAAACGAGCCAGCTCGAGGGGACCTCATCGGGCAGGAACCCGGCAGCATCCATGACCCCGGCGAGCGGCTGTTCGCCGTCGACAAGGTTCGTGTACCGGAATTCAGCGGTGTCACTCATGACGGAAGTTTCCACGCCGAAAACGTTTTGGTAGAACGCCACAGCGGCGGGGTAGTCCTTGCTGTGCAGCTCGTGCCAGGCAGCGGCGCCATTCTCCTCATGGGCTTGGAACCCCGTGTGTCCGCCAAATTCCCACAGGCCGATGGATGCACCGCTGGGGTCACCGAGCATGGCCATCCGCCCCTGCTCGGGCACATCCATGGGGTCCAAGTAGGTGATGGCGCCGGCGTCCTTGGCCGCTGCGATGGTCTCGTCGATGTTGTCCACGCGCAGATAGGTGGTCCACATGTCCGGGTAGCCCCCGCCATCTTCGTGACTCTGCATGAGTCCGGCGACGCTCTTTCCAGCCTTGAAAGCCGTGGTGTATCCGCCGTATTTTTCCGCATCACCCACCTCGTATTCCCAGCCGAACAAGGCGGTGTAAAACTCACGGGACCGCTTGGCATCAGAGGTCATCAAGTCGATCCAGCACGGTGCGCCCGCGGGACTTCCCTGAGGGTTCATGGCAGCTCCTACGTCAGACGGTGAATGGGCCAGCCAGTGGGTGGGCCCACACTGGCTAGGTACCGGGAGAATCGCGTCAGCGATTGTTCCGGCCAGCCAGTGGGGACTATTTCTGGTGGCAAGGGAAGACTATGCCCTGGTCGTGTCACGGGCAAGAGAAAAAACGCCTACCAACTGGAAAGTTCCCCAGGCCTTTGCGGGGAATTCAGTGGCAGGCGCTTTATTGTGCGCGGTGCGTGGGGACTACCGCATGTTGACGAACTGCAGGTCTGCGTCCTCGAACTTGCGCAGCATGCCCATGACTTCCTGGAGGTCGTCGCGGCTTTTGGAGCTCACGCGCAGTTCATCACCCTGGATGGTCGACTTGACGCCCTTGGGGCCTTCGTCGCGGATGAGCTTGTTGATCTTCTTCGCCACGTCTTGGGCGATGCCTTCCTTGATCTCAGCTTCCTGGCGGTACTCCTTGCCCGAAGCGTAGGGTTCACCCGCGTCCAAGGACTTCAACGAAATGCCGCGCTTGATCAGCTTGGATTCGAAAACGTCCATGACTGCCAGGACCCGTTCTTCCGAGTTGGCCTTGAGCAGGATTTTTTCGCCGCTGAAATCAATCTCGGCACCGATGCCCTTGAAGTCGTAGCGCTGGGCTACTTCCTTCTGGGTCTGGTGCAAAGCGTTGGCGACCTCTTGCTTGTCGACTTTGCTGACGACGTCGAACGTTGACTCACTGGCCATGATTCCTCCACATAACATTCAAAAGTTTGGTCGATTGGTCTTCATCCAAGCTTAGCCGGAGGGGTCAACGCGGGCGAAGTGATGGCACACAGAGTTCTTGAAGGCTTCATGGGGCGGGTGCACATCGCAGCTTGGAAGAGTGGACATTGTTGAGACCGCCACACGAGTTGAGACCGCCACACGAGGAGGACCCATGACCAGCAAGAATCTCGACGCAGCACAGGTCGCAGCAGCCAAGCCGCTGAACCACGGAAAGAAGACCGTGGGATCGGCAGCGGCAGCCGTCACCTTGGCCGCCGTCACGGTGCTCAGCGCATCAGGGTTCATGGGGGCATCAGCCACCGGGCTGGAATCGGCCAGCATCGTCGGTTCCCCGCCCAACTCCGCCTCCGCACGCATTGCCGGCGTCCAGGAGGACATGGCCCGCGCCGTGCAGCTGCAGCAAATCACTCCCGAGCAGGCGGCGTTCCTGGAGCAGCAGTTGGTGCGCCGGATCCAAATCGACGAACAACCTGCATGAGTGTGGCGTCAGGCACGCCAGTCTCTTGGGGTTCGGATGCCGCCTAAGGGTCCGAGGGCTGGCGATTTCAGGCCAAAACGGCCGGCTTCGGGTGGCAAAAGCTGTTGCTTGATGTGACTGGGGCGGAATGGCCAAACGCTCGATTCGATTCTTGGGAGATTTCCTTGTATTGTTTTACTGCTTCCACATGTTGGTAGCGAAAAGCTAAGCTTGATGTTTGAGCGAGGCTGGCCATGGCAGATTACCCGAGTGGCCAAAGGGGGCTGACTGTAAATCAGCTGGCAACGCCTTCACTGGTTCGAATCCAGTATCTGCCACCAACGGGAAACCCGGAACCACATCATGTGGTTCCGGGTTTCTTTGGTTCTGGCCGCCAACCATCAAATCCGGCGCGTCCCGCAGCGGTCAGGCGAACTACAGTTAAGGCATGGAATACGTCGTGCCCCTGATTATTGTGCTGGTCATTGTCCTTGCCGTCGTGGTGGGTTCCCGCCTGATGGGCCGACGCAGCCGGTCGGTGCAGGCTCCCGCCGAGGAGGGCCGCGCGCAGATGCACCCGCCCGTACAGTCCGCAGGCACCAAGGGCCAGGACAAGGCATCACGTCGCGGCCGGGAGATCACCCGTGAAGTCGCGGAGGAAGCCAGCGCCCGGCTCACGCCCGAATCGCACCAACGTGTTTATTCGCTGATTGCCCAGCATCAGGTCCTGAACGCCGTGAAGGAATACCGCAAGGCCACCCACTTGGGGCTCGGCGATGCGGCCGCGGCTGTGGCGGCACTGGCGGAATTCCCGCAGCCGACGCCGGAACCTGAGCCGCAGGTGCCCAGCGCAAGCGAGTCTCTCACCGTCGATGACATCATCAACGCGACCCCTGTCGCCATGACAGCTGACCCCGAAGCCAAGCCCTCCGCGGCCAAGCCTGCCGCGACTTCAGGGTACCGTTACCGGGCGATCGTTTCGAGGGGTGAGGACGTTCGTGAGGTTGCCAGTACACGACTGAACGAAGAAATATTCGGCCAGATTCGCCGGCTCGCCCTGACCGGGAATTACGACGGCGCAGCTCACCTTCTGCGCGAGCATGCCGACATTGGCGAGACTGAGGCGCACGAGTTCGTCTCCATGATCACTGCCGACGAGTAAGCCGCTGGTGCTCTGCCCGGCTTGGATGGACCAGCCAATGACCGGCCCGAACCGGAGGTGGTGAAGGAGCCGTCCGGCCGATGCCAGACGTGACCTATGATTCTTTAGAATCGCAAAAATTATCGGGCCAGCAACAATCTGCTGGCTGCTGCTTTATTGGGGGAGTACTTGAACGTTTCCAAACGCCACGGCGCGTCACATCTGCGCTGGTTCTTGTTGGCCCTATTGACCGCCGTAACAGTGATGCTGCCGCTGCTGGTGGCGCCGTCCCCGGCCCAGGCAGCCACAAAAGTGAGCACCCGGATTGCCAGTTTCGCGGCCGGGCCGGCGACTGTGGTGAAGGGCAGGAGCATCACGTATTCCGGTCAGGTCCAGCGGGCTTCGGGGAAGTCGTGGCTGAAGACTGGGACTGTGGCGGTCAAGGTGTATTTTGATCCGGATGGGTCTGCGCCGAAGAAACTTGTCCGGACGCTGAAGACGAATTCAACCGGCGCGTTCAAGGCCTCGAGCCTTTCGACGGTGACGGGGAAGTGGTCGGTGCAGCTGGCCGCCCAGGGCACTTACAAGGGTTCCGTCACGGCAGTAAAAACTGTGAAGGTCACCGCGCCCAAACCCTCCGTAGCCAAACCGGCAGACAAATGGAATTGCCCCTCCTGGGCCCCGATCAAGGGCAATGCCCCCAGCAAGATTTACCACATGCCGCGGCAGGCCTATTACAGCAGGACGACCCCCGAGCAGTGCTTTGCCACTGAGTCGGCTGCAGCGAAGGCCGGGTACCGCAGGTCCGAGCGCTAGCCGCTGCACAGTGACCGATTTACTGCGTGCTGCTCTCCAGCACGAAGCCGTCCTGATGATGGATCAACTGACGGCCCATGCCGGAATCGAGCTGAATCCATAGGCACTGCCGGTCATGCGAGAGCGTTTCCACGCGGCCGGACAGGCGCCATCCACGTTCGTTCACCAGATGGACGGGCTGGTTCGTTGGCATTGACGGCCAGACGTCGTGGTTCTGCGGTTCAATGAATGCGCGGTGGTGAATGGGGCGGGACATTGGATCTCCTTGTGTGAAAGTCATCGCTGCTTCCTTTTTGTTAGTCAACACCTCCACCTTGGACGAATCAGGTAAATTTTCTGTGAACTGTACGTGGACTGACTCGCAAATCTCCATGAATCCGGCCTGCGTCATTTGATATGAATGGACGACGGCGGCACCCGCCTGAGCCTTTCAACTCGCCTACGGACCGCTGGTGCCTCACAACAACTTGACTGTTAGGGTGCCTAATAGTTAGGCTGCCTAATTATGACGAACAAAATGCAGGACCTGGCCGTCCGCTATCGTGACATTCTGCGCCAAGCGGTGTTTTTGGTGCGGTCCATGGATGCTGAGGGCGAGCTCAGTATTGGCCACGTCACCACTCTGAACATGATCCTGGACGGGCCTCTGCGTGTCGGCGCCATTGCGCGCAACGCCGGCATCCGCGTGCCCAGCGCCACCGAGCAAATCATCAAGCTTGAAGCCGCCGGGCTGGTGGAACGCATGGCGGATCCCACGGACGCCCGCGTGGTCCTGGTCAAGTTGACCGAAGCGGGCCGGCTGAAACTTCAGCACGCCAACACCAGGCGCACTGCCCTCATGGCCACGGCGCTGGAGACACTGAGCAGCGAAGAGCGCCGGGCCATCGCCGACGCCATACCCGCCATCGCCAAACTCAACGCCGCGCTCGCCAACCCGACCCCAAGGGCCAATCCGGCGGCCCCCAAACCAGCCACAGGCTAGGGCGCACCAAGAACAAAAGGTGCGCTCCGGCGTCGAACATCATCGCGAAAAACATGAAGACCACAGGAGAAACAGTGCAGGCCAACGCCGCCACGGACACGTCCCACCACAACAGCGGGGCACTCCACAGCGAAAAACAATCCATGCTCAAACAGCCCAAGTCGGTGTGGGCAGTCGCGTTCGCATCGGTGTTCGCGTTCATGGGGATCGGTCTGGTGGACCCCATCCTGCCGGCCATTGCAGAGAACTTGAAGGCGACGGCGAGTGAGGTCTCGCTGCTGTTCACCAGCTATTTCCTGGTCACGGCCATCGCCATGCTGGTCACGGGATTCGTATCCTCGCGGATTGGCGGGAAGAAGACGCTGCTGCTCGGGCTTGGCATCATTGTGGTGTTCTCGGCGCTGTCAGGATTCTCCGGCACCGTCGATACGCTGGTGGGCTTCCGCGCCGGCTGGGGCCTGGGCAACGCGCTGTTTGTGGCGACGTCACTGGCCGTCATGGTGGGCGTGGCCTCGGGCGGACATGCCACTGCCATCATTCTGTATGAGGCGGCGCTGGGGTTGGGCCTCTCACTCGGTCCGCTCATGGGGGCGCTGCTGGGCGGATGGCAGTGGCGTGCACCGTTCTTTGGCACGGCAACGGCGATGGCCATTGCGTTCATCCTGGTCATGGTGATGCTGCCCAAGACACCGGTGCCGCTGACCAAAACGCGACTGCGCGACCCGCTCCTGGCCCTTGGCCACAAGGGTCTGCGCACCACGGCCGGAAGCGCCCTGTTTTACAACTACGGCTTCTTCACCATCCTGGCGTTTGTGCCGTTCCTGCTCGGCTTTGATGCCTACGGAATCGGTGCCGTCTTCTTCGGCTGGGGTGTTGCCGTGGCAGTTTTCTCCGTGTTTGTTGCACCTGTTGTACAGCGTCGATTTGGTCCCACCCGTGCCCTGATGGGATCTTTGCTGGGCCTGATGGTGATTCTGGCGGGACTGGCCCTCGCCGCCGGACATTCCGTGACGGTCCTGGTGGTGCTGACGATTATTTCCGGCGCGCTGTTGGGCATCAACAACACCTTGTTCACGGAAATGGCCATGGCCGTTTCCGACTCGCCCCGCCCCGTGGCCAGCGCCGGCTACAACTTTGTGCGCTGGATGGGTGGTGCGCTGGCACCGTTCCTGGCGGCTCAAATCGCCGAACACTCCTCGGCGTCGGTCACGTTCGTTGTGGCTGCTGCCATGGTTCTCATCAGCGCCGCGGTGATCTTCGTTGGGCGCAAGTTCCTGGTGGCGCACGAGCCGGCTTAGGGGCTCTGTGCCGCCGGGCGTAGCTCACGCGCTGAGCGAAACGGCTAGCCATGCCAGAGTGCCGTCCCGTAACGTGGATGGCATGGCTACAGTTGAAATCACCACGGAAAATTTTGGTCCCACCATTGAAGGCAACGACATTGTGATCGTTGATTTCTGGGCGGGCTGGTGCCAGCCCTGCGTGCGCTTCGCGCCGACTTTCGAGGCAGCCTCGGAGAAGTACGACGGCGTGGTGTTCGGCAAGGTTGACACCGAAGCCCAGCAGCAGCTCGCCGCGGAAGCAAACATCACCTCCATCCCGACGCTGATGGCGTTCCGCGAAAAGGTGCTCGTGTTCGCACAGCCCGGCGCCCTGAACGCATCGCAGCTTGACTCCGTCGTTGACGCCGTCAAGGCACTGGACATGACTGAGGTCCATGCGGCGGTCACTGCCAAGCAGGAGGAAGAGCCGGCCGCCGAGTAACTCCGACGAACAAAGCCGCCGCTTGCGGTTAAAGCCCCCTTTCGAACGGTGGCTTTAACCGCAAACGGCGGCTTTTTTGGTGTTGTGTGGAGGGGATCCGGCTTAGAGCCGTTCCAGAATGACCGGCTCGGCCAGCAGTGCGCTGAGGGATTCGTTGAGGTCCTGCACGGCGATGCCCTTGCTGTGCGTGTCCAGATCCTGCTCCGAGGCCCACTGCTCGGTCAGTACGATCTTTTCTTCCGAGTCCTCGGTGATTTCGTACTGGATGCAGCCGGCCTCTTCAACGACCTGCTCAATGGCAATCTCGAGTGCGAGCTTCACACGGAAGTACTCGTCCTCATTGGGGATGAAGGTGGCTTTTAGGTTGATGATCTGGCTCATTGTTTCAGCCTAGGCGATGTGCGCCCCGGAGCGGGAAGTGATTCCGCAGTGTGAACGCCTCGCGCACCAAAATCCCGTGTCTGCCACCCTCCCCGGTCAGTGGCTGCGGTGGTCCTGGATGGTCATGCGCGGACCGAACGTCGGCTTGCGGAACCCGCTCAGCTGCAGCATCCGCACCACGCGCTGGCGATGCCCGCGCCACGGTTCCAAGAGCTCGAGCATCCCGATGTCGTCCACGGGTTTTCCGGCCAGCGCCCACCCCACGTAGGCGGCCAGATGGTAATCGCCCACCGCGACATGGTCCGGAGAGCCATGAGTGCGTTGGACAACCTCCGCCGCTGTCCACACCCCCACCCCCGGGATGCTCTGCATTTTTTGCGCGGCTTCCTCCGCAGGCAGTTGGCTTAACCGCTCCAAGCCCGACGCCGACCGCAGGATCCGCTGTACCGTCGCCGATCGCTGTGGCCCAACACCCGCCCGGTGCCAGTCCCAGGAAGGAATGGCCGCCCATTGCTGTGGGGTGGGTGCCACCCGTAGGTCGGTTGGAACGGCCGGATCGGTGCCCGCGCCTGGTGCCGCGGAGCCGAACTTCCGCAACAGCGTTGCGTAACCCCGCTGGGCCTCAATGGCGGTGACCTTTTGTTCCAAAATGGCGGGCACCAGCGTGTTAACCATGCGCCCGGTGGCGGGTAGGCGCACTGCCGGGTTCCGGCGTCGTGCTTCCCGAATGCGGTGTGGCAGGGCTGCTGCAAAGGCCGGGGAATCGAAGTGGGACCAATTGTCGTGGATGCCCAACAGTGCCGGGACGCTGGCCAGCGCATGCTCAGCGCCCGGACCCCACGTGTGGACGCGCAGCTCGGTGCCACGCTGGTTGATGCCGAGAGTGGCGGGGCCGGCAGGGGTGTTGAACGCCAGCCAGGCGGTGCCGTCGGAGAGGCGGATGGTGGCGTCGCCCGGCCCGCGGGCCAAGATACCCAGCGTCTGTCGCAGGGAGTACGGGCCGCCCACATCCCACACCGCGGCTGGCGCGGGGATGGTTGCGGGTCTCATGCTTCCATGGTCGCACGCGGGACTCGGTGCATGCGGACCTGGGCTTGCCGGAGAAAACGGACTGCTCGTCCCAGTTCCGTCGTTGAAAACCAGGAATCAGGCTGGCATCCCGGAAGTGAGCCAGAGTGCCAGCACGGCCGCAGGGACGAGCACTGTGACGAGGATCAAGCCCGCCAAAGCATAACCGGTCCACGAGATGCGGACGCCCATGGCTTTGAGCCGGCTGTGCCACAACAACGTGGCCAATGATGCCCAGGGCATCACGAGCGGGCCCAGGTTCACACCAATCAACAAGGCGGCCAGCCGCACGGGTGACCCAGCCGTGGGTTCAAGCGCCAGATAGGCGGGGAGGTTGTTCAAGCCGTTGGCCCCGGCGACTCCCATGCCGGCGAGTTGCAGCAGGCTCAGCAGGTCTTCTCCTGACCCGGAGGCCCGCGTCAGCGCTGTACCCAGCCCGTGGTCGTGGAGGGCTGCAACCAGCATGAACAGCCCCATGGCCAGGAGCACGGGTTGCATTGGAATCATGCTCCAGTGCAGGGCGGAACGTCTGCGAAGCAGGAAAACGGCCAGCAGGAACAACGCCGCCATACCTGCCGGGATCGCCACTGGGATCCCCGAAACGAGGGCTGGCAGCAGGAGGGCGACAGTTATGCCACTGAGCCACAACAGGCGCTTGTCCGCCACCACCGGAATCGTGGGGCGGTATACGTTCCGCGCAGGTCACTGCGAAAAATGGTGGACAGAAATGCCAGTGGCACCAGCACGCGCAAGAGCGCGGGTGCCCAAAGAAGGTGGAGGAACTCCGCCGGGTCAAGCCCCAGATGCTGCCGTGCCAGCAGGTTTGTCAGGTTCGAGACGGGTAGAAAAAGTGATGCCGTGTTGGCCAGCCACACAGTGGTCAGGGCGAAAGGCAGGGGATGGATGCGGGCGTGCCGTGCCAGTGACACAACCAACGGCGTGACCAGGACTGCTGTGGTGTCCAGTGACAAAAAGGCTGTGCTCAGCGACGCCAGAACCACCACCAGGAGCCATAGAAACATGACCCGCCCGCGCCGCGGCGCGTGTTGTGGCTCGACCAGCCCGCGGCGCGGCCCGACCCGTCCGCGGCGCGAGCCGCCTTCGAAGGGGCGGGCGCCGAAGCGCGCCAACCAAGCGGTCAGGACGCGAAAGAGCCCGGCGTCGTCGGACAGCTCCGTCACAATCGTCATGGCCACAACGAACAACAGGATGGGGGCGGTACGGGCCGCGAGATCGAGCGCTGACGCCTGGCTGAGCACCCCGGTTGCGACCAGGATCAGTCCGGCAGCGAAAAGCGCGGCGGGTGTGGTCGCTGCCATCAGTTTTGTTATGGCTGTCCCGGTCATCTTTCAATGGTGGCACGGTGAAGTCCTCCTGACATGGGGGTTGCAGCTCCCGCGTGCTTTGCGGTGGTGGCGTTGATCGTGTTTGCGCGGCGCGTTCGCCGCCCAGCAAATACTCGGTGCCACGGCCTGGGGTCTGAGCGGAGAAAGCGTTGTCTGGACTGATATTCACAGCATCATTGGCCTTCCCTCGCCCACCAATGAGTGACAGCGCAACCTCTGGCCTCTCAGCGTCTCCCTGGCCTTTCTGGTCCTGGCCGAGCTGTTCCGGCACCGCAAGGGCGAGCTGCTGGAGCTGGCCTAACGCTTTGGGATGATCCATGGTCAAAGTCCGACGGCGGTCCTAGGCTTGGGAAAAATGGTTACCGATTGTGGAGGTCCTCTCATGCAGCGGATAGGAAACTTTTGGGGCAAGGATGCGCTGCCGAGCTGGCAAATGAGTGAGGACCTGTCGTGGCCACTCACCGTGGCCTTGTACATCCGCGACGTACTGATGCTGCCCGCCACGGCACCGTTCTTCATTCCGCCTCTGGTCACTCGGGTGCCCGATCACATTCCCGTATCCGGGCCAGAGCTGGACGTCGTGCTGGCCGATGAGTGGGAGGGTTGGTTTTTGGACCTGTTGGCGGATCACTTGGAGATCCCGCGAGGCGGGTCGATCGGCTATTTTTCGCTGGGGGACCGTGCGCCACTTTTCGCCGACACGGTCGGAGCATATTTTGAACCTGCCGTGGCAGCGGCGGATGACGCTTTCGAAGCATATTTCAAGTACTTTCAAGCCAACATCAGGACTCAGGGTTCGGCCATGACAAAGCTGGTGCGGTCCATTGAAAAGGAGCTCGGACGAAAGGCTGCGCCCTTTGACCTGGGTATAAAGATCCTGCCGGTGGACGGATTTTGGCTGCACCGGACGGGGCTGAGTCAGGTCCTGATGAGTGAGGCCGCACACAGGGATCCCCATCATTTGCGCCGCCTGCTGGGCCCCGTGATTACGGAACTGGCCTAGCCAAGCCAGCCATCCGCCGTCGGAATTCCCGGGCACTGCCGTTGAGGTGTTAGATTACAACGCTTCGACCCGAACGTGGCGCGTTGTTATCTCACATCTCGACGGTGCTGGCGGCGAGACCGTCGGCGGTCTGCGTCAGGATATCCCGGCACGCCATGATGGCCGGGCGCAGGCGGCTGGCCAGGCGGGCGGAGGTGAACACGGTGCGTCGCGGGAGGGCTGGCAGGTCCAGAAGCGTCAGCGCCGGCGGGCGTCCGGTCCACATGAGATCCGGCATCAGGCCCACGGCATTGCCGGATTCAATGAGGCGGACTTGGGCCTGGAGGTCTGCCGTTTCAAAGCGGACGTCGGGCTCGAAGCCGGCCTGGCGGCAGGTCTGCTCTGCCCAATGGCGCGAGGCGGCGCCGTGCGGTTCCATGACCCACGGCAGCCGCGCCGTGTCCTGGATGCCGGTGATGGGGGAGGTGAGGAGCCTGGCCATGCCGCCGGTGACGCCTTCGTGCGGGACGGCAAGGCGGATGGCGTCAGTGGTGAGGGTGGTCCGGTCCAGTTCGGGGTGCAGCGGTGCGGCATGGCCGGGGTACTGCTCGGCGACCACGAGGTCAAAGTCGCGTGCCCATGTTTCGTACAGCGCCGTTTCGGGCTCCCGTTGGACGACTTCGATGCGGACTTCCGGATAGGTCTGGGCCATGGCCGTGAGCATGTTGGGCAGCAACGCCAGGGCGGCGGATTGGAAGACGGCCAGCTTCACCGTGCCGGTCACGGTGGACAGGGAGGCGGAGAGGTCCGCCTCGGCACGTTCCAGCGTCTCCAGAATCTCGGCCGTGTGCGCCACGAGGATCTCCGCCTGCGGTGTCAGCTGCACCCTGCGGCCCACCTTGCGCAGCAGTTTTGCTCCAGCTTCCTTCTCCAGCAATGCCAGCTGTTGGGACACCGCCGACGGGCTGTATTGCAGCGCCGCGGCAACGTCGGCAAGGGTCCCGCGAAGATGCAATTCACGCAGCATGCGCAGCCGTTTAAGGTCCAACATGGTCGTCTCCAGTTAGGTTAGTAGAAGTGACTGATATTCATTATAAATCACCACTTTTACTAAATGAATATTCGTCTCATACTGGGGGTGGGAACCATTCTTCCAGCACGCCACACACAACAGAAAAGAACGCACCAGCAGCCATGACCACTTCCGCCATTGCGGCCACTTCCGCAAACATTCCGGTCCCCGGCGACGAACTCGCCGACGAAAGCATCGCCCTGGTCCGTCACTGGCTGACCGAGGCCGCCAAGTTCCCCGCGGACCTCTCCGCGCAGCGTCTGGCCGGAGTTCTTAAGGACCCGAACGGGCTGGACTTCACGGTGGGATTTGTTGATGGCGTGATCCGCCCCGAGGACCTGGCTGTCGCCGGACGCAACTTGGCAGCCCTGGCACCCAAGGTGCCCGCGTTCCTGCCCTGGTACATGCGCGGAGCCGTCCGTCTCGGCGGCGTCATGGCACCCGTCCTGCCACAACTGGTCATCCCGATTGCCCGCCGGGTGCTGCGCGAAATGGTGGGCCACCTGATCGTGGACGCCACCGATGCCAAGCTGGGTCCGGCCATCGCCAAGATCCGCGAGGGCGGCGTGGACCTGAACATCAACCTTCTCGGTGAAGCAGTCTTGGGGGAGAAGGAAGCCGGCCGCCGCCTGAAGGGGACCCTGGAACTGTTGGCGCGGGACGACGTCGACTACGTCTCCATTAAGGAATCCTCCACTGTGGCGCCGCATTCGCCGTGGGCCTTCGACGACGCCGTCAACCACGTGGTGGACAAGCTCACGCCCCTGTATACGTTGGCTGCGTCCTTCCCCAAGCCCAAGTTCATCAACCTGGACATGGAGGAATACAAGGACCTCGGCATGACCCTCGCCGTGTTCAAACGAATCCTCGACAAGCCCGAATTCAAGCACCTCGAGGCCGGCATTGTGCTGCAGGCCTACCTGCCGGACACCCTGGCCGCCATGATCGAACTGCAGGAATGGGCAGCCGAGCGCAGGGCCGACGGCGGAGCTCCCGTCAAGGTGCGGATCGTCAAGGGCGCAAACCTGCCCATGGAACAGGTGCAGGCGTCCGTGTTCGGTTGGCCGTTGGCCACCTGGGGAACCAAGGCGGATTCCGACACGAACTACAAGCGCATTGTGAACTACGCGCTCACCCCGGAACACATCAACAATGTCCACATTGGCGTGGCTGGGCACAACCTCTTCGACGTGGCCCATGCCTGGCTGCTCGCGAAACAACGCGGCATCAGCTCCGACTCCAAACAGCTGGAATTTGAGATGCTGCTGGGCATGGCCACCGGCCAGGCCGAGGCCGTGCGCCGTGATGTTGGTTCGCTGTTGCTGTACACGCCCGTGGTCCACCCGGGCGAGTTCGACGTGGCCATCGCCTACCTGATCAGACGTTTGGAAGAGGGCGCCAGCCAGGACAACTTCATGTCCGCCGTGTTTGAGCTCTCGGAAAACGAAGCCTTGTTCCAGCGTGAAAAGGACCGCTTCCTCCTTTCCTTGACGGCCCTGGATGAGACCGTGCCGCCCAGCAACCGCGTGCAGGACCGCAACCAGCCTGCCGCCGAGGCCCCCACGAACCGCTTCGCCAACACCCCAGACACCGACCCCGCACTCGCCTCAAACCGCGCATGGGGCCGCGAAATTCTGGCCCGCATCCCGTCCTCCCAGTTGGGCATTCGCCTCGTCGCGGACACCACCGTCACGGACCTGGACGAGCTGAACACGATTGTGGAAACCGCCGTCGGACATGCCGGGGAATGGGCCGCGCTGGGCGGGACCGGGCGCGCCGCCATTTTGCACCGCGCCGGGGATGTGCTGAATTCCCGCCGCGCCGAACTCATGGAGGTCATGGCCGCCGAGACCGGCAAGACCCTTGACCAGGGCGATCCGGAGGTCAGCGAGGCCGTGGACTTCGCCCACTACTACGCCGAACGCGCCAAGGATTTGGAGACGGTCGACGGCGCCACGTTCGTCCCGGCCAAGCTCACCGTGGTGACACCGCCGTGGAACTTCCCACTCGCCATCCCGGCCGGTTCCACGCTCGCAGCACTCGCCGCGGGCTCCGCCGTCGTCATCAAACCGGCACGCCAGGCCCAGCGCAGCGGATCGCTCATGGTCCAGGCACTCTGGGACGCCGGCGTGCCGCGCGAGGTCCTCGCGCTGGTCCAGCTTGGCGAAAACGAGCTGGGGCAGGCCCTCGTGGAGCACCCGGCGGTGGACCGGCTCATCCTCACCGGCGGTTACGAAACGGCCGAATTGTTCCGCTCCTTCCGCACCGACCTGCCGCTGCTGGCGGAAACCTCCGGCAAGAACGCCGTCATTGTCACGCCCAGTGCCGACTTCGACCTGGCCGCGAAAGACGTGGTGCAGTCCGCGTTTGGGCATGCCGGGCAGAAATGCTCCGCTGCTTCGTTGGTGATCATGGTGGGTTCGGTGGCGAACTCGCCCCGCTTCCACAACCAGCTCCTGGACGCCGCCGCGAGCCTGAACGTTGACTACCCCTCGGTGGCGACCGCCCAGATGGGCCCGATCATCGAGCTGGCCGCCGGAAAGCTGCTGGGGGCACTGACCACGCTGGATGCCGGGGAAGCGTGGGCCATTGAGCCCCGCCAGCTGGATTCCACCGGACGGCTCTGGTCGCCCGGTGTGCGCACGGGTGTTGCCGCGGGATCGCACTTCCACCTGACCGAGTTCTTCGGCCCGGTTCTGGGTGTGATGACGGCCGACACATTGGAAGAAGCGATCGAGATGGTCAACGCGATTGAATACGGGCTCACCTCCGGGCTGCACTCGCTGGATCCTGCCGAGATCGACCTCTGGCTTAAGACCGTCCAGGCCGGAAACCTGTATGTGAACCGAGGCATCACCGGCGCCATTGTGCAGCGCCAGCCCTTCGGCGGGTGGAAGAAGTCCGCCGTTGGCGCCGGCACCAAGGCCGGCGGTCCCAGCTACTTGATGGGACTGGGCTCCTGGGTGCCGGCTCCCGCCACCGCAACTGCAACGTTGGGCGATGCCGCCCGCAAGCTGCTCGCCGCAGCTTCCTCATTGTCCGAGGATGAGCAGGCGTTCCTGACCAGGGCCCTGCACAGCGATGCGGCTGCCTGGACCGCCGAATTCGGTGTGGCCCGCGATGTTTCCGCGTTGTCCGCCGAGCGCAACGTGTTCCGCTACCTGCCCCTGAACCCGCTGGTCCGCCTCGCTGAGGGTGAATCCCTCGCGAAACTGCTGCGCGTACTTGCGGCAGGAATGGTGGCCGGGGCAACCCCGGAAGTCTCCTCCGCCGTCGTGCTTCCCAGCGAGGTTGCGGCCCTGCTGTTCAGCCTGCGCATCCCGGTTGTGGTGGAGAACGACGCCGACTGGCTCACCACCGCGCGCCGCTTCGGAGCCGGGCGCATCCGCCTCATCGGCGGGGACGCCGGCGCCGTTTATGCAGCCACGGGTGGGCGGCCCGATCTGGCGATTTACCACGGTGAGGTGACGGAGGCCGGGCGCGTGGAGATGTTGCCGTTCCTGCACGAACAGGCAGTGTCAATCACGGCGCACCGCTTCGGCACCCCGGACCATCTCTCGGACGGCCTGATCTAGCGGCGCTGGGCGTCGAGATCGCGTCCTTGCCACAGTTGTCGCGCCAGTCCCTCCTGATCGAGCATTGGTCGGTCGTCGTGACCAGGTCGCCACCCGATATCGATGCCCGGCCCCGACTTCTGCACGTGTCGTTAAATTCCGCGCCCGATCCCCACATCCGCGCCCGTCCGCTAAATCAGGCGTAAATTCCGCGCCCGTCTCCCATAAATGCGCCCCGTAGAACAGGCGCATTTATGGGGGGCGGGCGCGGATTTTGTGGGGTTGTTATTTCTGCGGGATGCCGGCGAGCCGAAGCAGACGTTCAAAGCCCTTGAGGTCCATCATTTCCCGCCAGGTCCACCGGAAAAACCCGTCGACTTGTGCACGGATCTGGTCCTCGCGGTCCTTTTCGGCGATGATTCGATCCTCCAAGGACTTTCCTCCGCCCCAGTCCTGCCGTAAATACTTGGCCCGGCCGTCAAATTCGCCGACCTTGCTTTGGGCCTCGAACCAAAAATCAACAAACGCTGCCGTGCCGTCGCGGAGCATAAAGCGGTGTTGCAATTCCGGAGCGATGAATCCCAACTGGGCCATTCTGACCCTGCTGAACGATTCACCGGCGGAACCGGAGAGCCCGGACGCGAACTCAATCACCGCCACTGCCCTGTTGTAAGCCGACTTCGAGGGCAGAGAATCGGCGGCGTCCAGAAGTTCGGACTTCAGCAGCGGCGAGCCCTGCGGCTCGTCGTTGTTCCACACCGGATCGTGAGCATCAGCGGAAACGTCCGGGCCCAAGAAGACGTTGCCGGGCTTTGGATATTTGACCAGATGCAGGCTCGAATCACACACGGCCACGGCCTGTTCAAATTTCAGCCGGATGATTAGGCCCAGAGTGGTGGTGAGCTTGTCGGTCAGTATCAACGGACCGCAACGTACCACTCCCTCGTCCGGGCGTCCGAAATGCCGGGTGATCTTCCCTCGGCTGCGGCCGCCGTTGGCTTGTTCTGTCACAACGTGCAGATTTTCCGGAGTCCCATTGACCCATAAACCCCACAGGAGCGCGGCCGTGGAGAGACAAAACACGGGTGGTTGTTTGGTCATCAGGGTAAACGCGACTGCGCGCACGCCGTATTGGGACGCGGCATCCAGTGCATGCCATTCGGCAGCCTCCGCGTAGACACTGCGGCGCACACGAAAGTATCGACCGTTGTTGCAGAGTCTGGCGAGAAGTCGTGAATCCTGACCGGCCAGCTCCGCATCGGAGGGGAGAATCAACCGTGGCGTGCTCATGTAACCAAGCGTTCCAGACCCCGGGACGTCATGTAAGTGCACAACCAGGGACCTGTGGATAACTTCGCTGCGCCGGGACCGACTGCTCCCAGTGGTGGGCTGAAGCAGGCGAACTGCTGCCGCCGCGGAATTGTGGCCCGTGGTGCAGAAAAACCGCGCTCGTCCCCCATAAATGCGCCCCGTAGACGGAACGGGCGCGCTTCTGGGGGACGGGCGCGGAACCTGGGTTGAGCGGGGGGCGGGCGCGGGTGGGGTGATCTCGACCGGATCGATCAGCGGACAGGGACGGGGATGGGGATGGGGATGGGAGCCCGCTTCGTCAGGCTTGGGCGATGCGGACCGTGTTGCCGGAGGGGTCGCGGAAGGCGCAGTCCTTCGGACCCCACGGCTGCTCGATGGGTTCCTGCAGCACTTCGGCGCCGGCTGCAACAGCCTTCTCGAACGTGGCATCGAGATCGGTGGCACTGAAATTGAGCATGGGCAGTGTTCCCTTGGCGAGCAGGCGGGCCATGGCGTCGCCGTCCTCCTGGGAGCGGCCGGCGTGCGGTTCGGAGAGCACGATGCCCAAACCCGGCTGCGCGGTTGAGCCCATCGTGACCCAACGGAAATCGCCGTTGCTGACGTCGTTCTGAACCTCGAGGCCCAAGGCGTCGCGGTAGAAGGCGATGGCCTCGTCGGGGTCGTGGACGGTCAAATGCGTGAACTGAAGTGAAATACTCATGGCACTTACGTTATGTGGTTGCCGGAGGCCGGGCTTCTTCATTTCTGCTCGAGTTTTCCGCTGGGTCGCTTCCCCGGGAAACCGAGGTGCCGGATCCGCTGCGCGCCGGACGTGTGGCCACCTTGATGAAGCAGGGCGGCAGGGCTTCGATGGCGCTGTGGTCGCGGGACTTGTAGCTGCTGGGGGTTTCGCCCATGATTTCCGTGAAGCGTGAGCTGAAGGAACCCAGCGACGTGGCTCCCACGGCCATGCAGGCATCCGTCACTGAGATGCCCGCCCGCAGCAAGGCCGCAGCGCGCTCAATGCGACGGGTCATGAGGTATGAGTATGGGGTTTCCCCGTACGCCGCCCGGAACTTTCGGGAAAAATGCGCCGGGGACATAAACGCCTTCGCCGCAATCGTGGGCACATCCAGGGGCTGCGCGTAGTCCTTGTCGATCATGTCCTTCGCCCGGCGCAGCAGAGCCAGGGTGGCCAGCTCATCCGCCGTTGCAGGAGGCGGAGTTGGTGAGGCCGCCAACGCCCCGCCCGCCACTGGCCCAGCGGAAGCCGCCCTCATGCCGGGTCCGGATCCGTCGCAGGTGCAGAGGACGGCGACGGCGATGGCGCGGGCGCCGCGGCCAGCACGGACAGCCACGCCTCAACATCTGCCTGTGAGGCCAGCCGCACCACGCACAGCTGGGGACATTCCGATTCCAGCGCAGGCACCAGTGGCTTGAGCTTGTTCCGGGTCCGCCACCCCCAGCGAATGATGTGCTCCGGATGCGTAAACACAGTGTGCAGCGGGGCCTCAACGTTCCCATTCCACAGCACCTCACGCCGGCGCCGACGCCGGACCGTGCGCCGAATGAGCCGTGACATGGACAACCAGAGTGGAAAATCCAGCCACACCAGGGTGTCCGCACGAGAGGCCAGCAACGGCCGCACGGCCCCATACTGCCACTCAGTGACCCAACCCGGCTCCTGGGTGAGACGGTCGACGTCGTCCGCGAAGTCCGTGCGTGGCACCCAGTTGGGTCCGTGGAACAGTCCGTCAATCTCCGTGGCGGGGATGGGCAGCACGGCACCGATCCGGGCGGCCAGGGTGGTCTTCCCCGCGCCGGAAACCCCGGCGACAAGGATGCGCCGTGGACGGAACGGCAGGGGATCGGCGGCGGAAAGCATGACCCGATTTTAATACCGGGAAAGCCCTAAACG
>JBBPZC010000032.1:0-9505 GCA_038199275.1 Actinomycetales bacterium
CGGCCTTGCGGTCAGTCGCGTTGTAGCCGGCAATGGCACCACACAGTGCGGCTCGTCCGCCGGGACTGAAGACGTCCAATGCAGCCTCGAGGAGATCGCCGCCAACATTGTCGAAGAAGACATCAATTCCTTCGGGCGCGGCTGTCGCCAGTTGCTTGCGCACCGGCCCTGACTTGTAATTAAACGCCGCATCGTAGCCATACTTCTCCTTGAGCAGGCTGACTTTCGCATCACTGCCGGCCGATCCGATGACTCGTCCGGCACCCAGCAGTCGGGCGATCTGGCCCGCCGCCGTACCAACTGCACCTGCGGCACCGGAAATGAAGACCGTATCACCGGGCTTCATGCCAGCTATCGCAGTCAGGCCCACAAACGCGGTAAGGCCCGTCATGCCCAGAATCCCCAGGTATAACGACAGCGGCACTCCCGGCAGCTCCGGAACCACTTTGAATCCGGAGGCATTCTCCTGAACAACATCACGCCAACCGAATTGGTGCAGCACAACAGCACCCACCGGGATGGTGGCGCTGGTTGATTCGACTACGCGGCCAATGGCGCCACCAGTCATGGTCTTGCCCACCTCAAAAGGGGCCGCGTAACTCTTGGCATCACTCATCCGGCCGCGCATGTACGGGTCAACGGAGATGAATTCGTTGGCCACCCTGAGCTGATCCGGCCCCAACGCGCCAAGCTGGACCTGCGCCGTTGCGAAATCAGCGGCCGTGGGCCAGCCAACAGGGCGGGCGGCAAGCTGGATTTGAGTGCTGACTGTGCTGGACACGATGAATTTCCTTTTTCTGACGCCGGCCGTTCAGCGCGGCAACTTCACACCGCGCATGAACTATTATGGAATGACTGATCCACTATATAGTGGACTGACCGATTCACAAAATAGGAGCCAGACCAGTGGGACGCGCGCAAACGTTTGACACGGATGAGGCTGTCCGCTCAGCGCGGTCAGTATTTTGGGAACGCGGCTACGAGGACGCTTCTCTGCCCGATCTGGAGCGCGCCACCGGCCTGAGCAGGTCCAGCATCTACCATGCCTTTGGCAATAAACGAGGACTTTTTGACGCCGCCGTGGCCAGCTATCTGCGCGAAATTATCCGGCCACGCCTGAGTCCCCTCACCTCTGCCACGGTTGCCCCGGATGCCATCATTGACTATTTCACCGGCCTGCGGGAAGCCCTGAGCCAAGCCGGTTCCTTGCAGGCCCACAGCGGCTGCCTGCTCCTGAACGCAGCCGGCGCGCCAATTTCCCACGACGCCGCCGTCAGCCAGGCCATTGCCGGTTACCGGGACGAGCTCAGGAGCGCACTTGGTCGCGGAGCCGCCGCGCTTCGTCCTGCCATGAACGAGAACGACCGTCTCCAGTTGGCCACGGTGCTCAGCTCACTCGTGGTGGCGGCCATGACCCTCTCCCGCATTGATAACGAACAGGCTCTGGCCACCCTGGACACGGCCCTGCAGCTGCTGCAGAAGTAACCGCGGCACAGCTTTCTACCAGCGTCACAAAAAGCCAACACCATGCGGGGTCAGAACTGCCCCAGGTCAGTACATTTCTAGGGCTGCGGGGTGCCCGAGATATTGACCATCCAGGGCACGCCGAACTTGTCCGTCAGCATGCCGAAGGAATCGCCCCACGGGGCCTTGGCCAGCGGCTCACCAACGGTTGCACCGTCGGACAGGGCCTCCCACCACCCGCGCAGGATGTCTTCGTCATCACCGGAGAGACAAACGCTGGAATTGGCGCCGAGTTCCATGGAATTGGGCACATCGGCCCCCATGATGACCACGTCGTGTTCGCCCGTCACCATACCGTGCATGATCTTGTCGGCCTCGGCCGGGTCGTCAAACATGGGTATTTCGCTGTAGGTGCTCACGTCCATCGAGCCGCCAAAGACGGAGTGATAAAACTCGAGGGCATCCCGGGCGGTGTCACGAAAATTCAGGTATGGGGTCAGGCGGACGGTCATGGCGGCTCTCCTGGTGTCAGACATCAATCGCGAATGGGATGAAAAACAGTATGCTCCGATTCCCGCCGGGTGTCAGCAGTTGCCGGCCAGCAGGTTCAGGGCCCCACCCGGAACCCCATTCCAGACCCCCGGCCTCTGAACCCCACCCAGACCCCGCCTCAGAACGCCCAGCCTCAGGAAAGTGCTTGGCCCTTGCGCCAGTAGCCCATGAATGCCACGGAGTTCCTGTCCATGCCCACGTCACGCACGAGGTAGCGGCGAAGATCGCGAATCGTGGCGGCTTCCCCGGCGATCCAGGCATAGAGGCCGTGACCGGTGTTTGCGGCCGGGGTCTCCCACAGGATCGAGGCGTCGATGTCCACGTCTTCGGGCTCTTCACCTACATCGCACGCCGCCGGGACGACCACTGAACGCACTGCTCCGGCAAGCAACTCACCATGCGGTTTGATCCCCCGCGCCAGCCACCGAACCTCAACATTCGCCGGCACAGCCAGCTCCAAAAAGTCCTCCGTGCCGGGAACTTCCAGCACGGCGTGGCCACTGATGTGGGGCGGCAGCGTTTCCAGAATGGCGGCGATGGCGGGAACGGCCGTCTCATCACCCACGAGCAACACCCGCTCAGCCTCCCCCGGAGCAAACTCAATGCCCAGGCAGTCTCCCCAGCGGGCGCACGGCCCCACCAGCAGCAGGGCATCCCCCGGCACAGCCGACGCGGCCCATTCGGCAGCGGGCCCCGAGCCGCCGTCCAGATGCAGCACAAAATCAATGTCCATTTCCGCCGGCAAGGCGGGAGAATCGGCAGAAGCGGGAACGCCGCGACGCATGCTGCGGACGGTGTAGGTACGCATCACGCCACGCACCGACTCGTCCAGGGCACGCCAATTCTGGTACCAATCGTCCTGCAGCGAGCCACGAATATTGTTGAACTCCGGCAGCGCGTGTCCGGGCGAAGGGATCATGATCTTGACGCGCAAATCCAACGTTTCACCGGCAGCGTTGGCACCGAAGAGATCCAGATCCGCCCCTGTCAGGGTGATGCGGCGAAAGTGTTCGCTCAATTGCCGCACGGCACTGACCTGGAGGTCAAACACCCGCATGGGCTTGATCGGGTCCTCCTCCGGGGCTGATCCAACCCAGCCCAAAGCTGCCGCGTTTTCCAAGATTGCCGAGCTCATGCCTGCACCCCTTCCACTGCTTCCACTGCTAAATCTCCTACTGCAGAAAAATCTGAGGCGGACAGCCGCTGGGCCGCGGCATCTGCCAACAATGCTGCCCGGCGTCCAATCGGTACCACCATCGGCGTGCCCACCACAGGATCAGCCACCACCACGGACTCCAGGCCAAACACTTCCTGCACGAGCTCCGCAGTCATCACCTCGGCCGGGGCACCCTGCGCCACAATCGTCCCCTGCTTCATGGCGATCAAATGGTCGGCGTAACGGGCGGCCAGATTCAGATCGTGCAGGACAATCGCAACGGTGATCCCGCGCCGGGCATTCAGCTCCGACACCACATCCAGCACCTCCACCTGGTGCGCCAAATCAAGGTAAGTGGTGGGCTCGTCCAGCAACAGGACCTCCGTTTCCTGCGCCAGCGCCATGGCGATCCAGACGCGCTGGCGCTGCCCGCCGGACAGTTCATCAATGCTGCGCCCGGCCAGGTCCGCGGTGCCCGTGACGTTCAGCGCGGCCGCCACGGCATCGTCGTCGGCGGGGCTCCACTGCCGAAACCAGCCTTGGTGCGGGCTGCGGCCCCGCCCCACCAGATCCGCCACGCTGATGCCGTCCGGCGCCGTCGGCGTCTGCGGCAAAATACCGAGTTCCCGGGCCAGTTCGCGGGTGGGCACCTTGTGAATGTCCGTCCCGTTCAAATGGACGACGCCGGCACTTGGCGCCAGCAGCCTGGCCAACCCGCGCAACAGGGTGGATTTGCCGCAGGCGTTGGCTCCCACAATCATGGTCACCTTCCCCGCGGGCAGTTCCACATCCAGGTTTTCCACAATTGACCGGTCCCCATAGCCCAGGGACAGGCCGTGGGCGGACAGGGTTGCGGGCGGGGCGGAGCCGCCACGTTGGGACGAAAATTTAGCCACGTCAGCCTCCTTGGTTGGCACGGTTGGTTGAAATGAGCAGCCACAGCAGGAACGGTGCACCGAGCGCACCGGTCACCACGCCGACCGGCAATGTTGTTCCGGGAACGGCGTTGACGGCGGCAAAATGGGCGGCCAGCACTATCGCGGCACCCACCAGCCCGGACAGCGGCAGCGAAGCCGTTCCCCCGTTCAGCCGTTTGGCGATGGGCCCGGACAGGAACGCCACAAAGGCAATGGGTCCGGCAGCCGCCGTCGGAAATGCGGCGAGCAGCACGCCAAGGACCAGGAGCAACAACCGGGCCCGCGGCACGTTCAAGCCCAGCCCGGCAGCAGTGTCATCCCCGAGGGAAAGCCCACGCAATTCCCGCGCACCCAGCGCCATGAAAGGCGCCAGCACCAGCAGAACCACGGCGAGGATGCCCACCCTCTCCCAATTCGCAGAGTTCAGCGAACCGGTCAGCCACACCATGATCTCCTGGGCATTGGTGAAATCTGCCCGGGACAACAAAAATGTGACGGCCGCGTGCATAAACGCCGCAGCACCAATGCCAATGAGAATCAGCCCCATGCCGCCGCGCCCGCGGGCCAGAAGTGAAATCAGCAGGGCCACGAGCAGCGCGCCAACTATCGCGGCCACCGAAACACCCACCCCGCGCAGGCCGAAAATCACGAACCCGGCAACGGCCGTCGCGCTGGCGCCATAGCTGATGCCAATGATGTCCGGACTGGCCAGCGGGTTGCGCAGCATGGTCTGAAACACGGTGCCGGCCACGCCGAACGACGCCCCGGACAGCAGTCCCAGCACCGCCTGCGGCAGCTTGTTTTCCATCACGATAAAACTGGCGCCGGGGATGGTTTCCCCGCCCAGCATGGCGAAGAAGTCGGGAATGGTGACGGTGTAGCTGCCGAGCAAAACATTAACGGCGAGCAAAGCCACGACCAGCAGGCCCATGGCCCCCATGAGCAATGTTCGACGGCGGCGGGGCGCCTTGCGCGCCTCACGCACCCAGGCCCCGGTGGCGGTCTTCACGGCACTGCTCACAGTTCCGCCTGCTTTCCGCGGCGCACCACAGCAATGAAGACGGGGGCACCGATCAAGGCCGCGAGAATTCCGGCCGGCACCTCGCCCGGCAGCAGGACCACTCGTCCCACCACGTCGGCCAGCAACAGCACGCTCGGCGCTGCGATCAGCGACAGCGGCAACAGCCAGCGGTAATCCGGCCCCACCAATCCACGCAGCAGATGCGGCACCACCAGCCCGATAAATCCAATGGGGCCGGCAAGGGCAGTGGCTGAACCGCACAACAACACAATGCCAACAGCCGATAATCCGCGCCCCAGCCCCGGACGCTGACCCAGCCCGCGGGCCATGTCGTCGCCCAGTGCGAGAGTGTTCAAAAGTTTGCCCGTACCCAGCAGTATCACGGTTCCCACGGCCACGAACGGCAGCACCGACAGGACCGATTCCCACGACTTCCCGGCCAGGGCCCCCACCTGCCAGGTCCGGAACAGCTCCAAGGAATCCTGACTGGACACGAGCATGGCATTGAGCAGCGATCCCATCCCGGCGGCCACGGCGGCACCGGCCAGGGCCAATTTCACCGGGGTTGCCCCGCTGCGGCCCAGGCTGGCCACACCGTATACAACGACGGCAGCAACCGCGCTTCCCACGAAGGCAAACCACAGGTAGTTGGAGACCGAGGTGGCGCCGAAGAAGAAGATGCCGGCCACGACGGCACGCGCGGCACCGGCATTGATGCCCAGAATGCCCGGATCTGCCAAGGGATTGCGGGCCACTCCCTGCATTGCTGTGCCTGCCAGACCGAGGGACAGTCCGACCACGACGCCCGCCGCCGTACGCGCCAGCCGCGAGAAGACGACGGCGTGGTCCCCGTTGGCCGGGTCAAAGTGCACCAGTGCCTCCAGCACGGTGGCCGGGGCAATGGTGCGCGCACCCACGGCAAGCGAGGCCAGCGCCACCAAAACCAAGGCAGCCAGCAGCACGGCAAGCCAGCCAAGCCGGCCGGCGTTGCCCAACTTACCGCGGCCCAACTTGCGGTGGCCCAACTTGCGGCCGGCCTCGTTTCCAGAAGCCACGTTTCCGGGCGCCACGTTGCCCACCGCCGGGCCGGGGCCGCCTTTCGCCTGCCGGTCCACGGCACTGCCGGGGGAAGGCACGGAGGCCGTGACCGGCGTCGTGCCTTCCTCCACTGACAGTGCTGGACTGGCCATGGAAATTACCCTTATGCCTTGTCGGCTGCCGCGCCGAGCAGCGGCAGGAACGTCTCCAGCGCCCACGGCAGGCTCAGCGGCGAGGCGGCGGAAATGGACAGCGTCAAGGTATTGTCCGAATCAGCCACGAACGCGCCCGACTTGACGGCCGGAATCTGGCCCAGCAGCGGATCGGTCACGATGGCTTCCTTGGTCTTCGCATCCGGCACCCAGCTGACGAACACCTGCGAATCCAGCTCGTTGGCCTTTTCCGCAGACCACGGGATGAAGAACCCCTCGGCGTCCTTTTCCGCCTCCACCACGACCGGCGCCAGGACCATGCCGATGCTGGTGAGGAATTTGGGACGGTTGTCGCCGGAGAGGTAGACGTTCACGCCGTCGCTCTTTGCCGGCTCCAAGTTGCCGTAAATGAAGGTCTTGTCCTTGATGGACGGGTACTTGGCGGCCTGCTCAGCGATGGTCTTTTCGGTGGTCGCGATGAGATCCTTGGCGGCGGCGGACTTGCCCAGCGCGGCGCCAATCATGGTGGTGGAATCCTGCCACGCCGTGCCGTATGCGGCTTCCGGGAAGGCGATGACCGGAGCAATCTTGCTCAGCTTGTCGTAGTCTTCCTGCGTCAGGCCCGAGTAGGCGGCCAGGATGATGTCCGGGGTGGTCTTGGCGATCTCGGTGAAGTTCACGCCGTCGACTTCCGAGTACTGGGCCGGAGCCTTGTCGCTGCCAATGGCTGCGCCAAGCTTCTCCAAGGCGGCGTCCTTCCACGGCACCGAGCCCTGATCGTTGCCGCCCCAATCATTCTTGGGCATACCGACCGGGACCACTCCGAGGGCAATGGCGATGTCATCGTTGACCCAGGAGACGGTTGCCACGCGCACCGGTGCGGCCTTGATGACCGTCTCGCCGTAAATGTGTTTGACCGTCACGGGAAAGGTGTCGGTCGATGCCTGCGTTGTGGAATTTTCGGAACCGCCAACAGCGCCTGTGGAACAGCCGGCCAGGGCCACACCCAAGGCGGCCAGCGAAGCGGTGAAACCCAACTGCAGCCCTTGACGACGAGAAAATTCCATAAGACTTCCTAACGTGACCCTAACGAACGCCAGCCTCAATTAGGCAAGCCTTGCCTACGTTACGGCATACGAGCCTGATTAGGGAACGTTTTGTTGGCCTATTTGACGTTTTGCGAAGTTCCTTTGGCAAAAAATAGGGTTTTTTTCGACCAAATGTGTGTGGGATCACCTTTGCGCTGGGCGGTAACGCGTCAGGGGGGCGTGTCGCCGGGTCACGGCAGCGCGAGCGCGGCCGGGGCACAGCAGGCTGGAGCGCGGCCGGGGCGCCGGGCGTAAGGGCAAATTCCGCGCCAGTCCCCCACATCCGCGCCAGTAAGGACGGGCGCGGAGGTGGGGGACAGTAGCGGATTTTAAAGGGGTGAACCCGGACAGGCAGCCGACCTCGACGGGCTGGGCCAGCGCTTAGGGCGCTGGATCTGCCGGGCGCAGTGTCCAGTGGGACTCATCCAGGCCCGCGACGAGCTTGCGGCCAATGCGCGCAAGATCGGAAACGTCCTTTGCGGTCAGCTGGTCAAAAACGCGTTCCCTGACGGATTCCACGTGCGCCGGGGCCAGCCCGCGAATGAGTTCCATGCCGACATCCGTGATGGCAGCCTCAGTCACTCGCGCGTCACCGGCATGGGCCGAACGTGCCACAAGTCCTCGCGCCTGCATTTTCTTGACCGCGTGGGAGAGCCGCGACAGAGAGGCGCTGGTGCGGGCTGCCAACTCACTCATGGGCAATACCTCGCCGTCCGCCTCGGAGAGCATGGCCAGCACGTTGTATTCAAACAGGGAGAGCTTGGCTCCTTGCTGAAGCGGCGTCTCGAGTGCCCCTGGCAGCAGTGTGGTTACGGAGAGCAGGGCCAGCCAGGCCGCGCGTTCCTGCGGGTTCAGCCAACGTGGCTCCGTCTCAGTCATGGCGCTATCTTTTCACGATTCACCCGGGACCTACGGACCCGAAGGTCCCATCCGAAAGAATTTACTTGATACTTCAACTAACTGGGCGTACGCTTTAGTTGAATCTTTAAGTAAATGACTTCCAGATCAACCAAACCACACGAGCAGTCAGGAACATCATGAACACCATCACCATCATTGGAACCGGCAACATGGCACGCGGCATTGCAAGCCGTGCACTCGCTGCAGGTCGCAACGTGGAAATTCTCAGCCGTGAGGGCAGCAAATCCGAAGCGCTGGCGGCTGAGTTGGGCACCAACGTCACCTCCGGCACCGGTGGCCAGACTCCTGCCGGCGACATCGTGATTCTCGCTGTGCCGTTCGACGCCGCCAAGGAAATCGTCACCAGCTACGGCGAGAAACTGTCCGGCAAGACGATCATCGACATTACGAACCCCGTGAACCTCGAGACCTTCGACTCCCTCGTGGTTGCCCCAGGAACCTCAGCAGCCGAGGAAATCGCCGCACTGACCCCCGGCAACGTGGTGAAGGCGTTCAACACGAACTTCGCCGGCACCTTGGTCTCGGGCGAAGCGGGTGGCCAAAAGCTGGACGGTTTCATTGCCGGTGACAACGCTGACGCCACGGCCGCCGTTGCTGCCCTGATGTCCGACGGCGGCATGCGCCCCCTCGTGGTGGGTGCGCTCAAGCGCTCACGTGAGCTGGAAGGCTTCCAGTTCCTGCTCATGACGCTGCAGGCCAACCCGGAATTCGAGACCTTCAACTGGAACACCGGCCTGAAGATTCTCGGCTAACCCACCGCTCGAGGCAAATCTGGTGGCCGTGCCGGTGTTTCTGTTGGCGACGTAAAGGAGAACCAAGGGCCGTCCGCGGCCGTGGTTCTGGGCCCACAAGCGCGAGGGACCTGCTGCGAACTGGTGAGCAGTGGGAGCGCTTGGGGATAGTCGCCGAGGGAATGCCCGCACTGCCACCGGCCCTCAGGCGTCCACAGGACGCGTGGGGGCTGTTCCATTTCCGAACGGCGAGCCACCTAGGGACTCCCGGCCGTGCGCCGTCGTCCATCCCGAAGTGTCCGGGCCAAGGGGGACAATCTGGGTGGGGTTCAAATCAGTGTGGACGATGTAGTAGTGCGCCTTGATCTGCTCGAAGTTCACGGTGTCGCCAAAGCCGGGGGTCTGGAAGAGGTCGCGCGCGTAGGCCCACAGGGCGGGCATTTCGGTCAGCTTGCTCCGGTTGCA
>JBBPZC010000033.1:0-2627 GCA_038199275.1 Actinomycetales bacterium
AGGTGAAGCTGTGCCGTGCGCCGGAGGTGGCGGTGCCGGCATCCACACACAGGTGAAACACCAGCGTCAACGATCCGGCGGCACCATCCAAGTCCGTCACGGTGTAATTGTTGGTGAACCCGCGCACCACGCCCGGCTCCAACGGCTCCCACCCGAGAATGGCCGAATTACCCGCAGGCCCGCCATCCAGGAACGCGGCCACCTTGGGGGCTGCCTCCGATTCCGTGTTGTGCACACGGCCGGCAAAGGCCAAGACGTCGCCGGCCTTGTACCCGGAAACAACGGGCCCGTAGTTCAAATCCTGTGATTCCCGGTTCGAAAGCACCTGGGGCGCGTCCGCGGAATAGCCCTGCCCAACTTCCTTCCACGCGGTCGGATCCCAATCACCGTCGGTCTGGGACAACACAAAGCTCTCGCCCACGCTTTCCCATTTGGCAGGGCGGCCGGGCGTGATGGATCGCAACACCACGTCAAAGACGACGCCGCGCGAAAAGGAGGTGCCGGCGTTGTGCGTCAGGGAAGCGGCGGGGGAAGCCAGCAAGACGGCGGGATCCACCGTGGTGAATACAATTTCCTGGTACCCCTGCCGCTCGTACAGGACGCCGATTCGGCCGTCGGGCAGGCGCGCGGCCGTGGAATATTGCGAACTTCCACCGCACAGTTCGACGGCGAACGGCCAGGTTGCGCCGTTGTCCTGCGACAGCTTCAGGACGGTATTGCGGCGCAGGAGGGAGTCGTGATTGTGGGTCGCGATGAGCCAGTTGTCCGTGCCCCCGGTGGCCAGTGCGGTGACATTGGGCAGACCGTCGAAGCGGGCCACGGAACCGTTGTCGCTGGGGTCCGGCAGCTCGAGGTGGGGACGTGCGGCGGACCAGTTGCGACCTCCGTCGGTGGAGGTGGCGGTGAGGCGGTGCGGGGTGGCGCGTGAATGCATGAGCAGCGTGCCGTCGGCTAGGCAGGCCACCTTGTTTTCATTGGCGCCGGGAATGAATTCGCCCAGCTCCCAGCTCTCGCCATGGTCGTCGCTGAAGGCGCTGGCGGCCTTGATGTCGCCTTCGTGCAGGAGCACGAACTGCTGCACGAGCCGTCCGGTGAAAGGACCCGTGTGGATCTGGATTCCCGCGCCGGCAGCAGCAAAAAGTCCCGTGACGCCGTCGCCCTTGAGCAAGGAAGTGAGCCGGCGGTGGTGCCAAGTGAGGCCGTCGTCGTCGGAAAAGCTGAGGTCGGCATGCTGAATGGCGTCCTGATCGTCCAGCCCCGCGACTGCCTCGAAAAAACCGGCGTGTGTTCCGGCGGCGTGGAACATGAAGATTCGTCCGGTGTCGCTGTCGACGAGCAGGCTCGGATCGCCGTAGCCGTCGAGGCCCGTGCCGGTCCGGACAGTCTGCTGCGGACCCCAGGTTGCGCCGTTGTCGGTGCTGCGCCGGAGCAGCAGATCGATCGGGTTGGGCAGATCGTCGAGGTTGGGGCGCCCGTCATAGGCGGCGAGGATGGTGCCGCGCGTGGACACGGCCAGTGCCGGGATGCGGTATTGACGGTGGCCGCCAACGCCCCGCCGGGCGAGCACCATTTCGACGGGAGAAGGCGTTGTCAGTTCAGTTTCCGTCAGCGACGCTGCTGAGGTAGGACGTGGCATCATGGCTGCAAGTCTAGCGTTGATCGGCGCTGCGTGGGCCTGCGGCGGGACGTGGCCCGAGGTGTAAAAGTACGTCCATCCTCCTCCGGTGCGGGGTGAAAACAAGCTAGATCCAGCCCTGCTGCCACGGTGTGGCCGCGGTGTTGGGCGTCACGCTGGCTGGTTAGGCTTCCGGGCTGGCTCTTGCCCCTCGCCCTTGGGCCTGTTCGGGCCCCACTGGCTCCGGCCGGTGGGGCAGCTACGCGATCGTGATGCCCAGGTGCTCGGCCAAGACAGGGGCCAGCAGGCCCAGCTGGTAGTCATCAATGACGACGCCGGCCATGGAACCGACACCGTTGAGGGTGCGAAATTCCGTGGTCCGCAGATCCAGTCCCTTCAGCGTTGCCTGTTGGAGATCCAAGGTGCCAATCCGGCAGTTCACCAGCGCCATCCGGGTGACGGTGGCCCCGCCCAGGTCCAGTTCGCCGATGATTGTGTCGCTGATCTGCAGGTCCACGATCTTTGCGGCCCGCAGGTTCAGGTAGTCAATCTTTCCGCCGTCGATCCGCACCGACTGCCAGCTGCTGTCGTACAACTCGGCAGATCCCCATCGCGGAGAGGTGATTTCCGTATCCCGCCAGCTGGTTCGCGGGCCCTTCATGACCGGGGCGTAGCTGTCATTGAGTGCGGTTCCACGGAAGCGCACGCCCCGCATCTCGGCGCCATTCAACGTGGGGCCGTTGAGCTCACAGTCAACGAAATCCGTGGATGTCAGGTTTGCCTCGTCAAAGCCGGGCTGGTCAAAGCGCTCGCCGTCATAGGTTTCCCCGGGGCCGAAGAAGGCGTCCTCATTCTTCACCAGGCCGTGCAGGTCAAGGGGTGTCAGATGGGGTGCATGGGGTGCGTTCTTGGAGGCCATACACCTAGGTTATCCGGCTGCGGGGCGGGCTGAACTTTGATAACGCTCAGTTCTCGAAGCGGATGGTCAGCCCGGAACGGTAGGCGTCGCCAG
>JBBPZC010000034.1:0-54250 GCA_038199275.1 Actinomycetales bacterium
CTTGAATTCCCCAGGTTTCCCTGTTCCTCCAGCGGCCCTCGCGCCGGGATAAAACTATACCCGAGACTTTGCGGAAGTCCAAAACGAGATGGCAGCTTTGTGCTGAGGTGTGCATCACAGCTACACCTCAGGATCGGTGAGCCCTAAAAGCCGGGGAATTTGCCCCAGTGAAACCACTTCCGGCACCGTCTCCGCCACGAGTACGACGGCGGCGCCCACCTCAGGCGCCGCGGCGCCGGTCCGGTTCAGCCACACCCCATGCAGGCCGGCGCTGACTGACCCCACGCCGTCGACCATGAAGTTGTCCCCGATGTACAGGGTCTCCTCCGGGGCGGTGCCGATGAGCCGGCAGCCCTCAAGAAAAATTGCGGGGTCCGGCTTCGCCACGTTGACCGTATCGATCCCCACCAACACGGCGATGCGCGCCAGCCCGGCCTGATCCAGCTTGGCCCGCTGGTAGTCATGCACGTTGTTGCTCACGGCGCCGTAAGGGATGCCGGCGCGGTCCAAGGCGTCCAACAGCGGTACGACGTCGGCGAACGCCTTGATGCTCAGCGGCTGGGCCGTTTCAAAGTCGGCGATCCACCGGGCCTCAACGGCAGGGTCGAAACCTGTCACACCCAACTCTTCGAAAACAACTCGGGCGCGCAGCCCACGCTGCTCATGGAAGGTGAACTCACCGGCTACATATCGGTCGTAGTAGCGGTTCACATCCGCCATGTAGAGCGCGGCAAAGCGTTCCCAATCGGCCGCACCGAAGTGTGGCAACAGGTGACTCGAGGCGGCAACCATGGCATCGGTCATGGCTTGGTAAAGGTCAACGAGAGTCTCGTCAATATCAAACAAAACACCGCTGACCCGCCCGGTCAAGGAAACGGAATCAAGGGCGTCATGTGATGCGTTCAGCGTCAAAGTATTTAGCCTTTGAATGCGCGCAGGCGGGCCAGTGAGGATTCCTTGCCCAGAATCACCATGGACTCAAAGAGCGGCGGGGAAACCTTGCGCCCGGACATAGCCGTACGCACCGGACCAAATGCGAAGCGCGGCTTGATGTCAAGGCCCTCCACCAGCGCGGCCTTCAGCGCAGCCTGGATGGACTCCGCCTCCCAGACCTCAAGGGGTTCCAGGGCTGCCAACGCGGCATCCAAAACCTCGGTCAGGTTTTCGGGCATACCCTTCAGGGCATCCGCGGCGACGTCAACGCCGTCGTCCTTCTTGAAAAGGAAGGAAATCATCTCAGGCGCCTCGCCCAACAAGGTGATGCGCTCCTGGACCAGCGGTGCAGCCTCGGTGAGGATTTCGTTTTCGCGCCCAGTCAGGGTCTCCCCCACGATGCCGGCAGCCTGCAGGTACGGGACCAGGCGGTTGCGGAAGTCGGTGGCCTCGAGCATGCGCACGTGAGTGCCGTTGATGGCCTCCGCCTTCTTGATGTCGAAGCGGGCGGGGTTGCCCAGGACGTCGTGGATGTCGAAGTTCTCCACGAGCTGCTCAACCGTGAAGATGTCCTCATCGGCGGAGAGTGACCAGCCCAGCAGGGAGAGGTAATTCAGCAGGCCCTCGGGGATGAAGCCGTGGTCCCGGTGCAGGAACAGGCTGGCCTCGGGATCGCGCTTGGAGAGCTTCTTGTTGCCGGCGCCCATGACGTAGGGCAGGTGGCCGAACAGCGGCATATACTCGGCAACGCCAATCGCATACAGGGCCTCATAGAGGGCAACCTGGCGGGGCGTGGAGGAAAGCAGGTCCTCGCCGCGCAGCACGTGGGTGACGCCCATGAGGGCATCATCAACAGGATTCACCAGCGTGTACAACGGTGCCCCATTGGGGCGGACAATTGCGTAGTCCGGGACTGATCCTGCCTTAAAGGTGATCTCGCCCCGGACCAAATCGGTGAACGTGATGTCGGCATCCGGCATGCGCAGGCGCAGCGCCGGTTGGCGACCCTCAGCCTTGAAAGCAGCAATCTGCTCCTCGGAAAGGTCACGATCAAAGTTATCGTATCCAAGCTTAACGTCCCGACCGGCCGCCTTGTGACGATCTTCCACTTCTTCGGGTGTGGAATATGACTCATATGCGTGTCCGCCTGCCACGAGCTTGGCAATGACGTCCTTGTAAATGTCCCCGCGCTGCGACTGGCGGTAGGGCTCATGCGGGCCACCGACCTCCACGCCCTCGTCCCAGGTGATGCCCAACCACTTCAGGCCATCGAGGAGCTGAAGGTAGCTTTCCTCACTGTCGCGCTTGGTGTCGGTGTCTTCGATGCGGAAAATCATCTTCCCGCCGGTGTGCCGGGCGTAGGCCCAGTTGAACAGGGCCGTGCGGATCAGCCCGACGTGGGGCGTTCCGGTGGGCGAGGGGCAAAACCGCACCCGGACAGGGGTTTCGGCGGTGACAGTGGGGATTGAGGCAGCAATAGTCATGATGATTCCAGTTTAGCCGCCGCGTGCCGTCATGGACGCATTGGTCCCACTCCCTTGAGCACGACGGCGGCTCGGCTCGCCTGGGGTGCCGTGCCCGGCAAACCACTTGAAGGGTTGGCTGGCGCAGGAGTAATCTACAACCAAATGGTTGTAGATCAGTTCAGCGATGAAGATATTGACCGCGTGTTCCAGGCCCTGGCCGACGCCACGCGTCGAGACATCATGCACAAAGTGACCCTGGCGGAGTACACGGTATCCGGCCTGGCTGCCAACTACGCCATGAGCTTCGCCGCGGTTCAAAAGCATGTGGTCGTGTTGGAGCGCGCGTCACTTGTCACCAAGGAGAAGCGCGGAAGGGAGCAGATTGTGCGCGCCAACCACGACGGGCTGGGCAGGGCCCGGCAACTGCTCGATGAATACGAGGAGATCTGGCGGCGGCGCACCAACCGGATCGCCGACCTCCTGGCCAACGATGACCGGGACAACAATTAGAAGTTTCATGACTCGGCGCCAAACAAAGTACAGGGAAAGGCAATTCAATGACCGTCATTGACAGCACTAAAAGTACGGAACACCTCACCTTGAGGATCACGGCCGAGTTTGATGCCGGCGTCGACCGCGTGTGGCAGATCTGGGAGGACCCGCGCCAGCTGGAACTCTGGTGGGGGCCGCCCACCTGGCCTGCCACGTTTGAGCAGTTCGACTTTGAACCCGGCGGCCAGGCGAGTTACTTCATGACCGGCCCCGATGGATCAAAGGGACGCGGCTGGTGGGAATTTGTCAGTGTGGATGGCCCAACCCGTCTGGTTCTTGAAGACGGCTTCGCCGACGATGATGGCAATCGAGTGGCGGCAATGGGTGCCGCGACGATGACCGTCACGCTCGACGATATGGGCGGCCGCACCCGGATGGTCGTGGAGACGAAGCTTGCCTCCGAGGAGCAGATGGAGAAGATGATCTCCATGGGCATGGAAGAAGGGATGAAGGAGGCGATGGGTCAGATCGACGCCATCCTGGCCGCCTAGCCTGCACGCTTGGGCAACTGGCCGCAGTTGCAAAAATGATCCCGACCCCATCAAATGAAGCCGGGATTTTGGGCTCCGAAAACGGGATCGGGATCATTTTCGCGTCATACGGCGGAGACTTCGAGCGGAAGCACTTGGACTTGCCCTCTTCGGGCTGCTAACTGCCAAGTTTGCGGTGGGGAGACATGGCCCCCGTAAGGAAGCGGTCGAAGACTTCCTGAGTCTCACGTTGGCCGCTGAACGTGGTCACCTTGCCGAAGGTGCGCCCTGATGAAGTCCGAATGATCATTCCGGCACTGTCCATCGGAGACTTCTTGCTTGTCGAGGATGTCTTTGCGGTTTTTGATTGCTTTGCCATTCTGGTTCCTTCCTTTACCTAGCAGTGTAGACGCTAGAGCTGACATTCAACTGGATGAGTGGCGAATCGAGACTCCCAGAGCCCAAGTTTGAACGAACAATACCGGGAACCAAACGAGCTCCCTCAACGGTGTCATTAACGGGACTGCTGCAGCAGCGGCGAGCATGAATAACGTAGTAACTGACATCAACAGCATGGTTCTGTATGGTCGCATGACCCACGCGACCACTTCATGTTCCGGGTTTCGTCCGAGCCATGACAACAACAAGGCCGGCCCCGCCAGAAGTAGCGATACCGCCGCAGAGACTGGACCCGCCGTATCGGACACCAGCACCCCCGGGATAAGGGAAGAGACCCACGCTGCAACGGCAATGGCAAACGTTATCCATGTGCTGAATCTGGCAACCACATACTGGCCCTGCAACGAAGGCGCCAAAGTCAGCAGGGCCTCAGCCACAGCCATTCTTTCGTTGGGTGAGCACGCCAAATGCGCTACAACCTGTGGCTTCTCAGGCGCATCCAGTGAATGGTTCGCCGCTTCTCCATTCGAGCGATATTCAATAATTTCAAGCTGCTTGTAAACCAAACCTGGTGGCACTTCCACTTCCAGATGGTAACTACGGGCGAAGCCGTAGTCCGGAATCTCCCAAGCAGTCACTTGTGATTTCGTACCGCTTCTTTCTGGGGCAACATCATCCCGTGAGTATTTGATAACGCATCTTGTGCCCGCAAGATTGGCGTCCACTTCGACGAGCAAGAGGAAACTCGTTGCGAACTGGCGCACGAATCCGCTATAAAAATCGACGTCCCTATCGAATCCTGACCCTCGGTCCACGACTGCCACGTGAGCGATGGTTTCGGCAAGCCAGACGTCAAATTTATCAGTGGCATCTTGGCGGTTTTCAGGATCAGCTCGAACCACCGACGAAATCACATCTTCCCTCGTCGTGGAGCCGCTGGGTTCTGCACCCAGCAATGACTGTGCAAGCATCAACAACATGTCCACGGCATGCTTGCTATTATCTTCTGCACCCAAAATCGACAGCGAATTGGCTCCTGCGCCGGAAGTATCCACATTTTTCAACGCACCCTTGCGCAATGATCCCAAGGGCACGACCATCCGGTTCTTGCTTCCCAAAATCTGGTGATCTTCGGGGACAGTCACATCGTGCGAGATATGCCAACGGGATTTTCCGCTTTCTTCCATACGGAGTGCTTCAACTCTCCTGTGCACCCATTGGCGAGAATTCATGAGCAACCATGCCAAAGAGTATTCTGGCTTCGTGCTGCTCAGGCGAGTTGATGCAACTTCCGTAGGTGACATACCCAGATTCTATGGGCAATCCGAACGAGCTATATGGCTCTTCTCCAGAAGCTGTGGATAACTGGGGCATCCTATCCGAGCTCAGCTAAACAGTTCGTTCTTCGGCCCGTTGTCTTTGACGAACTGCCAACCGAACCACAGGATCAGCGCCAAGACCGGGATGGTGCACAACGTCCACAGCCCAAGGAGAAACTCTCCGCCGTCGGGCTTGGCGAGCGTGTCAAAACCAATGAGCACGGTGATGATCAGCAACGCTCCCAGGCCAATCCAGCTGGTCCACGGCGACCCCGGCATTGTCAGGATGGAAACCTTGCCGCGTCGGTGCCGCAGCATGATCTGGCACGCGAAAATGGATGCCCAGGTGGAGATGACACCAATGGATGCGGTGTTTAGTGCCAGGTCAAAGGCGTACGATCCACCCAGTCCCGACCCATCGTCGCAAACACCGTGACGAACGGACTGTCGCCCGACTTGTAGTTATCGCTGGGCATGATCATGGCCAGCAGCGACACCGAGCCGATATAGAACACCACAATGCGAAGTACGACGGCGCGGATCGCCTTGGGCACTTCGCGTTCCGGATCCTTCATCTCACCTGCCGTAATTCCCACGAGCTCAATGGCACCCACCTTCAGGCAGGCCGCCCAGAACTCAAATTCGCCAAACGCCTTCACACTGAGCAGGTTCACGCCCACCAGCAGCGCCAATGCACACACGGCGTTGATTTCCACAGGAACGCCGGGGAAGAAGTATTGAAAGTACAGCCCAATGGCAATGAGCTCGGCAATGCCCGTCATGGCCCAGTTGATGAAGTACATCCAGCCGGACAGGTACGAACCCTTGCGCCCAAACAGCTCACCGGCGTACGAGACGAATGAGCCGGAGGTCTGCCGAACCAGACAACTCTAGTCACGGCCACGCTCACGGCCGACGTTGGAGTTCAGGGTTTAAGGACGCGAGCCAGAGAGCCGGGTTTAGAGATCTTCGCGCAGGGCCATGAACGTGTACTCCCATGTGTGGGCATCCTGATCCCCGGGATCCCGGTACTTCTTCCCCGCGTCCTTGACCAAACGCACCACCGAAGTGAACAATTCCAGTGCCTCAGCCGGGGTCAGCCGTACCGTGCCAACCGCCAGCTCAGCCTTCGCATTCTCGTCTCGGCCCGTGGCGTAGTTCGGCGCCCAGGCCAGCACCCGCGACAGTGCATTGTGCTGCTCGAGTTCCATCTGCGAGAGGTAGGCACCCAAGGCCAGTTCGTCGTCGTCCGTCAGAGGCTCTTCCGGCGAACCAATCTGCAGCGAGCCATCAACCGACTGCCATACCCGGTCCCGCTTGTCGCGGGCAAATTGGGGCGCTTCGTGGATCATGTCGGCGTCAGCCAGGATGCGCAGGTGGTAGCTCAGCTTGTTCGCGGGCACGCCCAACTGCTCGGCCAGGTCAGCGGCGCGGGCGTAATCCTGCCCGGCCAGCACGGACATGATGCGGCGCCGGAGCGGATGCGTCATGGCCTTGAGCATGGGCGAGGTCATGGTCCGGCCGAGCAGCGCGGCATCGTTCCCAGGCCGCTCCCCCGCCGGCGTCTTGTCTGGCCGGTCGCCGCCCGCAGACGTTATCTTCGACTGGTCGCCGCCTGCAGACAGCGTTCCCGCCTTGTCATTCCGCACTGACTCATTCCGCGCACCATTTGCCATGGCTCCAGTGTACAAAACGCAAAATTAGTTGAGCAATTTATATTGCGCAACTATATTTGCGCATCTATGCTTGGTGCATGTCCACGATCAGCAGCACCTCCACCGACGACACCGTTGCCGCACCCCGGCTCTACAGGAACCGCAACTACCTGTGGTGGCTGGCCACGGATTCCTCTACGGCCTTCGGCGCCGCGGTGCACAGCTTTTCAGTCCCACTGCTGGCCCTGTACGCCACGGGCAGTCCGGCCCAGGCGGGAATCATTGCCGGGATTGGGCAGCTGGGACGGGTGCTGACGACCATTCCCGGTGGCGTCATTGCCGACAGGCACAACCGCCGCACCCTGATGGTGGTTGGCGGCGTCGCCGGGCTGGCGATTGGCAGTGCCCTGACGGCGTTTCAGCTCGCGGGACTGCTCGGCTTCTGGCTGCTGACGGTGTTGAACCTGCTCATGAGCATGCGCAATGGCTTCTTCGGATCGGCATCCAATGCCGCGCTGAAACAAGTGGTCAGCGCCCAGCAAGTGGGGTCCGCGATGGCCGCGAATCAGGGGCGCGATGCCGTGATAGCCCTCTCGGGTGGACCGGTGGGTGGAGTCCTGATGGGCGTCGGGCGCGCTGTGCCTTTTGCTGCAACGGCCCTTTCGCATGCGCTCGGCATCATCGCAGCGCTCATGATCCGCCTCGATTTGAGGCCCGGCGGCCCGTCCTCTGCGGTGGGCCTAGCTGCCGGTGGCGACCGGGCTGCGGGGAACGACCGGGCTGCCCGGAGCAAAGCTGCCGCCGGCGGCGCGGCTGCGGCAGCCCACGGCCCCGTGCGCAGCTTCGTCGACGAGGCTGTCCTCGGCATCAAGTGGCTGCTGGGCCGCACTGAGTTGCGGGGAATCATCATTCTTTCGACCATCCTGAATCTGGGCATCAACTCCGCTCTCACCGCCGTGATTTTCGGCCTGCAGCAACGGGGCGAATCCCCGGCCTCCATCGGTCTCGTGTCGGCCGGCATCGGCGTGGGCATGCTGCTGGGCTCCTTCATTGCGGGCCCGTTGGTCAAGCGAGTGGGCGCCGGAACCATTGTGATCGCCGGACTGTTTGTCCTGACGGCTTCATTGCTTGTCCTGCCGTTTGTGACAGCTCTGCCGGCAGTCATGCTGGTCCAGTCGCTCGCCATCTTCAGCGCCCCTGCCATCAACGCCGCGCTGTTGGGATATTTCATGGTCGCCGTTCCCACCGAGTTGTTGGGCCGTGCCACCAGCGCTTTGGACCTAATGTCCATGGGGGCCATGCCGTTGTCCCCCTTGGTGGCCGGATTCGGATACGCACTTCTGGGGTGGACTGGGATCCTGCTCGTGTGCGCTGGCATCTGCGTCCTGACCACGGTCTTGGCTTGGGCGAACGGCGGCCTGCGGGCGCTGCCATCCTCGGACCACTGGGCCGCCCACGCCGCGGCCATCACGGACGGGAGCCGGCGCTGACAACCGCCGCTCATAATGCCCGCCGCCGTCGATGCGTCCCAGCGACGCCGCTCATAACGCCCACCGCCGCAGACATATCAACGGCACGGAGCATTATGGACGGCGCCAGTGCAGCTCAGTGGCGCACGTCCCGAAACAGCACCGGTACCCGCACCCGGTTCAGCACACTGGATGCACCCTGTTCAGTGCACCGGACATGTCGTATCGTGGCAGATATACAAAATGTATAGAAATAGTTGCGTGGGGAGGAAGCAATGCAGACCATTCAAGATGAGTTGGCCCGTATTTATGCTGACCGAGAGTTGAACCGTCTTGATCTGCTTCGTGGTTGCGCAACTGCGCGTGACGCCGGCTTGCTTCAGGAGGAAATTGCGCAGCGTCTTCAGATTTCCCAAGCGGAAGTCTCTCGGATCCTAAAGAAGATTCGAAACTTTCCAGAGCTCCTTGATGAGTCACCTCGGGAGATTGTTCTCGACTTCCATGCGGGAAAAATTGTTCACGAGGCGATGCTCGAAAAACTCAAAAAGTGGCCTTATACCTTCGCCATGGATGCAGAGCCGACCAACCCTGAAGGCGTACTAACGGCGGGAAGCTGGGATGACATCCTAGATGCATTTCATCGGGATCTCCTCGATATAAAGGACTACGAGGAAATCCGACAAGAAGCTCTCGGAAACGCAGTCTCTTCGTGACCGATGACGGCCTCCTCCAAGTCCATGCAGAGCTAACTCTACTGACCTCAGAAGGCGAGCCTGCCCACAGAAACTCAGTGCGGGCTACTCAGCAAACCAACAAACCAGTGGCCATCTCTGGGGAACGACTCCGATTTCAACGGGCGCTTTTGGATGAGTTCCTCACCGACGGTGAGGAACTCATCCAAAAGGAGGGGATTGCGGCTGTTGTTGTGACGGCCGGGCCACCGGGGGCGGGCAAGTCGACTCATATTGGCGCAATGCATCTTGCTGATGGTTGGAGAGAGATTGACGCTGATGAGATCAAGGTCCGCCTGCTGAAATCTGCCGTAAGTGACGGACGCTTTGACGATTTTCTGACAACCAAACTCGCCGACGGACACCCCATCATGATGAATGAACTTTCATCCTTGGTGCACAACGAGAGTGTCGTCCTAGCCGATCAAATGATCAAACGCTGCTTGGAACGCAAAGAAAATGTCGTAATCCAGGGCACCCTGCCTTGGGCAGGGCTTGCGCCAAGGTATTCGCGGCTTCTTGCGCTGTACGACTACTCGGAGCTGACTATTCTAGATATCGAGGTCGCCCAATCTGTCGCGTTGGATCGAGCCTTCTCGCGCTGGAGCACGGGCCGTCTCGACACGATAGCGGAGCGCCGCGAAGGCGGTGGACGATTCACTCCCACTGAAGCCATCACGTCGATATTTGACCCTTCCGGTCGCTACAGCCGGTGCAACCAGAATGCTGTAGATTTCTTCAACACCGATGATGTGGACACCATTGATGGCGTCCGACTGATCGTCTGCGACGGCGACGAGCCCGAGAACCAGACTGAATACCGCCGTGTTATGGGCAAGTACGCCACTCCCACCCCCAAATATCTTCGGAACAAGACTCCACCTGACGAAGACTGCGAGTAACCCCCTTCGAAACTGAGCGACGCCGCTCATAATGCACACCGCCGCAGACATATCAACGGCACGGAGCATTATGGACGGCATTATGGCCGTCAAGCACGCGAGGCCGGTGAATCAGTGGCACCAACGCAGCTCAGTGAGACCAACACAGCTCAAGGGCGCGAATCGCGAAACAGCAGCGCCGCCTGCACTCGATTCTCCAGCCCCAGCTTCGCCAGAATGCGCGACATATGCGTCTTCACCGTCCCCTCACTCAGGAACAGGTGCCGCGCAATGCCGTCATTGCTCATCCCCTGCGCCACCGCATCAAGCACCTCCACCTCACGCGCCGTCAGCAGCTCCAGCCGCGCCACCGCCGCATTCGACCTCGCCGCCGCGGCCCGCTCCCGCGTCCTGTCAATCAGCCGCCGCGTCACCGTCGGCGCGAGCATCCCCTCCCCCGCCGCCACGGCCCGAATGGCGTGAAACAGGCGGTCCGGGTCGGTGTCCTTGAGCAGAAATCCCGCCGCCCCGGCCTCCAGCGCGGCCAGCACGTAATCGTCCAGATCAAAGGTGGTCAGCACCAGCACCTGCGGCGGCGTGGGCAGCGCACGCAGTTGCGCCGTAGCCGTAATCCCGTCTCCGTCCGGCATCCGCACATCCATCAGTACGACGTCGGAGCGTTGCCTCTGCGCGCATCCCACCGCCTGCGGTCCGCTCGCTGCCTCGCCCACCACCTCCATGTCGGGCCTCGAGTTGACCATCTTTACCAGGGCGGCACGGACGAGTTGTTCGTCGTCGGCCACAATGACGCGAATTGTTGGACTCATGCCTGGGCTCCGGCGGGTTTCCCGGGGTCGGTGGCACCTGCGCGGTCGGCAGCGTCTTCAGTGCCAGTCGCGTCGTCGTGGTTGGCTGATGGGAACGGGATACGTGCCAGCAAGGTAAAGCCAGTCTCCGTGGAACCATGCTCCAACTCTCCGCCCAGCAGCTCGATACGCTCTGCGAGGCCGATCAGACCCACCCCGGCACCGGCCGCAGCGTCGCCGGCAGTGCCGGGCTCGTTGTGCACGACGACCAGCAATTCCTTTCCGGCAGCATCGTGCGCCTGCACTTTCAGCGTGACCACGGCTGATGCTTCGGGCGCATGGCGGGCCACGTTTGTCATTCCCTCCTGCACGACTCGGAACGCCGCACGGCTCACCGCATTGGGAACAGCCGAAACCGTTTCCTCCGGAATCTCGGGGATGGCCTGCGCAGATTCAGCCGGCTCATCCAGCGGCTCATATTCGACCACGATCCCGGCCTGGCGCCATTCGGCAAGCAATCCCGCGATCTGCTCAATCCCGGACAGGCCACGGACGGCAGCCACGGGAACCGGCGCAACATCGTGCCACGCGGCATCCTGAGGAGCCACACGCGCAGGAGCAGCAATGGTGCCGTCCTCGCGCAGGACGCCAAGGACTTCGCGAAGTTCACCCAATGCTGCGTGGGCGGTCTCCCGGATGATCTGGGCGGCACTTGCCGTCTCGGCATCGGGCGCATCGACCTGCAGGGCGGCAGCCTGCACGGCCACGAGCGACATGCGGTGGGCGAGCGTGTCGTGCATTTCGCGGGCAATGCGGTGGCGTTCGGCGAGTTTGCTGCGTCCGGCCTCGGCCGCACGTTCTGTCTCAGCACGTTCGGCCCGCTCCTTCAGGGAGACAATTCTGGATTCGGACAACCGGGCACGCTGTCCGCGGTACGCGCCCCAGGCGGCAATCGCTGCCAGTAAGGCCAACCCCACCAGCAACTCCTCCCAGCCCAGCGGTTCCATCCCCAGGAAGTGCTCCGCTGCGAGGGCAAGGACGGCGATGGCCGCAATCCACCAGTCGAGGCGGCGCTTGGCCAGCAGGTAGAAGGCAACGATAAACGCAATGCCGCTAAAGGACAGGGCCCCAACAATGGCCGCGATAACTACCACCGTGCGGGGAAAGCGGTGACGCCAAATAAGCGCGACGGCGCCGAGTGGGGCCAGCACGGGCATGCCGGCGAAACGGATAAATTCAGCCGCTTCCGGGTGCTCCGGCACCGTTCCGGAGTCCAGCCCCAGCCCGAGGCTCATCAGGGACAACAAGAGATCGGCCACACTGAGGACAAGGACCAGCACAACAGTGCGGAAAGTGCCGCTGGCAAAGAGTGTTTTCATGTTCATGTTTCGAGCCTAAAAGTCGCACCCATGCCGGCACATCCAACTAAAGTTGTCTTCTGGACAGCTATTTTCCGGACTTCCACCAGCGGCGAAGTTTGATCCAGAAGCTGGCCACCGCCAGCACCACGGCAATGCTGATCAGGATCCTGGCCAGCAGCAGCGGTCCGTCCGTCAGAAAAATGACGCGGGCCACGACGGCGAACACCGCCGCAGCGGCAAACGTCCACCCAGCATACGCCTTGGACGGAGGGTTTTTCAGACGTCGCTGCGCCGCTTCATTCATCGCCTGGGTGAGGCCGCGCCCAAAGGCGCGCTGCCCTCTCACGGGAGGTCCCGGCGTCGTACATTCCCGGTGCCGGGGATCTCGCTCCCCAGCCGCTCCCACCGCTCGCAAGCTCGCATCGGGTCCCTCGCGGCCGTGGGCCCAAGCTCGATCAGCGAGGCAGGCACAAACACCGTTAGCGGCGGACGACCGGGTTGGAGAGGCGGCCGATGCCTTCGATATCGACGTCGTAGCGGTCGCCGGCCTGCAGGAGGTCGACGCCGGACGGGGTGCCTGTCATGATGACGTCGCCGGGCAGCAGGGTGAAGGCGCGCGAGACGATGGAGACGAGTTCGCGGACGCTGCGCACCATCTGGTTGGAGCTTCCGTTCTGGCGGAGTTCGCCGTTGAGGAAGCCCTGGATGTAGACGTCGTCGGGGTCCAGCTCGGTTTCGATCCACGGGCCAAGCGGTGCGGAGGTGTCGAAGCCCTTGGCGCGGGCCCACTGGCCGTCGCTCGCCTGGACGTCGCGGGCGGTCAGGTCGTTGCCGCACGTGTAGCCGAAGATGACCTCGTCGACGCGCTCCTCCGGGACGTCCTTGCAGATGCGGCCAATGACGACGCACAGCTCGGCCTCATAGGAGACCTCTTCGGAGAATTCGGGCAGGACGATGGGTTCGCCCGGGCCAATCACGGAGGTGTTGGGCTTGAGGAACATCAGCGGGCTTTCGGGGACCTCGTTGCCCAATTCGCGGGCGTGGTCGGCGAAGTTGCGGCCAATGCCAATGACCTTGCTGCGCGGGATGATCGGGGCCACCAGGCGGACATCCTCCAGCGGGTGCTTCTCGGCGGTACGCTCGACGCCGTTGAAGAACGGGTCGCCCTTGATGACAGTGACGATTTCACTGCCGGGCTCCCCTTCCACAATGCCGTACATGGGGTCATTATCTACAACAAATCGGGCTATACGCATGTGTTTTAGTGTATCGGGAAAGTGGTTGGCTGCCAGCTGGAGCGCTCATTCGGCCTCGCCTTGCGCCTCAGCGTCCCGCCGTCGCTCAGCCACCAGCACCTTGGTGCGTATGAGGCGAAGGGCGGCAACCAGCAGCACTCCCCCGGCAACGTTGAACAACACGGTGTACCAGAACCAATTCAGCCACTCCACATAACCAAACGGTGCGCCGGCGTGGATGGCACCGAAAATCAGCAGGGAATCCAGCACGGAGTGGAACAGCGACAGTCCCGCCAGCAAAAAAGCACCACTCACGGCTGCAACGATCTTCGCCGGCATGGATTCCGTGCCCTGCTGCATTCGTGTCATGAGCGTGATGGTGCTCCCACCAAGGATGGCCAGGGCAGCGGTCTGAACGGACAACGGCGCCAAGGCAAAGTGGGCGGCGGATTCGACAATCGTCTCACTCCATTCAGGGAACGCCTGCACGACCAGCCACATAAAGACCCAGCCGCCTGCAAGGTTGGCGGCCAGAGTGCCGCCCCACAGCTTCAAAAGCTGCCCCACCCGCGCCTGCTTGGCGGCAACAGCTGCAAGGGGGATGAGAAAACCTTCCGTAAACAGCTCGCTTTTGGCCAAAAGCAGTGCGATGAAGCCGATGCCAAAAGCCAGGCCGGCCAAGAGCTTGTTTCCGGTGGCATGTTCCACAGCGAGATACGCCATCACTCCCAAGCCCACTTCAAGCCCGCCGAATACCCCGGTGATGAGCACCGACGGCCACGTCCTGTGCAGCCGCTGCGCTCCTTCCTCCACTATGCGCTCAAAAGTGTCCTCCAGTTCCTCCTCGACCGGGGCTGCATTATCTCCAAGCTCACGGCGGCGCTGTTCGTCGTCCATTGTTCTCCTTAAGAGACCAGCAATTGCTTCAGGGTCGATTCCCTGCAACATTCTTCACTGCATGATAGGCCCCCGCGAGCAGCTACGGTACACACTGGAACGAACCGATGCCATCGACTGCCGGACAGGGGCCGGTTGGACATACCCCCAGGGTCTTCTGACACGATCAGGTGATGGATTCATTAGAAACTACGTTCATGCCCATCCTGGCCATTGTCATGGCGATCGCTGCCGCTCTCGTGCTGACGTTTCTGTTGAGGGTTGCCGCGAACCAGGCTTTCCGCAAGATTCCCGATTTCAAACAACGCTCCAAGTTGGCCCGGGCTCCAGTCTTCGTGGTGCTTCTGTGCGCGGGCCTGCGCGTAGCCCTCGGCGCCACAGTTGCGGGTCAGCCATGGTTTCAACCTGTTGATTTCGCTCTCATGGTCGGTTTCATTGCTGCCCTGTGCTGGCTGGTCCTGGCGGCGTTTGTGGTGGGAGAACGACTGGTCCTGCGCCACTATGCGGTACGAATGACCGACAGCAAACGCCGCCGTCGGCTCACCACACAGATCAGTTTGGGCCGCCGCATTCTCAGCGCACTGGTGATTACGCTGGCCGTGGCCGGGCTGCTGCTCACGATTCCGGAGGTCCGCACGCTCGGCACCGGGATCCTTGCTTCTGCAGGACTGATCTCGATTGTTGCCGGTCTGGCGGTGCAGAGTTCGCTGGCCAACGTTTTTGCCGGCGTCCAACTGGCCTTTACCGATGCGCTCCGCATTGACGATGTGGTTGTGGTGGAAGGGCTGTGGGGCCGCGTTGAAGAAATCACGCTGACCTACGTTGTGGTTCGCGTGTGGGATGAGCGGATGCTGATCCTGCCCTCTACCTACTTCACCACCACCCCGTTTGAGAACTGGACGCGGAACAGTCCCAAAATAATGGGCAGTGTGGAGTTCGACGTCGATTGGCTGGCTCCCGTGGCCAAGCTCCGTCAGCACTTGGAGCAGCTTTTGGCCGGAACCCCGCTGTGGGATGGGCGCACCGGCAAACTCGAGGTGACTGACGCGACCAATGGCGAAATCCGGCTCCGCGTCGTGGTCAGCGCGAACGACAGCGGTGATCTTTGGGATTTGCGCTGCCTGGTGCGCGAATCACTGTTAGATGAAATCCGGAGCCTACACACGCAGTCAATCCCGCGTCAACGCTGGGAATCAGGCTCGGGCGATGGCGGCGGCGGATTCACAGGCGTCTGAGGTTTACGTTCCGGCTCGAATGATCAACTTCGGGATATACCGTGTCCAGGTAATTTCAAACCTGCTCGGCAGCTTTGGCCAATGTACGGACTTGCGTGATGCTCTCTGGATCCAGCTCCAATTCCCAGCCATCATCCCACCGGGTGACGGTGACGTTGATGCTGTTCACGCCGTCTGTCCTCGTCTCTTCTAATGGACAGCATTCCATGATCTCCCGGCCTTGTGAAGAAGCGACTCCCGCTCTTACCACTACCTAGAGCGAAGCATCGCGGCAGCACAAACAAATCCGCGCCCGTCCCTTAGATCCCCGCCCGTAAGAAGAACGGGGGCGGTTCTGGGGGATGGCGCGGAAGTTGCAGCACAAGTTGCAGCGAGCCAGAACCGAGCCGAAGCGGTTACGCCAGGCGGGTCAGCCAGCCGTGCAGGTCCTCGACTGCGCCGGTCTGGATGCCCAGCAGCTGCTCGCGGATGGCTCCCGTGACCTCGCCCATGCCGTGGGCAGGCGAAGCAATGGCGCCGTCGGCGGTCTTTAGCTCGCCGATCGGTGTGATGACAGCCGCAGTGCCGCAAGCGAACACCTCGGTGATCTCGCCCGATGCAACGCCGTCGCGCCATTCGTCAATGGTGATTTTGCGTTCCTGCACCTTCATCCCGCGGTCGGCCGCCAGCTGCAGCACCGAGGAGCGGGTGATGCCGTGGAGGATGTGGCCGTTGAGCTCGGGTGTGACCAGCGTGCCGTCCTTGAACACGAAGAACACGTTCATGCCACCGAGTTCTTCCACGGCGTTGTCGTTGTATGGATCCAGGAACAAAACCTGCTTGCAGCCGTTCGCCTCGGCTTCCATCTGCGCAATCAGCGATGCAGCGTAGTTGCCGCCGCACTTGGCCTCACCTGTGCCACCGACACCGGCGCGTGCGTAAGTGGAGGTCAGCCAGATCGAGACGGGCTTGAGCTCGCCGCCAAAGTAGTTGCCGGCCGGGGAGGCGATGACCCGGTATGAGACTTCACGGGCCGGGCGCACACCCAGGAACGCCTCGGTGGCGATCATGAACGGGCGCAGGTACAGGGCTTCGCCGTCGCCGTCCGGAACCCAGTCCTTGTCCACGGAAACGAGCTGGCGCAGGGATTCGATGAACGTTTCGGGCGGCAGTTCCGGCAGGGCCAGGCGGCGGGCTGAAGCGTTCAGGCGGGCGGCGTTGGCCTCGGCACGGAAGGTCCAGATGGAGCCGTCCGCGTGCCGGTACGCCTTCATGCCCTCGAAAATTTCCTGGCCGTAGTGCAGCACGGCGGCCGCCGGATCCATGGCGATGGGCCCGTACGGTTCAATGCGTGCGTTGGACCAACCGCCGGCGCCATCGACGTCGACCTTGAAATCCACGACGGCCGTGTGGTCCGTAAAATACTCGCCGAATCCGGGATTGGCCAAAATGGCTTCGCGGTCCGCGCTGCTCTTGGGGTTCTCGTTGAGCTGCTGTGAAAAGCTCAGCTCGTTGGCGCTCTGGGTCATGCTTCCTCCACAAGGTATCCCGGCCCGGGCAGGGCGCCGGGCGATGTTGCTGCCTGTCAGTTCAGTGCACAGGGCGGTGGTGGCGGAATGTTTCAGTTACGCCGCATTCACCCTATGTGTTCCAGCCTACTCTGCCGGGGAATGTCCGACGTCGTCACAGGGCTCCAGCGATGGCGTCACCGATGGCGCTGGTTGGGCGGGGTGACGACGCGTCGCGGCTGGCGACGTCCGCGGCCACTGCCGTTTGGATGCGGGCAGCCGCACCCGTGTGGCCCAAATGCTCCAGCAGGAGCGCCGCGGACAGGATTGCCGCCGTGGGATCCGCCAACTGCTGCCCGGCAATGTCCGGGGCCGAGCCGTGGACCGGTTCAAACATGGACGGGGCGGTGCGGTCCATGTTGATGTTGCCGGAAGCAGCCAGGCCGATGCCACCGGTGACGGCTGCAGCCAGATCGGTGACAATGTCACCGAACAGGTTGTCGGTGACGATCACGTCAAAGCGGGCGGGGTCGGTAACCAGGAAGATCATGGCCGCGTCAACGTGCAGATAATCGACGCTGACCTCGGGGAATTCCTCGGCCACGGCTTCGACCGTGCGCTTCCAGAGGTGGCCCGCGTAAACGAGTACGTTGTGCTTGTGGACGTAGGTCAGCTTCTTGCGGGGGCGCTCGTTGGCGCGGCGGAAACCGTCGCGGACCACGCGCTCCACGCCGAAGGCGGTGTTGACGGAAACTTCGGTGGCAACCACGTGCGGGGTGCCCTTGCGCAGGACTCCGCCGTTGCCAACGTAAGGTCCTTCGGTGCCTTCGCGGACCACAATGAAGTCGATGGTGCCGGGGCTCGCCAAAGGTGAGGGCACGCCGTCGTACAGGAAAGAGGGGCGCAGGTTCACATAGTGGTCCAGGGAGAAGCGCAGTTTCAACAGCATTTCGCGCTCGATGAGCCCGGACGGAATGGAGGTGTCGCCGGGGGCCGCGCCGACCGCGCCGAAGAGGATGGCGTCGTGGCTGCGCAGGGCGTCGATGGTGGTTTCGGGGAGCGTTTCGCCCGTGGCGAGCCAGTGCTCGGCGCCGAGCTTGTAGTCGGTGAGCTTGAGCTCGATCCCCTCATCGGCGGTAACCTTGGCAAGGACCTTCACGGCCTCCGCGGTCACCTCGGGGCCGATGCCGTCGCCGGCAATTACGGCAATGTCAATGCCAGCTGTGTCAATGGTTGCGCTCATGCGTTCAGCCTAACGAAACCATCCACATGATGAGCAAGGTATCTCACAGTGTGAGATGACACGTGCCCGGTTCGGGACTTCACTTGATGGAAGCGTAGGCATCCAGCGCCTCCCGACGGCTCTCCTGCAGATCCACAATCGGCTCCGGATAATCCGGGCCACCGGCCTCCGGCACCCAGCGGACCACGTACTTGCCGTCCGGATCAAACTTCGCAGCCTGTGTCAGTGGGTTGAAGATGCGGAAATAGGGTGCCGCGTCTGCGCCCGATCCCGCCACCCATTGCCAGTTGGCCGGGTTGGAGGCAGCGTCCGCGTCCACCAGCGTGTCCCAAAACCACTGCTCCCCCACCCGCCAGTCGAAGCCCAGGTTTTTGACGAGGAAGCTGGCGGCGACCATGCGCACCCGATTGTGCATGAAACCGGTGTGCCACAATTCGCGCTGGCCGGCGTCGACCAGGGGAATTCCCGTCTGCCCGTGTTTCCAGGCAATCAGCTGCTGCGCTCCCTTGCCAACCGGGCTGGGCTGGCGCCACGGAAACTGATCGAACTGCGCGCGCAGATTGGCGGTGGCCAGGTCCGGGTGGTGGTAGAGCTGGTGCCAGCAGAATTCACGCCAGCCCAGCTCGGAAGCAAAGACGGCTGGTCCGGACGAACCCGCCAACTCACCGTGCCGGACTCCTGCGAGCGCGGCCCACACTTGAAACGGGCTGAGCTGGCCCCAGCGCAGATACGGCGAGAGCCGGCTGGTGCCCTGCTTGTCCGGCCGGTCCCGTGCATCCTGGTAGTCAGCCACGGGCCCCTCAAGGAACTGCGCCAGCAGCTCGTGTCCGGCAGCGGCCGTTGCGTGCCATGTGGCCCGCAGACCGTCCGCCCAGTCCGGGCTCGTGGGCAGCAGGTCCCAGTCCGCCAGCTCGTCGCTGTCCGGCAGGGCAGCGTTGTGCGGCAGGTCGTCACTGTCCGGAAGGGGATTTGCGTAACCGCGTCCGACGTCGGGCACGTCAAGTGGCGCCCGGAAATCCTGGGCCGAGACGGTACGCCAGAACGGAGTGAAGACCTGGTACGGGTTTCCGGCTCCGGTGGCGACGGTCCATGGCTCGTGCAGGAGGGTGGCCTGAAAACTCTCGGCATGCATGCCGTGTTCCTGCGCCCAAGTTTTGGTCGCGGCGTCGACTTCACGTTCTGCTCCCCCATACCGGCGGTTCCAGTACAAGGAGCCGGCACCAAGCTCAATGGCCAGCCCAGTGACGACTTCTGTTCCGGGTCCGCGGCGCAGAATCAGCGGGATGCCGAAGTGTTCCAGTTCTTGCCGCAGGTCCTCGAGGGCATGGTGGAGCCACCACTTGGCCGCCCCGCCGAGTGCCCGGATGCCGGCCGACTCCTCGTCGAGGACGTATACCCCAACGGTCTCACCATCATTGGCTGCAGCCAGCAGGGCTGGGTTGTCGGCCACACGCAGATCGTCGCGGAACCAGACAAGGGAGGCATTCATGCGGTGGCCTTTGGGTAGTGGCGGCTGAGGCGTCTAGCGTGGCTTCGCGGTGATGAACTCAGTGCGTGCTGGTGACATGGGTGCTGGTGTGATGGCCGCTGACTCACGTCCCATCCTGCCAAACCAGCCAGATCAGGGTCATGGTCACCAGGAATCCAGTCACGTAGTTCAACCATAGGAACCTCTTCCAGCCCACGTTGGCCCGCGCCGAGGTGGCATCGGTGATGCGCAGTGACGGTGCCACATTGACAAGATATGGCAGCACGAGAATGGCGGCAAAGGGTGCTGCCGTCCTTAGCATCAGCACTCCGGCAACGGCGTAGGCGATGAATGCGAACCAGGTGGTGAACCGGGCGCCCAGCACAGTGCCAATGGAGGCAATACCTCCCTCCCGGTCGGGCAGAATATCCTGCACGGCCCCAAAGGCGTGACTGGCCATGCCCCAGAGGAAGAAGGCCAGCAGAACGGCCCAGACCGCGGATGTAAAGACGAGCTGACCGTTGGGTTGTTCCTGGGCGGCTGCCAGAGCCAGCCCATAAATGGCCGGGGACACGAAGTGGGTGCTGGAAGTGAGGGAGTCCAGAAAAGGGCGCTCCTTGAAGCGCAACCCCGGAGCACTGTACGCAACGACCGCAAAGAGTGACACCGCGAGAATCAGATTTGCGGCCACATCTCCCTGAGTCAGGAGCACGGCAACAAACGGTACCGTCGCGACAATGGCAGACCAGAGAACGAAGCGGTGGTGGCTGCGGTCCAGCACGGCCCCTTCCACCCCGCCCTTTCGGGCGTTGAGCAGATCCGATTCGTAATCAAACACATCGTTGATGCCATACATCAGCAGGTTGTAAGGGATCAGAAAAAAGACCGTTCCCACCACAAAAATCCAGTCGATCATCCCTGTTGCAAGGAAGCAGGCGGCTGCGAAGGGATAGGCAGTGTTGACCCAAGACACCGGTCGGGACGTGACGAACAAGTTTTTCACTGATCAGCCTTTCCCGTGAAGAGCAGCCAGAGCCCGGGCAACAGCAGCGCTGCGCCCAGCGGGTAGGCAAAGTCTTCTATGGGAGCCAGTCCCAGGTATAAACCGTTGAGGGTGTGCCCACCGTAGTCGAACAAACCCGAGGCAATCATGATGTTGTCAAAAACGGCCGTCAGAATTATCAGTACCACCAGTGCCGAGGCGACGCCAAGCAAGGCTCCGCGGGTACCGCCGGGTCGAGAACGCCACAATCCACCCGCGAACACGACAGCCGCCACCGCAAGGAAAATGATGTTTAGTTCAGCAAAGCTCACGGTTTCCCTCCGCTCTGTCGAGTTGTGCGCTGATTGTGCCGTCGAAGCAACCGCTGTGCCCCGGTAAAGAGAATCATGGTCTGGTAACAGAGGAACAGCAGAAAGAACGCTTCCTCAAGTGGAAGCTGTGTGCCAATCATGATCCCTGTCATGAGCGGGGAATCGCGATGCAGGAAGATTCCTTCCGCAATGGCCCACACATCCCAGGCCAAAAAGAATGCCGTGCCAACAAGCAGAACGAGTACACCTGCCACTGGTCGGGCAAACAGAAGAAGCTTCCACCGGGCATCGAGCAACACCATGCACAGCAGCAGGAACAGCAGAATGGACAGATAGATCACGAAGCAGACCCCTGCCCGTGCTCCGTGGCCCGGGCCGGCTCGAATTCCGGCTCCGCTTCCAAATCAGGTTCCAAATCAGGTTCCGGGCCAGGTTCCGACAAGGGGCCGGAGCTGTGGTCTCCGCGGACCAACTTCAGCACAATCTCAGCGCTGATCATGCACATGGGCACGCCGATGCCCGGCCGGACCGAACTGCCCGCGTAATATAGACCGGCCACCTTGGGGTTGCTGTTGCCCGCGCGCAGGAAAGCACTCTGCGGCAGCGTATGCGCCAGCCCCAATGCACTTCCTTGCCACGCATTGAAGTTGTCCTGGAAATCGGCGGGCCCATAACTGCGCCGCACCACAATGCGCTCGGCAAGTTCGGGCGTCTGGGTCCACTGCGCAAGCTGGGCGATGGCCGCGTCGGCGACCTGTTCCACCATTGGTGAGCCACCGCCGTCGCACCCGCCTTTGCCCCACTGCGGAAGGGCCGGGGCCGGGATGAGCAGGAACAGATTTTCGCTGTCTTCGGGGGCGACGGCGGCGTCGGTGGCGCTGGGTTTGCAGACGTAGAGGGAGGTGGTGTCTGCGAGCGCCTGGCCGTCGGTAATGCGGGCGAAGTTGTCCTGCCAGTCGTCAGTGAAGAGAAGGTTGTGGTGGGCCAAATCGGGCAGCGTCCCGCTGATGCCAAGGCACACCAGCACGGCACTGATGCCGGGATCCGCTTTGCTCCACTTGGCCGCGCTGTGACTGCGCAAGCGTTCCGGCAGCAACGCCGTCTCGACGTGATGCAAATCTGCGGCACCCACCACCAAACTGGCCGCCGTGGTGTGTTCGGCGCCGTCGGCAGACTGCCATGCCACCGCGTCGCATCGCGCACCTTGCTCGGACGACTCGGTGAGAATGCGGGTCGCCGTGGCACCAGTGACGATGTGGACACCGGCCTTCCGGGCCACCTTTTCCATGGCATCGACGACGGCGGCGAACCCACCTTGCGGGTACAACACTCCGTCCTGCAAATCCAGATGACTCATCAGGTGGTAGATCGAGGGTGCTTTGTAGGGGCTCGTGCCAAGGAACACTGCAGGGTAGCCCAAAATCTGTTGCTGCAGCGGGTGTGTGAACCGAGCCGAAACAAAACGGTGCAGGTTTTGGCCCAACAAAGTAGCCAGCCGCGGCGCATGGCGGAGAACGTGCGGGTTGAGCAGTCCACGCAGGGAACCGAAGGGGTCATACAGGAAGTGCTTCTTGGCCAAGCCGTACGCCAATTCGGCCGAGTCAAGGTACCGGCCCAGCTGCGCTCCTGAGCCGGATTGCTGGGATTCAAACAGGGCCGTCGCCAACGCCCGTCCGGTACGGACCTCCGTCGGCTGCTGCGACGTCGCCGGGCTCCACAGCTTGTAGGCGGGATCCAAACGGCTCAGTTCGAGTTCAGCCGCAGCGCTGGTACCCATGAGCTTGAACCAATGGTCAATAACCTCAGGCATGAGGTACCAGCTGGGACCGGTATCAAAGGTGAACCCTTGGCTTTCCCACCGTCCCGCACGTCCGCCGAGTTGCTGCTCCTTTTCCAGCAGGGTGACCGAGTGCCCGTCCTTGGCCAACAGTGCCGCCGTCGCGAGTCCGGAAATGCCGCCACCAATGACGACGGCGTGCTGGGCCTGCTCAGGGACGTTTGCCTGACGCTGGGCCTTTTGCCTTTTCCGCGCCGCGATCTTCCTTGTGGCGCGGCGCACTGATCCACGAATCCCTTCCATCGCCGCTTCCTTCCGGCTCATGGAGCAACCGCAGCCGCGGCCGTCGGCCTGACTGCGCGTGAGGTACCGGCAATGGCGCGCACTGCAATGAACGTCTTCTGCCAACCGGGAACCCGGATGCGCCGTGTCTGCAGTTCAGTTGCGGGAACGCCGTCGATCTTCTCCACCAGTGCCAGAAAAATGTCATGGGCAAGCCGCACCGAGCGCCGGGCGGGTGGGGCAAGGAATTCCATGCCAACCCGGGCTGCCGCCAAATCCCGGCGGATGTCCGCCAGCAACGTCTCTTTATGTTCATCGTTGAAGTGGGCAGGATCCAATCCCGGGAAGTATTGGCGGCCCAGATCAGAATTGTCGGCGCCCAGATCGCGCAAAAAGTTCACCTTCTGAAAGGCAGCCCCCAAGCTGCGCGCCGAATGGTTGAGTTCAGCGTCTTTCCCCGACACGGCGCCTTCCATCGTTTGAAAGGCTTTCAGGCACATGAGGCCAACCACCTCGGCGGAACCGTAGATGTAATCGGCCAAGCTGTCGTCCGAGTGGGAACTCGTGTGTACGTCCGCCCTCATCGAGGCAAAGAACGGTCTGGTCAGCGCCGCGTCAATGCCAGCATGCCGTGCCGTCTGCGCAAACGCGTGGACCACCATATTGGTGCTGTATCCGCACGCCAGGGCCCGCTCTGTTTCCTGCTCCAGGTTATCCAGTTGCCAGCAGACGCCGTCCGGGTCCAAGCCAGCCGCGGCAGCTGCGCCGTCGACCACTTCATCGGCAATCCTGACCAAGGCATAGATATTTTCAATGTGCCGGCGCTCGCGGGGCCGCAGGGTCCAGCAGGCCAGCCCGAAGGACGTCGAATATCTGCCAATGACCACACCGGCGCTGCGAGCTGCGGTGTCAGAGTAGAGGCCCAAGGGGTCGTTTCCCATCATCAGCTCCTTCGGGTCAGGACATAGTCGCCAATGGTGGCGAGCTCTGTGTAGAGGGCAGATGGCAGATCCAACGCTTGAGCCGCATCCAAGGCATCCGAGACCAAAGACTCAGCCAGTCCGACGGCGAAGCGTTCGGCACCGAGCTGTCGCAAGACTTCACGAATGAAATTGCTGTCAGTTGTTCCGTCGCGAAATGACTCCAGCGCAGCGGTAAACTCCGGTGCCCCCTCGGCAAACGTTGTCAGGATGGTGCGTTTGCCCTCACGCAAATCCGAATCAATGGACTTGCCTGTTTCCGCGGGCTCTCCAAAGGTGCCGAGCACGTCGTCGACGATCTGGTATGCAATGCCAATGTCTCGACCCACAGCTGCCAGGGCATCGGCACTCGCTTCGGACTCCCCAGCGAGAAGGGCGCCGGCCCGAAGCGGCATTTCAAAGGAGTACACTGCCGTTTTCAGCCGTTCCATATTCAGCACCTCTGGCAGGTGGGCATCCAGGCCGCCGAGCGAAAGCAATAGGTCATCGAGTTCCCCTGCTGCAGCGGTGAAGATGGCCTCATGCATGGCCTCGAGAATGAGCACGCCATTGTGATGGCCCAGTGCGGCGGAGCCGGCAAGACGCAAAGCACCGGCCAGCAGCAGGTCCCCGGCAATGATCGCGGCAGAAAAGCCCGCGTGATCGGCGTCGTGCTTGTCATGACCCAACGCGGTGGCCATATCCCGATAGCTGGCTCCAATGGTGTCCGCACCACGGCGTAGAAAATCCCGGTCAATCACGTCATCATGGACGATCAAGGACGCATGCAAGACTTCGAACGCAGCCGCCAGATCGGCACACGCAGCTGCGTCAGTGCCGCCGAATGCGGAGTAGCTGAGGTAAACCAAACGCGGGCGCATCCATTTCCCACCGCCGGTGGTTCGAGCCATGAGTTCCCACAGGCCACCGAATGCCGGGGAATGGAAGCGCGCATGCGATTGGTTGCTGTCGAAGAATCCGTCGAGTGCCGCTTGGATCTGTGCCTTGAAGGCGTCCCAATCAAGACTGTCAACCGTCATTCCGTGGGCGGCACTCGGTTGAGTGAGCTGATGTGTTGATGTTTTTGTCTGCACGGCGTCACCTCTGGTGGGGGTCGATATCTGCTGGCGTTGTTTTCGCAAGGGCGTCAATGCGGTTGCTCATGGCTCCAACAACTCCGTTCAAGAAATTCACAATGATGTCCTGCTCACTATGGTCATAGTCCCGGACCAGTTTGTCGACGTCCAGGCTCATGGGCATGAGCCAGCCCATCGCTGTTCGAACAGACTCCCGGTTTGGACTGATTAAGGAGCGGCGCCTGTCCGTAGGATGCGGGGAGCGATTCACGTGGCCCTTCTTAACCAGCCGGTCAATCACCGTTGTGGCCGCGGCCGGAGTCAGATGCAGCAGCTGTGCCAACTCCCCAGGAGACATCGATCCTTCCTGCATCAGATGCTGCATGGCTTGAAAATCAGTTTCATTGACGTCAAGTTCCCGCTGCATGATGAATTCCATCTGCTCATTCAGGACCAGAACTTGGCGCACGAGCACCGACGCCGGATGCTTCTGCACCTGGCTTGATGAATCTGCCTCGCCCCGCACGAATACTCCTAGAGTTGATAATACGAATTTCTAAATACATACTGGTCTAACAAATGGTTTTTGTCGAGCGGAGAGTTGGAACCATGACGAAGATTGCTGTCGCAGGCGCAACGGGATACATCGGAGGCAGACTCATTCCATTGCTGTTGGAATCCGGGCATGAAGTGAGCGTGCTCAGCCGTAACCGGGAAAAACTCCGCGACGTGCCGTGGCGCAGCCAAGTCCAGGTGATTGAGGGCTCCATGGAGGACCCCGCGACGGCGGCAGAGTTCTGCTCTGGAGCTGATGTTGTCTATTATCTGGTGCATTCCATGTCCGGTGGACGGGGCGCAGCTGCAGACTTTGAACGGATCGAGCGCCTGTGCGCGATCAATCTGGGCCGCGCGGCGCGAGAGGCCGAGGTTCATCGGCTGGTCTACCTCTCCGGGCTCCATCCACAAGGAAAACTCAGCCGGCACCTGACGTCCAGGACCGAAGTCGGTGAGATTCTCATGTCTTCCGGCACACCAACGGTGGTCTTGCAGGCCGGCCTGGTGATCGGTTCCGGCTCCGCCAGTTTTGAAATGGTCCGCCACCTGACCGATGTGCTTCCCGTGATGCCCGCACCCAAATGGGTGATGAACAAGATCCAACCCATTGCCATCCGTGATGCCCTGCATTATCTGGTGGCTGCCACCTCGCTGCCCACCCGACTCAACCGCACTTTCGACATAGGTGGGCCCGAAGTCCTCAGCTATGCGGACATGATGCGCAGTTACGCCGATGCGGCTGGTTTTCGCCGCCCAGTGGTGATCCCGCTGCCGGTTCTGACCCCATGGCTCGCGGCGCAATGGGTCAATCTGGTCACTCCAGTCCCCCGAAGTCTGGCCGTGCCGCTGGTGGAATCACTGCAGCACGACTGCGTTGTAGGCGAGCATGACATTGATCAATACATCCCGAAGCCGGAGGGTGGCCTGACACCTTACAGACGCGCCGTTGAACTGGCTCTTCACAAGATCGCGGCAGACATGGTGGAGACGACGTGGGCCGGCGCCCATGCCTTGAGCGCCCCGGCAGAGCCTCTGCCCAGTGATCCCGACTGGGCCGGTCTGACGGTGTTCACCGATGAGCGCAGCAAAACCACGGACGTATCGGCAAGCCAAGTATGGGACGTCGTCGAGGGAATCGGCGGAACCAACGGCTACTACTCACTGCCGATCGCGTGGACGGTGCGTGGCTGGATGGACAAATTGGTTGGCGGGACAGGCCTCACACGCGGACGGCGCAGCACCAGCCGCCTCCAACTCGATGACACGGTGGACTGGTGGCGTGTCGAGTCCCTGGAACGCGGCCACCTGCTCCGGCTGCGCGCAGAAATGATTGTTCCGGGCAGGGCCTGGCTGGAGTTTGAGGTCACGCCACTGGAGGACTCCGGCAGCGTTTTCCGACAGCGTGCGATCTTCTTTCCCCGCGGACTCTGGGGACGTTTGTACTGGCTGGCCGTCTTGCCGTTCCATGGCATCATCTTCAAAAGCATGGCCAGTAGAATTACCGCCGCTGCTGGTGGCCGCGACTAAAGCTGCCCGCCAATCTCGACCCCGGTAACAGCTGGTGTGCGCCAGATCGTCGTTTTCCGGCAGGGCAGCTGCGAAACCACATCCGACGTCGGGCACTCACAGGGGTGCCCGGCAATCCAGCCTTTCAGTGGTCGCGGCGTGTTCCCTGCGTCATCCAATAATCGTTGATGGCCTGCACCGCCTGCTCCTTCGTCATCCGGGCAACGACTTTTTCGTCAATGCCGGCGTTGTGGGTGAGTTGCCAGACCAGCGCCAGAGGCAGCGCCGCCTCCGGAGTCACAACGGGACTGCGCACCGGCAACATCCCGCCCTCAACACAAGCCCAAAACTCGTCGTCAACGACCAGGAGCTGGTCTTGGAGAATGTGGTTCCAGATTGAACTTGAGTACGTTGTTCGATCCACCGGACGTGAAATCCTAGTCCGCAGGATCCTCCCGTCCGCAAGAACCAGCCGATATGTCGCGTGGTGTTGCACAGGCTTCCCGCGAGCATTCACCACCAATTCCCACTTCTCCGTGACGCAGAACTTCTCGTGATCGTTCCGTCCGCCGAGCCGACGAACGCTCATTCCACGGCACCAGTCAGCCAAGCGGTCAGTTGTTCATCCGTGGACAACCCGACCAGCTGGACCAAAGCCCAATTCTCCCGATGGTTGGGAGCGCCATGCAAGTGGTCTTCCCAATCTTCGGCATAGTCTCGCAATGCGTCGACAAAGTCTGCGAGGGCTTCCGCCAAATCCGTGGCCTCAGCGGCAAACGGCTGACCAGGCATGAAAACAGCCCACGCCCCGTCTTCATTTACGACCTGAACGTTGGGAGCGACACTCGACGATAGAAAGCGGCGCAGGTTCTCGCCATTGACGACGGCCGCGGGCGCCCGGTCAGGACGGCTGATCGTTGATAGTCCGCCCCTTTCACTGGAATCCAAGATCGCTTTTAGCGACTCCCTCGCCTGGGTAAAGCCGTAAACCCGTCCGCTTACGCTCTCATGTGTCGTTGTGCTCATGGTATTCATTATCCTCAGGTACGCGGTGTACTTCAAGTACGTGTACTGGAATTTGCAACTCAGAAATGCCTCGCCAGGTCTCTCCACCCGGCATCCTCATTTCCGCCAATTTCGGCCACATCGAACAACATGCCAAAGCCACAGTGGGATAGCGACCTCGAAAACGGCGCGATTGGTGGGATAGCGATCCGAAAAAGCGGTCATTGGTGGGATAGCGTCGCAACCAGCGTGGGGAAGGGGAGCCCGGATCTCCACCCAGGGCAGGATGCCCCGGCTTGCCCCTTCCGCCTAAAGTTGAGGGTGTGATCATGCATTCCATCTACGACTGGTTCCGGCGGCACCGCTTTGCCGTGGACTTTGTCCTCATGGCTTTGCTGTGGCTGCTGGCCATGCCCGTGAGCATTACAGATGGCGGCTACTCCAAATCGACCATGGACATGCTGGTTTCGGGCGCCTTCGCCACGGCCATCATTCTTCCGCTGGCGTGGCGCCGCACCCGGACCGTAATGGCCGGTTTCATCATTGCCGGCGTCGCGCTGCTGCAGTGGGCGCTGAACATCCAGCCCATGCCCGCGGACGTTGCCGTGCCCCTCATTGTGTACGCGCTGGCCGCTTTCGGCCCCCGTTGGGCGAGCCTGGGCGGACTAGCGTTGGCACTGCTGGGCTCGGTCATGCTGGTGACGCGCTACTTTTACGTCCTCACGTCCCAAACACTGGCAGACATCCCCTACAGCATTGTCATGGTCCTCATGGTGTGGGTGCTGATCCTGTTCAGCTGGACCGCCGGGGACCTGACCCGCACCAAGCGCTTGCGCGAACAGGCACTCTCGGACCGTGCCCACCGCCTCGAAATTGAGGCCCAGCATGAACGCGATTTGGCGGCCAGTGACGAGCGCGCCCACATCGCCCGCGAGATGCACGACATTGTGGCGCATTCACTCTCCGTCATCATCACCCAGGCCGACGGCGCCCGCTACGCCTCCGCGACCAACCCGGAAATCGCCCCGGAAACCCTCGCCACGATTGCTGCCACGGGCCGGGCCTCGCTACAGGAAATGCGCCGCCTGCTGGGCGTGTTGCGCGGCGGCGACGAGGCCTCCACCCGCCCGCTGCCCGGACTCGCCGATTTGGATGAACTGCTCCTGGGCATCCGCGCCGCCGGACTGCCGGTTGACGTTGAGGTCGACGGCGAGGCGCGCCGCCAACTGCCGCCCGGCGCCGAACTCACCGCCTACCGCGCCGTCCAGGAGGGGCTGACCAACGTGATGAAACACGCCGGCCCCAACGTCAACGCCTCCGTCCGGCTCGGCTGGAAGGCCCGCGGCCTGGAAATCATGGTGCGCGACGACGGCCGCGGCGCCACCGCCGCACTGTCCACGGCATCGATCCCCCGCGTTCCGGTCCCGTCCCCCAAGGCCCCCGCCATGTCCGCGGCGGGCCAGACCAAGGTGGAGTCCGACGTCGGACATCACCAAGCCACTCAACCCACCAATGCACCGCCCACCCAGGCCGGCGGGAACGGTTTGCGCGGCATGGCTGAGCGGTTCAAGCTGTATGACGGCACGCTGAGCGCCGGTCCCCTGCCGGGCGGCGGCTTCGGCATCACCGCATTTATCCCCTACTCGGAGAACTGATTTCATGAGCCCCCTTTCCCCCATCCGGGTCGCCCTGGTGGACGATCAGCAACTGGTCCGTTCCGGCTTCGGTATGTTGATCAATTCCCAGCCCGACCTCGAGGTGGTGCTGCAGGCCGGCAACGGCATCGAGGCGCTGGCCGGACTGTCGGCAACTGCGGCCGACGTGGTGCTCATGGACGTGCGCATGCCCGGCATGGACGGGCTGGAAACCACGCGGCGGCTGATGGAACGGACCAAGTCGGCCCCGGCCGGGTCGTGGCTGTCGGAGCTGAAAATCGTGGTGCTGACAACCTTTGACCTGGACGAATACGCGCTTGCCGCGATCCAGGCCGGCGCCAGCGGATTCCTGCTCAAGGACGCCCCGCCGGAGGAATTGCTCGGCGCCATTCGTACGGTTTTTGCCGGGGACGCCGTGATTGCTCCCTCCACCACACGGCGGTTGCTGGACCATGTGGCGCCCATGCTCTCGGCGCCCAGTCCGGCCAATGACGTCAATTCCGCGGCGGTCGCCTCGCTCACCTCTCGCGAGCACGAGGTGTTTGTGCTGATTGCCAACGGGCTCTCCAACCCCGAAATTGCCGCGCAGCTGTTTGTCTCGGAAGCGACCGTGAAGACGCATGTGGGGCACATTCTGGCCAAGCTGAACGCCCGCGACCGCGTCCAAGTGGTGCTCATCGCCTACGAAACAGGAATCGTCACCCCGCGGTAGTTTCGACGCTGCAGCACCTCCCGGGGTTTCCTTCCCGACGCCGCAGCACCTCCGGGGGTTTTCATCCCGGCGCTGCAGCACCGGTTGCGGGCAACTGCGGGAGCGTTCGGAGAAAAGGCCCGTTTGGTGCTGCAGCGTCTGCCGAAAAGGGCCGGGAGCTGCTGCAGCGTCTGCCGAGGAGGACGGCGGCGGGCGGGGTCCGTTGGAACCCGGCCCGCCGCCGTCGTACTTCAGGAAAAATCAGCCCTTGACGGCACCTGCGGTCAGGCCCTGGACGATGAACTTGCTGGCGAAAGCGAAAATCGCCAGGGTCGGTACAACCGTCAGAACTGCGGCGGCTGACATGGAGCCCCAGTCGATGTTGAAGCTGGAGATGAAGCCTGCCAGCGCCGTCGGAATGGTCTTGTTCTCGTCGCTGTTCATCAATGTCACGGACAGGAACAGCTCATTCCAGCAGTTGACGAAGTTGAAGATGAAGCTGGCGGCGATGCCCGGCATCATGACCGGGACCAACACCCGGAACAGTGCAGAGAGGCGTGAGCAGCCGTCAATCATGGCGGCCTCCTCCAGCGCGTCGGGCACGTTTTCGAAGAAGCCGCGCAGCATGATGGTGCAGAACGGGATGCAGATGGCGATGTACACCAGGATCAAGCCGGTCTTGGAATCGACCAGATTGAAGTTTGTCATCATCATGTACAGCGGACCCAGGGCGATGAATCCGGGGATCATCTGAGTCAGTAGGAATGCCGCCATGACGGCACCGCGGCCGGCGAACTGGAACCGGGCCAGCACGTAGGCCGAGAGCAGCGAGATCAGGGTGGCCACGGTGGCGGCGACGGTTGCAACCACCAGGCTGTTGATCATGTACCGGCCAAAGTCGGATTTGGTGAACAGGCCAATGTAGTTTTCGAAGGACAGCTCGGTGGGCCAGTATTTCAGCGGCAGTTCATAAATTGCCCCCGGCGCTTTCAGCGAGGTGATGATGATCCAGTACAGCGGGAAAACTGTGACGATCAGGCAAATGGCCAGGAAAGCGATCTTGATGGTCCGGCCCCAGGGGCTCTGTTTGTCAATCATCGGTTGGCCTTTCGGGGGCGCATCGCCATCAGGTAGAAGACGGCGAACAGCAACAGGGTGAAGACCACAATGAGTCCCAGCGCCGAGGCCTGGCCGTAGTCACCTTCCTGCGTAATCTTGATCATGTACGTGGTGATGATGTGGGTCTGGTCGGCGGGGCCGCCACCGGTCATGGCCCAAATAATGTCGGGAAAGTTGAAGATCCAAATCACGCGCAGCAGGATCGTCAGCCCCAGCGTGACCGCAATGGCGGGCAGCGTGATGCTGAACAAGGTGCGCACCTTGCCGGCGCCGTCAATGGCGGCGGCCTCATACATTTCATCAGAGACGGATTGCAGGGCGGCCAAAATCATGATGGCGAAGAAGGTTACGCCGTACCAAATATTCGCGACGATGATGGCGGTCATGGCAAAGCCGGGTTCAGCCAACCACGGGATGGGCGTGTCAATCAACCCGGTCTTCATGAGCAGATCATTCACCACACCGAATTCGGCGTTGAACATCCAGCGAAAGAGCATGCCGATCAGAAAGCCGGACACGGCCCAGGGGAAGAAGATCAACGCCTGGTAACCGCTGCGGAACCGGAACCTGCGCTTCAGGAACAACGCCAGGGCGAAGCCGATGACCACCTGGGGCACCAGTGAGCCAACCACCCACACCACCGTGTTGCGCACTATTGTGCCAAACTCGGGGTTCTCAAAGAGGGTGCGGAAGTTGCCCCAGCCAATCCAGGACGTGTCCGAAAGATCGTTCAGGTTCCAGTTCCGGAATGCCATCTGTGATCCGGAGATCATGGGGTAGTACGTGAAGATCGCCACGAAGATTGCTGCCGGCGCCATGAAACCGGCCAGGGTCCAGGCGGTCCGTGCATTGAAGCGCTTCTTGTGTCGGTATTCCCTGGGCAGCTCCGGCGGCGCGCTGACCGTTTCCGGTTTGCGCGCCACCGTCCGTTGTGATTCAAAAGCCACGATGGATTATCCCGCCATCTTTTCAACCCAGTAGCTGTCCCAACTGGTGAGCAGTTCCTGGGTGGTCATCTTGCCGGTCAGGACGCGCTGCAGTTCGCCGTCGGACTTCTTGATCCATTCGGTCCACCAGGAAACGCCGCGCGGCTGAACGGCCGAGATGTACGTGTCCGGGTTTTCGGTCATGGTGACGTAGGCAGCCCAGGGGCCGGTGCTGTAGAACGGGTCATCGGCGGCCGAGGTCAGGATCGGAACCAGGCTGTTCTCCTTGCTGAACGTGGTGGCCGGTTCACCCTGTGCCAGGTACTTGATCAGCTTCACGGCTTCGGGCTTGTGCTCGCTGCTTTCAGCGATGCCCCAACCAGCCGATGCGACCGGCTGGATGGCCTTGCCGGTGGGACCAACCAGCAGCGGGGCAACGTTCCATTGGTCTTCCTTGACCGAAGTCGATTCCTTGATGGTGGCAATCACCTCAGGGTCCTGGAGCAGGAAGGCGGTGGAACCATTGCTGAAGCCCTGCACCATTTCCGGGTATCCCCAGGCAACGGACGACGGCGGCGAGCCCTTCTTGAACAGCTCGAGGTAGTCATCCATGGCCGTCTGCGCCTCGGGAGCGGAGAAGATGGTCTTGCCGTTGGTCAGCAGGAACGCATTTTCCTTGTCGATCTGATCCGCGGTGTAGGCCTCGATGACGGCCACTGCGTTGGAGTTGGCGTTGGGGCCGCCGCGGAAGGCGTAGCCGAACTCGTTGGCCGAGGGGTCGTTGAGTTTCTCGGCCTGGGTCAGCAGGTCGCCCCAGCTCTTCGGCGGGCCGTCAAAACCCGCATCCTTGACCAGGTCCGTGCGGTAGAACAGCGACAGACCGTAGAAACCGTACGGAATGTAGTAGGTCTTGCCGTCCTGCTTGGAGTAGTTGACGGCGTTGTCGGTCAGGTCGTCCCAGCCCTCCCAGCCGTCAAGATCGCTGGTCATGTCGTAGAGCCATTTGTTGGCACCGAAGGAACCGACTGTGATGTCACGTGCTTCCACGACATCAATGCCCTTGCCGGACTGGAGCATCTGCTGGATCTTCTGATCCGCCGAGTCCGTGGGCGGGGAGATCAGGTCAACCTTGATGTTCGGATTCTCTTTTTCGAATCCGGCAAGGAGGCTCTTGATGGTGTCGGTGCGAGTGGGGTTGGTGAGGCTTTCCACCATCTTCAGCGTGACCTGGCCATCGGCCGAGTCCTTGCTTGCGCCCCCTCCGCAACCGGAGAGTGCCAGGACTGCGGCGACGCCCAGGGCGGCAACAGTGGTCAATTTGGATTTCATGGAAGACCTTTCGTGTTGTTTGATGCGAACTTCACTGTTCAAAGCTGAATCTCGGTGGTGCGTTAGGTGCATTCAGTGGAAGCGTCAGCTCTCCCTGGCCAGTGCCGCCAGCTCGGGGACCACCCGTTCGGCGAAGGCTTCGTAATCCGCCGGGGTGTTGTAAAGGTGGGTCGAAAGCCTCAGGTATCCAACGCCGTCGAACGTGGTAATGGCGGTTTCAAAATCGAAACGGTCCGAGATCAGGGCCCGCACGGCGTGGGAATCCTCGTGTGTGGTGGCCAGGCCGCGCGGCAGCCGAATCAGCCGCAGCGGGTCTACTGGCATGCCCACATCTGCGGACGCATCTTCGCCGGTCAACGCAGTGAAGGCGTCTTCGACAATGTGCTGGCCGTAGTCGCCGAGCACCTTGGCGTAGCTGCGGTAATTGTCCCAGCCGTAACGCGATTCAATCGTGGCAAAAGCCGTCTCCGCGGCCATCCAGGAGGTGATGTCCTGCGTGCCCACGTGGTCAAAACTTTCGGGGAAGGTGTACGGGAAACCCCAGGAATCAATGAGCGGCATCAGGTGGTGCCGGAACGGCCCGCGCGCCACCACCGCCGCCGTGCCTCGAGGCGCACAGGCGAATTTGTGCAGGTTGCCCACCCAGAAACCATCAAAATCCGGTACCGGTTGAGCCAGCACGCCGGGTGCGTGGGCGGCATCCACCAGCACGGGCACACCGAGCTTCGCCGCCGCTTCCGCAATCTCCACGACAGGGAAGCTGCGCGCCGTGGCGGAGGTGATCTGGTCAATCACAATGAGTGCCGTCGCCGGGTTGACCTGCGCCATGACAAGTTCGACGACGAGGGGTCCGTCCGCGTCCAGCGGCACCTGTGCGATGCGCACCTTGCCGCCGTGCTTGCGGGCGATGCGTTGCGCCCCTTCGAGCACGGCGCCATAGGCGTGGCTGGTGGTGACGATTTCGGCCCCGTCCCGGAACGGCAGCGAGTTGTAGACGGCGCTGACGCCGGCGCTGGCGTTGATGACCAGACCCATGTCCTCGGCCGGAACGCGCAGGAACTCTGCAACGCCGACTCTGGTGGTGGCAAGCGTGGCGGCCTGTCTCATGAACCAGGTGCACGGGTTGGCGTCCATCTGGGCCTTGAGCTCCAACTGTCGCTGCTGGGCTGCGACAGGTACTGCACCGTAGGAACCGTGGTTCAGATGCACCTTGCCGGGCGTCATGGACCAGTCTGAAATTGCCGGGGCCCCCTCCGGGGTGAGGATCACGGTGGGTGCAGGTGGAGCTGAAATGTGCACGTCAGGGCCTTCTGTAGAACGATCAAGTCCTTGTAAGTTACCTCACAGAAATTGCAAAGACAAGGCATGATTACAAATATTCATCGTATGACTTGGATGAATGTACCCGGATCGCCGTTTTCTAGGCGGCGAATATACCGAATACATCTGATGACTTTCAGAACACGTATGATGAGTCTCGTATCAACAATCCGGCTCTCCAAGGAGTTCGGGACGCCGGCGCCACCAAAGGAGCGAACCGTGAGCGCAGTGGAAACAGCCATGCAAGGGCTGCGGGCCAAGATCGCCTCCGGTGAGTTGGCGGCTGGGCAGAAATGCCCACCCGAAGGCGAGCTTGCCGCTCAGCTGGGAGTTTCCAGAAGCTCCCTGCGCGAAGCCATCCGAGCCTTGTCAGCCCTGGGCGTCATGGAAGCCCGCCATGGCTCCGGAACTTACGTCTCTTCACTCGAGCCGGCTGAGATCCTCAAGGGTTTTGCCCTCTTGGTGGACCTGTTTCCCTTCGACAGCGTCCTGGAGCTCTTCGAAATCCGCCGAGCCCTCGAATCACACGCCGCTGCCGGAGCCGCGGCAAAATGCACGCCGGAACTCCTGACCGAATTGGATGATCTGACGGCCAAAATGGAGGCCACGGAAGATTCAGCCGACATTTCGGATCTGGATGCCCGATTCCACGAAGCGATCTGTACCGCCGGCGGAAATTCCACGCTGACAGGGCTTATGTGCTTGTTCCGTTCGCGAGGACGTCATTTCAACATCTTCGACAGCGTTGAAGGCGCAACGGTGCGCGAGCTTAGCAACAAGGGCCACCGCGACATCCTTGAAGCCATCAGAAACAGGGACCCGGCCTCGGCGGCCACAGCGACCGCTGCTCACATCGCCCAAAGTGAGTTCTGGCTCAAGAAGTTTCGGCCGGAACCACAGATCCAACCTCAGCCGGGAACGGACTGACAGGCTCAGTTAGCCATTGCCTCGGCACACAGGCTCGGTGCACACGAACAATCCCAGCTGTTCCGTCATTCATGCGCCTCCGGAGTACCCGCCATGGCGCATACTGGCGGAGCCATGACTTCATACGCCTGTGAAGCACCCAACCGGAGCATGCCGGACGGGCCACTTCCACCATGCGCCACGCTGGGTGCTCGCATGGCGCAGGCAGCGCCGTGGCGCCATGCCAGCAGGCAGCCGTGCGCATAGTGGAAGTGACTTCGGCTATGCGCCTCGCGAAGCCCCGAGCGTGCGCATGCCGGCATCTTGACGCAGGGGCCTGACACACAGGCGTCGCGATTTTGAAACTGCGCGTGGCTCGCCCCGGATGGAGCGCCACCAGGCACCTCGCAGCGGCCCGAGCCCACCACGGCGGCAGCCCACTCCACCCGTGGTAGGAGGAACCGGCGTCGAACATTGCAAAGATATCCACCCACAACCCGATCCCCCGGCCCGGCAACGAAAATAGGCTGGAGCCATGACCATCACATCAGAGCACAATCAACGCACACTGGCGGTTCAGGCCCGCGGTTTGCGCAAGACCTACGGCAAGGGCGACACCGAGGTGAGCGCGCTGAAGGGCGTCGACCTTGAGTTCCCGGCCGGCCAATTCACCGCCATCATGGGGCCGTCGGGCTCCGGAAAGTCCACGCTGATGCATTGCCTGGCCGGGCTTGACTCGGTCACAGCCGGCACCATCCACCTGGGCGACACCGAACTGACAGCGCTGAACGACAAAGACTTAACACAGCTGCGCCGCGACCGCATCGGCTTCGTTTTCCAGGCCTTCAACCTGGTGCCCACCCTGACCGCGGAAGCGAACATCAGCCTGCCCGTGGCGCTGGCTGGCGGCACCGTGGACCGCGACTGGTTCAGCTTCATCACCAACACGCTGGGCTTGACCGACCGCCTCAAACACAAGCCACATGAACTCTCCGGCGGTCAGCAGCAGCGCGTCGCCGTGGCCCGCGCCCTGCTCACCCGCCCCGACGTCATCTTCGGCGACGAGCCCACCGGCAACCTCGATTCCCGCTCCGGCGCCGAGGTCCTGGGCATGCTGCGCCGTTCCTCCCGCGAGATGGGCCAGTCCATCATCATGGTCACCCACGACCCCGTCGCCGCCTCCTACGCCGACCGCGTCGTCCTCATGAACGACGGCGAACTGGTGGGCGAACTGGCCAATCCCACCGCCGAAACGGTGCTGGCATCGCTGGCATCGCTGGGGGCCTGAGCCATGTTGCAAGTCGCCCTGAGCCAACTGCGCACGCACTCGCGGCGCTTCATCGCCATCACCCTGGCCGTGCTGTTGGCGGTCGCCTTCCTCTCCGCCACCCTGATGGTCAACGCCTCCACGCAAGCGTCGCTGAAGGCCAGCATCGGGCAGGCGTACGCCTCATCGGACCTTGTCGTTTCCCCTCCTGGCAGTGCACCACTGACGACGGCGGCTGTCGAGACCGTGGCCAACTCCCCTGACGTCGTGGAATCGTATGCGCAGCGCTCCCTGTATGTGCAGACCGACCTGGGCAGCGTTTCAGTAGCCGCCTTCGTGCGAAACATGCCTGCTTTTCCGTCCTTGGAACCGGTCAAACTGCTCTCCGGAGCATGGCCCTCCCACGAAAGCGATGTGGTGGTTGACGCCGTCACCGCCGAGCGAAACAAGCTCTCTGTGGGCAGCAAAACCACACTCAGCGGCCAGGCTGCCGCGGACAATTCCAGCCCAACCGGCATGGCAGTTGAGCCGAAACTTGCAGCCACCGTCTCCGGCATCATGGCAGCTTCCTCCGATCCGTTGTCGTCAGGGATGGCTCAATTCGTCGGGACTCCCGCGGCGGTGGACAAACTCAGCGGTCCGGACGCAGGATTCAACACCATCTCTGTTAATCTCAAGCCCGGAGTTTCACTTGACGCGGCCAAGAATGCGCTGGCAACGGCTCTTGAACAACCTCTCTCAACGGTGCTGACACCCGATGAAAAAACCACTGCCGAAGTTGCCGGATTCACCGGTGGGCAAGACCAGCTGACCATTGTCCTATTGGCATTTGCCGCGGTGGCCCTGCTCGTAGCCGGGCTCGTTGTCTCCAATACCTTCTCGGTTCTGGTGGCCCAACGGACCCGTGAACTGGCTCTTCTGCGCTGCATCGGTGCCAGCCGTAAGCAGGTGCGCAACTCCGTGATTCTGGAGGCCCTGGTTGTTGGAATCGTTGCCTCGGTGCTCGGTGTGCTGGCGGCAACGGGAACCATGGCGCTTGTTTTGACCCTGCTGCGCCAGAATCCTGACTTCAGTTTTGCCACTCTGGCGGTGCCGCCGTCGGCCATTATTGCCGGCATCATTGTCGGCACCCTGCTGACAGTGCTCTCCGCAATGGTTCCGGCCCGCGCCGCTACGGCCGTGGCCCCACTGGCCGCACTCCGTCCGGCGGACGATGCGAGCGTGCACAACGCTGGTGGGCGTGTTCGTCTGACCATTGGCGTGGTGCTTGTTCTGGCCGGCGGCATTGGCCTGATTGTTGGCGGCATCAGCTCGAACCTGTTGCTGGCGCTTCCCTCCGGCGCTGCGTCATTTGTTGGCTTCCTCATGGCAGCCACGCTGTTTGTCCCCAAACTGGTCTCGCTCGCCGGAACGCTGGCGCGTCCGGCCGGTGTTCCGGGCAAGATGGCGGCGGCAAATGCGGTGCGCAATCCGCGCCGCACCACGGCCACGGCGTCGGCGCTGCTCATTGGTGTCACGCTCGTGACGATGATGATGACCGGTGCCGCCACTGCCCGGCATGCCTTTGACTCCGAACTCGACAGCGTCTATCCCGTGGACATCACGGCACAATCGTACTCCGATGACTCTCCTGTTTCAGATTCCCAGGTGGCTGCGGCGGCGGCACTTCCAGGTGTGAAACACATCGCCCGGCTTGAAATGGTCGGTATGGTGGCAGCAGATGATGTGGAGCTACCTGCCTACGGTATATCCGACGCCGATGCCGTTGCGGTTCTGGCCAACACGGCCAACCGGCCAACCCCGACCACAGCGGTACTGCCAAGCGGCCTGCTGCCCGATGGTGCCGAAACCACCTCGGCCAGTCTCTTGGCAGGGGCGCAGACGACGAACCTAACGGGAACTGCTGCCACCACCAATGGCACCTCTGCCTTGGTGTCGCTGGACGCGTTCCCTGCGCTGGCTGCCAATGATCCGCTGCGACAGCAGATGCCAACCCAGTTGTGGATCAAGGTGGACCCGTCGCTGGACGCCAACGAGTTGTTGGATCTGCGCACCTCCCTGGCGACGACCCTGGGGCTCAACGAATACCAGGTGTCGGGCGCTGTACTGGAAAAGGTCATGTTCAGCCAGGTCATCGACATGTTGCTCCTGGTGGTGACCGGTCTGCTGGCCGTGGCCGTGTTCATTGCACTGATCGGTGTGGCCAACACATTGTCTCTGTCGGTGCTGGAACGAACCCGGGAGAACTCCCTGCTCCGCGCCCTGGGCCTGACCCGCGGCCAACTCCGCGGCATGCTGGCGCTGGAAGCTCTGCTGATTGCCGGAGTTGCGGCCCTCATCGGCTCGGCGCTGGGAACTGTCTACGGTTGGGCGGGTGCCCAATCAGCACTAGGCAGCTTCGCGGACGTCACCGCGGTCATTCCGTGGGGACAGATCCTTGCAGTCGTGGCGGTTGCAGCTGTTGCCGGGCTCCTCGCCTCCGTGGTTCCTGCCCACCGCGCAGCGAAGCTCTCCCCCGTTGAAGGATTGGCCATGGATTAACCTGCGGCCACCGCTGGGATTCGGACGCGGCAATGGACCAGCTAGCTCGGTCCAGTTTGATTTAGGCCGGTGTTTGCGTAAAAAGCGGTTGTTCTAACACCCGCTTTTTGCGCAAACACCGGCCTTTTTGCGCGTCGGGCGTTTGCGCGGCACCGGTGCCGTTCTCGTTGATCCCTCCACACCCGGATTCGCGCCTGAGTTGTGCACATTTGTCACCAGGAGCCTTCCGCGGAGAGCTGTAGTGGTGCCAATCTGTAGCCCATGGACACACCACGATTGATCTTTCCGTCCAATCTGGAACTCATTGGGCAGGACCGCCGCTCCCTGGTGGGATTGTGCAACAAGGGCGAACTCTTCAGAGTGCGCCGAGGCGTCTACGCCCCAGCCAATGAATGGAAGGAGCTCCACCCGCTGAAGAAGTATGGTCTTCGGGCCCAGGCCATGCAACATGCGGCACGGACTCAACCTGTGTTCGCACACGCCACAGCCGCACTGTTGTGGGGGCTGTGGATCGTGGGGACACCCGAGCAGCTGCACACCATGACGGAGGAAAGAAAGCGCGGGCGCAACGACGCTGACGTAATTCGTCACCGCGGGTCGCTGACGGAGGGTGTGGTCCGGTGCGGGCAGTTCCTCCTGACGGACAAACTCACCACAGTGATGCAACTGATTTTGAGTCTCGATTTTCCCTACGCAGTAGCTGTCTGTGATTCCAGTTTGCGTATTTCCGACAACCAACACACCTTCAACCGATTCGCTCCTCCCGGAGAAGAACCCCTCACGAAGGAACCCTTGTGGCAAGGCAGCTACCCGCAGGGGACACCCCTGCTACGCGAGGAACTGGTGGCTGCCGCTGAATCACTACCCAGCAAGGCCGCAATGAGGAGAGCCTTAGCGGTCATCAATTTCGCGTCGCCGCTGTCAGGGTCCGCAGGCGAATCCCTCAGCCGGGCCAAGATCCACATGTGCGGCTTCCCTGCGCCGGCCCTGCAAAAGAAATATCAGCTGCGCAACGGTAGGAACGCCCTTGTGGATTTTTGGTTTGAGGAACTTAACTTGGCGGGCGAATTTGACGGTAGAGAGAAGTACCTGCGTTCTGACTGGGGCGGTGGCCTGTCACTTCAGGACAGAATCTTGAAGGAGAAGGCCCGGGAGGACGACATCAGGGGCCAGGGTGTGCGGTTTGTTCGGTGGACGTGGGCAGAAATGATGAACAGCAACCGCTTCATCTATATTCTGCGGCAGGCTGGGCTCCGGCAAAAATAGCTTCGCACCGACAAAAGCCGGTGTTTGCGTAAAAAGCGGATAGTACAACACCCGCTTTAACCGCAAACACCGGCCTTTGTCGAAAACTCGCCAATCGTCTCCGAGATTATGCCTAAACCTCCGCAGGCTCCTCATACTTGGGGAAGATCGGCGCTGGTGCAGGCAGCGCGGTACCGGCAGCCAGCGGCTCAGAGATGGCGGCGAACTGACGCAGCGCGTCGTCGGCGGAGGCGCCCTGACCCAAAACGGTCAGCAGCTTCGCAGCGGCGTCCGGCATGACCGGCTGCACCAGGATCGAAACGATACGCAGGATCTCCATCGTCACGTACAGCACGGTTTCCATGCGCGCCACGTCGGTTTTGCGCAGCACCCACGGGGCCTGGTCCGCGAAGTAGGCGTTGGTGTCGCCCAAAACGTGCCAGATTTTCTCCAGCGAGCCGTGGAAATCCTGGCCCTGGTACGCGTGGCGGGAGTGTTCCAGCAGCTCGCGGGCTGCACCCAGAATCGCCTCATCAGCGGCGGTGAACGCTCCCGGCGTCGGAACAATCCCGGCACAGTTCTTCGCCACCATGGACAGCGACCGTTGGGCCAGGTTGCCCAGGTTGTTGGCGAGGTCGGAGTTCATCCGGCCCACCACGGCGTCATGGTTGTAGGAACCGTCCGCGCCGAAGGGAACCTCACGCAGCAGGAAGAAGCGGACCTGGTCCAGACCATATTGGGCAACCCAGTCGGCCGGCGCCACGACGTTGCCCAAAGACTTCGACATCTTCACGCCGTTGTTGTGCAGGAAGCCGTGGATCATGACGCGCTTGGGCAGCTCCAGCCCGGCGGACATGAGGAACGCCGGCCAGTAGACGGCGTGGAAGCGGGAGATGTCCTTGCCAATGATGTGCACATCCGCAGGCCAGTACTTCTGGAACGCTTGGGAGTCCAGATCGGGGTATCCGACGGCGGTGAGGTAGTTGGTGAGCGCGTCGACCCACACGTACATGACGTGCTTGTCGTTGCCCGGCACTGGTACGCCCCAGTCGAAGGTGGTGCGGCTGACGGAGAGGTCTTCCAGTCCGCCCTTGACGAAGCTGATCACTTCGTTGAAGCGGGTGCGGGGTGCGCCGAATTCGGGCTGGTCCGCGTACAGCGCCAGGAGCCTGTCCTGGTAGTTGGAGAGGCGGAAGAAGTAGCTTTCCTCCTCGGTCCAGGTCAGCTCGGTGTCGGTGACCTTGGAATAGCGTTTTCCGTCCTCGCGCAGTTCCGTCTCGTCCTCGCCGTAGTAGGCCTCATCGCGGACGGAGTACCAGCCCTCGTACTTGCCGAGGTAGATGTCGCCGGCGTCTTCCATCTTCTTCCAGATGGCCTGCGATGCGGCGTAGTGGTCGGCGTCCGTGGTGCGGATGAACCGGTCGTAGCTGATGCCAAGGGCCTGGTGCGTTTCCTTGAAAATCGTGACGTTGCGGTCAACGAGTTCCTTGGGCGTCATGCCCTCTTTCTCGGCCGTCTGCGCAATCTTCATGCCGTGCTCATCCGTGCCTGTCACGAACTTCACGTCGTACCCGTCGAGGCGCTTGAAGCGTGCCATGGCGTCGGCGGCGATGTATTCGTAGGCATGCCCAATGTGCGGATCGCCGTTGGGGTACGTGATGGCGGTTGTCAGGTAGTAAGGCGTCTTGGCCGAGTCAGTAGTGCTCACCCCATAAATTTACCGTGAACCCACCTCAAACGCCGATTCGTGACCGTCCTGCACCGTTAAAGCACGACGGCGGCACCTGGGTGGGTGCCGCCGTCGGACGGAAGTGCCGGAAAGGACCGGCGGATGGGCCCACGCCCGCGACGGACCCGCAACGAGCTTGCGAGTTGTGGGAGCGGGTGGGGATTAGTCCTCCAGGTCAACCTCGCGGGCCATGGTGGCACCAATCTCGGTCTTGATGGACTCCAGCAGAGCCTGCGGGACGGAGCTGTCAACGGTGATCAGGGCCAGGGCGGTGCCACCCTCGGTGTGGCGGGCAACCTGCATGCCGGCGATGTTCACGCCGTTCTCGCCGAGGAGGCGGCCCAGGGTGCCGACGACGCCGGGGCGGTCCGCGTAGGAGATCACCAGAAGGTGGTCGCTCATGGGGATTTCCAGCTCGTAGCCATTGACGGCAACGATCTTCTGGATCTGCTTCGGACCGGTCAAGGTGCCCGAGACGGCGATCTGTGAGTCATCGGACAGGGCGCCGCGGATGGTCAGCACGTTGCGGTAGTCGGCTGATTCCAGCGTGGTGATCAAGTTGGTCTTGATCCCGCGCTGTTCGGCCAGGACGGGCGCGTTGACGTAGGAGACCTGCTCGGAAACGACGTCCTTGAAGACGCCCTTCAGTGCGGAGAGCTCCAGCGCCTTGACGTCGAGGGCGGCAATTTCACCGGCAACCTCAACGTCGATCTGCGTGACGGAGGCGTGGGTCAGCGCGGTGAAGATGCGGCCCAGCTTCTCAATCAGCGGGATGCCCGGGCGGACCTCGGCGGCAATGACGCCACCGGCAACGTTCACGGCGTCGGGAACCAGTTCGCCGGCCAGTGCCAGGCGCACGGACTTGGCCACGGAGACGCCGGCCTTTTCCTGGGCCTCGTCGGTGGAGGCGCCCAGGTGCGGGGTGGCAATGACGTTGTCCAAGGAAAGGAAGTCAACGTCGGTGGCCGGCTCCTTCACGAACACGTCAATGCCGGCACCGGCAATTTCGCCGTCGCGCAGCGCAATGTTCAGGGCTGCTTCGTCAATGAGGCCGCCGCGGGCCACGTTGATGACGTAGGCGCTCTTCTTCATCTTTGCAAACGCCTCGGTGCCGATCATGCCCAGGGTTTCCGGGGTGCGCGGCATGTGGATCGTGATGAAGTCCGACTGCTCCAACAGCTCATCCAAAGACAGCAGCTGGACGCCGAGGCTGGCGGCGCGTGCCGAGGTGACGTAGGGGTCGTAGGCAACGATTTCCATGCCGAAGGCCTTGGCCCGTTCGGTGATCAGGGCGCCAATGCGGCCCAGACCAATGATGCCCAGCTTCTTTTCCAACAGCTCGGTGCCGGTGTACTTCGAGCGCTTCCACTCGCCGTTTTTCAGGGCGGTGCTGGCGGCCGGAATGTGGCGGGCCAGGGACAGAATGTGGCCAATGGTCAGCTCGGCGGCTGAGACAATGTTCGACGTCGGTGCGTTGACCACCATGACGCCGGCCTGGGTTGCAGCCTTGATGTCCACGTTGTCCAGCCCCACACCGGCACGCGCAATGACCTTCAAGTTCTTCGCAGCAGCAATGGCCTCGGCGTCGACCTGGGTTGCGGAGCGAACCAAAATCGCATCAACGTCAACGATGGCGGACAGCAGTGCGGAACGGTCTGCGCCGTCGGCCTGGCGGATCTCAAAATCGGGACCCAATGCCTCGATCGTGGCGGGCGAAAGTTCCTCAGCGAGGAGTACTACTGGTTTGGTGGCGCTCACCTGGTGACCTCTTTAGTTCTCGTTTGTGTTCTGGTGGGGATTTTGGTGAATGGCTCTCACGTTGCAATCTCGGCAACGTAAACCGCTCTCCAGTTTATGGGAGGTGGGTATGGTGGCCGTAACAATTGCCAAATACGCCGACGTAAGCGACATAAATCACATATCAAAGCCTCCGTTGTCCAAATGATGGACTTCGGCCCGGGTATTCCGACTTTCGTGAAGTACGTCGGCGGGAGCCCGCCTCCCAGCGCCGGCCGGCACCCGCCGTCGTACTTCAAAGGGCGGCGAGCACCGCAGCAGCTTCGGCCACGAGCGCGGCGTCCGTCACGTCGTAACTTTGGCGCCCGCCGCCGGGGCCGCTGGGGCCGGCGGCGTCTTCAGCGCGCCGGGCCGAGAGGTGGACTGCCGCAGCCCCCGCGTTCACCAACGCACGGATGTCCTGCGCCCGGACGCCGCCGCCAGCCTGGATCTGCAGCGGGTCACCGGCATGGGCGACCATGGCCGCGATCATTTCCACGCCGTCGATGCTGCGTGCCGCGCCGCCCGACGTCAGCACCCTGGCGACGCCCAACTTCATTAGAACGTCGAGCAGCTCCAACGGGTTGGGGCTGACGTCAATGGCGCGGTGGAACGTCACATCCAACTCCCCCGCCACTGCCATCATGCGTTTCATGGCGTCAACATCCAGAGTGCCACCGTGGAGAAGTGCACCTATGACGACGCCGGCAACGCCCGGGACGGCGGCCAACGCGCGCACATCGCTGACCATGACGTTCACCTCGGCGGGGGTGTAGACGAAGCCGCCTTCACGCGGGCGGACCAGGACGTGCACGCGCCCCGGGCCGGCCGCGGCCACCACAGCCTGGACCAGGCCGATCGAGGGAGTCAGACCGCCGGTGGACAATCCAGTGCACAGTTCCAGCCTGTCGGCCCCGGCAGCCATGGCCGCCGCGGCCCCGTCCGGATCCTGCACCGCAATTTCCAGCACGGGCCTGCGCCCGCGCGCAATAGCGACGCCAGAACCGGAAGTTTCGGCGGTGGTCTCGTCAGCACCCTGTGCGTTCATGTCAGTTGGCTCCTGGAATCGTGGCAACGGCAACGGCACAGGTGCGCAGTTCCGCCGGTATGACTACCACGCCGTCGGCGCCAACAGCAGCAGTGGCAGGCACACCGGCGTCGTTCTTCCAGGAAATTCCACCCGCGGGACGCAGCTCGGCAGGCAGGGTGATGAACCCTGCCGCGGGGTCGGCCGCCAGCACGAACAGTTCAGTGCCCTTGGTGGTGTAAGAAACCGGTGAACCGCCCAGTGCGTCGCCGGGACGGATCCACGGGCGGGTGCCGTAAATGGCGTCACCGTTGGTTTCCAGCCAGGCGCCCATGGCGGCCATGGTCTGCTCCTGCAGCTCCGGGATCGTGCCGTCGGCGCGGGGGCCGACGTTGATCAGCAGGTTGCCGTTCTTGGACACGACATCCACGAGCAGGCGGATCAGCTCTGCACCGGACAGGGAGTGCTCCGGGCCCTCTTCCTGGTTGTAGCCAAAGGAGTAGCCCAGGCCGCGGGTGGATTCCCACGGCTGCTCGATGATGTCCTCGACGTGGCGGTATTCGCGCGTGATGAAGCCGTGGTACGGCACGCCCCAGCGGTCGTTGACCACGCCGTCCGGGACGGCCTCGAAGTAGCGGCGCAGGAGGGCGGCCACGGAATGGTCCGCACCGTCCTTGCCGCCGTCGGGCCATTCGATGTCATTCCAGAGGATGTCCGGGGAGAACCTGGCTACCAGTTCTTCCAGCTGAGCGGCGCTGTACCTTGCGAACTGCTCGTCGTTGCGGCGGAAGCGGAACAGGTCCGTGTCCGATTCGATGGGTGGGAAGTCGCTGACGTGCCAGTCCAGGGCACCGGAGAAATAAACGCCGAAACGGGCACCCGATTCACGGGTGGCCGTGCCGAGCTCCGCAATCAGGTCCCGCTTGGGGCCGCGCTTGACCGAGTTGAACTCTGTGGTTTCGGTATCCCACAGGCAGAATCCCTCGTGGTGCTTGGTGGTGGGGACAATGTACTGGGCGCCTGCGGCACGGAGTTTGCCTACGAATTCGGCGGCGTTGAAGTTGCCCGCGTCCCAGTGCTCGGCCAGGTCCTCGTAGCTGGTTCCCGTACCGTATTTTTCCTGATGGCGGACCCAGCTGGGGCTGCCGGGAATACGCACGGTGTTGCCGTACCACTCGGCGTACTGGTGATGGGCGTAGGCGTCCTCAGCGGGTACGCCGCCTTCGCCATGGGCCGTGGCCCAAGCGGGGACGGAGTACAGGCCCCAGTGGATGAAGAAGCCAAGCTTGGCATCGCGGTACCACTCGGGGACGTCGTTGAGCGGGTAGCTCGGGGCGTTGGCGCCGAAGTCCGGCCCAACGCGTGTTTCAAAGTTCAACATGTTAAATCTCCTCAACCTTTCCGGCCTGTATACGGGTCACAATTGCATTCAGTTCCGGCGCCGCGGAATCGGCCGCAAACGGGAAGACGCCGGGGGCCAGGTTCTTATGCCCCAAGCGCAGCAGGTCCTGGTCCACTCCTCCGGGGGTCAACCCGAGTTTCCAGCCTGCGGCCAGTTCGTAGAGCTCCGGCTCCAGGTAGCCGATCTTCACACACACCACATCCATGGCATGCGGGTTGATGCCGAGCATGGTGAAGTCGTGAAGGTGGTGGAACGGCTTGCGGCGTTCGGTGATGATCGCGTGCACCCCACCGGCCTTGACAACAGCCTGCGTGCCAGCGTCCTTGTCACCCTCGGTGAGGGAGAACACGGTGCCCTCGAGCGGCACAGGGCCGCGGGGTCCCGCGTCGACCTTGGCGCCTGCCATCAGCGACACGCTGCCGCCAACACCGGCAGCCACGCAAGCGGCAACGGCCTCGGCGTCAAAGACGGAGGCATGCACGACGGTGCTGGAGCCGTCCGCAAATTCGGGACGGGCCAGCAGCTGCCCCAACGTCCAGGAGACGTCCCCAGCGCCGCCGGCGGTCGGGTTGTCGCCGGAGTCGGAGACCACGTAGGGGCGCGGGGCACCCTGCGCGAGAGCCGCGTCGAGACTTTCGGCCAGCGGCAGGGCGTCGGCCACGAACACGAACTCGTCGCGGGCGTCCCAGTAGGCACGGGCCAGACGCTCTGCGCCGTCCTTCACTGCGTCGGCGTCATCGCCGGTGACGACGACGGCTGCCTGGCAGCGTGGTTCGTCGGCCCAGGCGTAACCCACCCAAATGGCCGCGTCGATGACGCCGTCCATGGCCTCTACCTGGGGCACCGCGGCGTACAGGCTGCGGGCCGGCTCAATGCGGGTGCTGGTCTTTTCCCCGGGCAGCAGCACGGGAACCTGTAGCCATGCCTTGTACGGACGCCGGGCATCGACATCGCTGCCGTTCGTACCGCGCAGACGCTCAAGCATGTTGTGGACGGCACGCTTTTTGGTGTTCCAGGCATCCTCATGGGGTGCCATGCGGTAGCAGGTGATCAGGTCGGAGACGTCCAGCAGTTCGCGGGAAACGTTGCCGTGCAGGTCCATGGAGGTGGAGACAAAGGTGTCCGCGCCCAGGGCTTCACGCACTGCCTGGCCCAGGTCGCCTTCGGCGTCTTCCATGCCGACAACGCTCATGGCGCCGTGGATGTCGAACCAGAAAGCGTCGAAGGGACCCTGGGTGCGGATGCCCTCAAGGATTTCAGCTTTCAAACGGGCGTAGGTCTGCGGGTCCACGGCTCCGCCGGGCAGCGAGCGTGCCTGCACCAGCGGCACCCAGTCCGCTGCTTCACGGAGTTCGTCGCCCGGGTTAAGGAAGCCGTAGTAGGCCATGAGTTCTTCGCCGCGGCGTTCGGTGAAGGCCTCGTCGCCGCTGATGTGCGGGCTGAAGGTGCTTGATTCAATCGCGATGCCCGCAATCCCGACGCGCGGGCGGGCCATGCCACCGTTGGCCAGGCGCGACAACGGCGGGCTCCAAATCTGTGACGCATCCAGTGGCTGGGTGGTGTTCAAGACGAGACTCCTACTTTCAGGGTGGTGTCGGGTGCTGCAAGGTCAAGTGCTTCCCAGGCTGCCGCGGCCGAGCCCATGACGGCCGAACTGCCGCCAAGGCTGCCCGGGTGAACGATCAGGCGGTAGCCCGAGACGGGCATGTTGTTTTTGAGCATGCGCAGCAGTGGCGGTTCCAGCAAATCCCACGCCCCGCGGACGCCGCCGCCAATGACCACGTCCTGAACATCCAGCAGCGTGGCGGTCGTGGCGATGGCCTGTCCCAACGCGGTGCCGGCCGCCTCGAAGGCAGCCAATGCATGGACGTTCCCGGTGCGGGCCAGCTGCGCCACTTCTGCGGCGCCGCTGGCCGGCGTGCCAGAGAGGTCCAGGTAGCGCAGGGCTATGGAGCGCCCCGATGCCAGGGTTTCCAGGTGCCCGATCTGCCCGCAGCTGCACGGTAGGTGACCAAAACCGGGGGTGTGCCCGATCTCGCCGGCCGCACCGCGGGGTCCGGCAAACACCGAACCATCCAGCGCCAGGGCACCGCCCACACCGGTGCCCAGCATGATGCCAATGGCGTTGCTCATGCCGGCCAAGGCCCCGTAGGCCATCTCCCCGCGCAGGAAGGCATTCACGTCGTTGTCAATCACGACGCCGACGCCAAGCCGGCGTGAGAGATCGTCGGCGAGGGGGAACCCTGCCCAGTCCTTGAACGAGGCCGACGCGGCCTTGACCACGCCCGCCTTCTGGTCGATGACGCCAGCCGCGCCGACGCCGGCGGCAGCGGCGCGCAGGCCGGAGGCTGCCTCCAATTCCGCGACAAGTGTCGCCGCAGCGGCGCTCATGGCCGTGCCGCCCTCAAGGGCTGGCGTGGCAATGGTGGCTTGTGCCGCAATGCTGCCGTCGCGCCGGCACAGGACCGCGGTGGTTTTTGTGCCACCGAGATCGATGCCGGCTACAACAGATTTTGTACTGCTTTCAAACATGTCAGCGGCCACCCAGGCCTGCCATGGAAATGCCCTTGACCAGGTGCTTCTGGAGCGCGATGACCAAGACCGTGGTGGGGATCATGGAGATGATCGCCGCAGCCATCTGCAGGTCCCAGCGGGTTCCCGTCAGACCTGAGAAGGAGGCCAGGCCCACGGGCAGGGTACCCAGCGAGTTGTAGTCCACCGTGACAATGAGCGGCCACAGGTAGGAGTTCCAGAAGGACATGAACGTGAACACCGCCAACACCGCCACACCGGATTTCGCCAGAGGCAGGATGATCTGCACGAAGGTGCGGATGGGCCCCGCTCCGTCAACCCGGGCGGCCTCATCCAGTTCGAACGGAATGCCGCGGAAGAACTGGCGCATCAAGAAGGTCCCGAAGGCGGTGAACGCGAACGGCAGGATGAGAGCCTGGTAGGTGTCAACCCAGCCCAGCCACTGCATGAGCGTGAACATGGGGATGACAACCACCTCCTGGGGCACCATCAGCGTGGCCAGGAACAGCACAAAGATCACGTCGCGGCCCTTCCAGCGAAGGCGCCCGAAGGCGTAGCCGGCAGTCGTGGAAACAAACAGCACCACCAGTGTTCCGGCGATGGCCACGAAGAAGGAGTTTGCAATGTAGGTGACGAACGGGCCGTATTCGAAGACTGCGGCAAAGTTGCCCCACCGCATCTCCGAGCCAATCAGGCGCGGAGGCGTGGCGAACATTTCTCCGTTGGGCTTCAAGGCCGCAAAGAATGCGTACACCAGCGGGGCCATGAAGATCAGCCCGGCCATGTAAATGACGGCATGCTGAATGACCAGGCGCACCCGCTCTCCACGGGTCATGGGAGCGCGCGCTTTCCTAGGCTTTTTGGGCTTTCCGGAGGAGTTTTCCGGTACGCCGGCCCCGCGGCGTGAGCGGGCCGGGGTTTCCAGGACATCAGTGCTCATAGTGCACCCACTTCTTCTGCACGGCGAACTGCCCTGCTGTCAGGACGATGATGATGGCAAACAGGATCCAGCCGGCCGCGGCAGCAAGGCCGAGGTCCTGGAACTTGAATCCCTGGTTGTAAATAAACTGCACGAGCGGCTGGGTGGCGTTGCCGGGCCCGCCTCCGGTCAGCAGCTGCGGCTGGACAAAAACCTGCAGCGAGGAAATCAGGGTCATGACACTGGCGAAGAAGATGGCCGGCGAGATGAGGGGCACCTTGACCCTCCACAACAGCGTCAGGCCGCGTGCGCCGTCGAGCTTTGCCGCCTCCATGACGGAGTCCGGCATCTGTTCCAACGCCGCAGAAAAGATCAGCATGTTGTAGCCCAAGCCCTGCCAGACTGACATGATGACAACCATGATCATGGCCCACTGGGGATCGGCAAGGAAGTTGGGCAGCTGGACGCCGAACCATTCCATGGACAAGCCGTTTAGCATGCCCTGGGGTTGGAGGATCATCTTCCACACCAGCACGTTCGCAACCATGGGGGTGACTACCGGAATGAAGAACAGGATTCGCAGCGCCGCACGGCCGCGGATCCGCTCATGGAGCGAGAGGGCCAGCGTCAGGGAAAGGATAACGCTTACTGGGACGTAGAGAATGGTGAACACTGCAGTGTTGCGCAGTGCCGGCCAGAAGTCGGGGCTGTCGGTGAACAACTTCAGGTAGTTCTCGAAGCCGACAAACTTCTTCTCGCCATAGGTTGGCCAGTCGAAGAAAGCCATGATAATTGACAGCACAACAGGCAGCACGGTGAACAGGGCCAAACCGATCAGGGCTGGGCTTGCAAAGCCCAGCGCCTGACGCGATTCCGCCTTGGCCATCGTGTTGCGACTGCGGCCGCGTACGGTGGTAGTCATAGGGTGAGACTTTCTTTAATGCTTTACTTGGCGAACTGCTGTTGTGCTGATTCGAGCACTTTGGCCATGGAATCCTGGCCGTTGTACACGCTGACCAGGTTCGGCTGGATGAAGGTGCCAACCTTGGACCAGTTGTCGCTGACGCGCTGGCCCTGGACGTTCTCAAATGCTGCTTCGAAAGTGCTCTTGACCTGGTCGCGGTATTTGGCATCGATGGTTTCGAAGTACAGCGGCTGTGAGGACAGGCGTGCGGGGTAGCTGCGGCCCGAGGTGGCGATGTAGTCCTGTGACTTCTGGCCCAGCAGTGAACCGAGGACCTGCAACGCTGCATCCTTGTTATTGCAGTCCTTGGAAATGCCGAAACCGGAACCCAGGACCAGGCCCAGTGAACCGTTTTCGCCTGCGGGCAGCGGAACCATGCCGGCTTCGAAGCCGGGGTCGTTGTCCAGGTAGCCGACGGCGTTCCAGGTGCCGTCCACGGCCATTGCCGCGTTGGCGCTGGAGAACTGGTTCTCGCCCCATCCGGTGTCGGAGGCGCTGGCCACGGGGGCCGCAACCTTCGCCTTGGTGACGAGCTCGCCGTACCATTCCGAGGCCTTGACGAAGTCCGCGTTGGTCAGATCCAGCGTGCCGTCGTCGCTGACGGGCTGCACGCCGGCCATGGAGATCGGCAGTGCCTGCCACTGGAAGTCGCCCAGTCCGACGCCGAAGCCCATCTTGCCATTGGCAGTGGCTGCCTTGGCGGTCTTCTCGAAGTCGTCGAACGTCCAGCCGATTTCCGGAGTCTTGGCGCCGGCTGCCTTGAGCTGGTCAGCGTTGTAGTAGACCAGCATGGTGGACATGTCGAAGGGCACACCATACATTTCGCCCTTGTTTTCCAGGATTTCCAGTGCTCCGGGAGCGAAGTCGGCAGCGTCGAGGCCGGCTTTCTTCAGGTCTGCCTCGGTCAGCGGTGCGAAGCCCGCCGTGTAGCCGGAGAGCTGGCCGGAGTTCATGCCGGAGATGCACGCCATGTTGCCTGAGGCCATGTTGGTGGTCATCTTGGTGAAGTAGTCGCCCCAAGGAGCGGTGCGCATGGTGATGTCCAGATCGGGGTTCTCTTCCTGGGCAATGGCAAGCTGTGCATTCAGTGCGGCAGTGTCGTCTTCGCTGCCGGACCACATGTCAATCACGATGCTGTTGGGGGAGGCTCCTGCTCCTGTGGAGCCGCCTCCACAGGCTGACAGCGCCAGTGAAGCGATGGCCGCAACAGAAATGAAGCCGATGTGTGCTTTCTTCATTGAAAAATTACTCCTCGGGCCTCGGCATTGGTATGCCAAGAATCGTTCGATGGATGATGATGGGTTCCTAGCGCGATGCCCTACACTGAACTTAGTTTGATAATCGACCTAACTTTCAGTCAACCTCGCGTAAAGTAAGTGTTGCAGATCATGCCGCGTTCAACAAGTCAGTCATCCGACGTTTAGATACTTTTGTGGAAGAACTCCCAAATTGACGGTACGGTTTTCGTGGATTGGTCCGGATTGCCGCGAATCGACCCGTCGGCTCGCAGCAATGCAGCCAACATTCGCCTGAACTGGCAATGGCGTACTCGCAATGGCGGGTGAATTTGCTTATTTCGACACTAAGGAAAAGTTAATGCAGGAACACAAGGTAACTCTCTCGATTCCTGGGCAGTCGCAGCAAATCATTTCGCTGGTGGCCCACGGTACGGCCACCACCCGCGCCGAGCTTGCCAAGACCCTGGGCCTGGCCCCGTCCACCGTGTCGCTGCGGATTGCTGAGCTGACGGAGCTTGGCGTCTTGGTCGAGGACGGCACCGGCGTGTCCAAGGGTGGCCGCAAGCCCCGGCTTCTGCGCCTTGATGAAGACCATGGGCAAATTCTTACAGTCGATCTCGGTAGCCGGCACGCCCGCCTGGGACGCTTCTCACTCACGGGAAAGATGGTGTCCACGCATTCGGTGGAGGTCAGCATTGAAGCGGGACCTGAAGCCACACTGACGGCCCTCCTTGAGGCATCAGCCCAGACCTCCGTCGGAGGCGAAGCCGACTACCGCGGATTGCGCGGGGTGGGCATCGGTCTGCCCGGCCCGGTCAATTTCGGGGCCGGAACAGTCCAGCTGCCCTCCCGCATGCCCGCATGGGCAGGATTCCCCGTTCGGGACTGGCTCGAAGACAAGTTGGGACTGCCGGTCGTCGTCGAAAATGACGCGAACTTGAGCGCGCTCGGCGAACACCATGCCATGCTGGGGCCGGAGCAGCACAGCATCACGGTGAAGGCCGGCACCGCCATTGGCGCCGGGATCATAGTGGGCGGCCAGTTGCACCGCGGTGCCACGGGCGCTGCCGGGGACGTCACCCACACTCGGGTGGAGAGTGCCAAGGATGAGCCCTGCACCTGCGGAAACATGGGATGTCTGGAGACCATTGCCAGCGGCGCTAGTCTGGTGCGCCAGCTGCACCGCCAGGGCCTGAACGTTTCCACCACGGCCGACGTCCTGGGGCTCGTACACAGCGCAGAACCGCTGGCGACCACGGCACTCCGAACGGCTGGCACGCATTTGGGCGAGGTGCTGGCCACGATCGTGAACTTCTTCAATCCAGATTCACTGTTCCTGACCGGGCGCATGGCTTCCAGCGAACTGTTCATCGCAGCCGTACGCAGCCGCGTCTATGAGGGCTGCCACCCGCTCATGACACAGAAGCTGCACATTGGCGCAGCCACCACCGGACCGGATGCAGGTCTGCACGGCGCTGCGTTCCTGGTGCTGAACAGGATCCTGGATGACCTGGGCAGCACCCGTTAGATCACCTGCTGGGACATTGCTCCTGATATTAAAGCCCGACGGCGGCTGCCGGACC
>JBBPZC010000035.1:0-15493 GCA_038199275.1 Actinomycetales bacterium
AGTTCATCGGCCAGTGCCACGATTGCAGACAATGACTCCCACCGTTCGCGCACTGCACCACCGGTCTTGGGCGCCTCGGCCTGGTACCCGAGGTTTTGCAGCACATCACGCACCAGTTGACCCAGCGGTTCATCTTCGGCCGCGCGTATGGCAGCCCGCAGCTGCAGCATGGCGTCGCGGACTTCCTTCCGGGCGAAGAAACGCTCACCGCCGCGCAGCTGGTAGCCCACTCCGGCGGCGGACAGCGCCTGCTCGTAGGCTTCCGACTGGCCGTTGGTCCGGAACAGGACCGCAATTTCGCTGGCCTTGGTGCCGTGGCCAATCAGGGCCTTGATCCTGGCGGCCACAGCGGCGGCCTCGGCCTCGTCGTCGCTGCATTCCAGGAATTCCGGGTCCGGTCCGCCGGGCCGCTGGGCCAGCAGTTCCAGCGGCTTGGACCAGAGCGCGTCAGCAGCCATTCCACCGCTGCGGCGTGTGGCCAGCAACGTGTTGGCCAGCCCCACAACCTGCGGTGTGGAGCGGTAGTCGCGGACCAGCTTGACCACGCCGGCTTCAGGATAACGCTTGGGAAAGTCCAACAGGTGGCGCGGGGTGGCGCCGGTAAAGGAGTAAATGGTCTGGCTGGCATCGCCCACTACACAGAGGTCGTCACGCCCGCCGAGCCACAAATCCAGCATGCGCTGTTGGAGCGGGGAAACATCCTGATACTCATCAACCACAAAGTGCCGGTACTGGTCCCGCACCGTGGCGGCCACCCGCGGGTCTTCCTGCAGGATGCCCACCGTGATCAGCAGTACGTCTTCAAAGTCAATCAAGTTTCGATCAGCCTTGACGTCTTCGTACGCCTGAAACAGACGGCCCACCGCCACCTTGTCCAGCCCACCCGGCTCGCCGCGGTCCTGGGCCTTCAAAACGTAAGTCTCCGGGGTCAGCATGGAGACCTTGGCCCACTCAATTTCCGCAGCGAGGTCCCTGATGGCGGCACGGTCGGTGGGCAGGCGCAGCCGCCTGGCGGCTTCACCAATGATCTGCGCCTTGTGTTCCAGCAGTCCCGGCAGTTGACCGCCGACGGCGTGCGGCCAGAAATACTGCAGCTGGCGCAATGCCGCGGCGTGGAACGTGCGGGCCTGGACCGTGCCCACGCCCAGGTCCCGCAGCCGGGTCCGCATTTCGGCTGCGGCCCGGGCGGTAAACGTCACGGCCAGCAGGCGGTTGGGACTGTAGACACCAGTGTGCACGCCGTAGGCAATCCGGTGCGTAATGGCACGCGTCTTGCCCGTCCCGGCCCCCGCCAGGACACAGAGCGGTCCGTTCAACGTGGTGGCAACCGTGCGTTGTTCATCATCCAAGCCGGCCAGGATTCGTTCTTCGGCCGTCCCCGCATCCATGACCGGAAGGCCAGAAAGTTGAGGATCAAAACTCATGCGTTTTCACCAGGTTCCAGTATCCGTCCGCCGTACCATTTCTCAATGAGGTCCCGGGCAATGGAGAGCCGGTGCGAAATCTGCGCCTCACCCTTGAGCACGGCGGCCTGCAGCTCTTCCCGGCCGAACCACCGAGCTGCCCTGACCTCTACGTTGTCAGGTGTGGCCGCGGTGTCGTTCGTGTAGCCAATGAAGCCGAGCATCAGGGAACGCGGAAAGGGCCAGGCCTGCGAGGACACGTACTCAACTGTGTGCAGGTGAACGCCGACTTCCTCGGCAATCTCGCGTACGGCGGCTTCCTCGGCGCTCTCGCCGGCTTCGACAAATCCGGCCACCGTCGAGTACCGGTTTTCTTCCCAGGCGAAGTTGTTGGCCAGCAAAATTCGTTCGTCCGCACCAACAATGGCCACGATCGCGGCAGGGTCGGTCCGCGGGAAGTGTTCGGAACCGTCGGCCACGCAGCGGCGCATCCAGCCTGAGAACCGTACCTCGGTGCGGCTGCCACACCGAGGGCAGCGAGGATGCGTGGTGTGCCAGTTGGCGACGGCTTGGGCCAATACAAAAATCTGTGCGTCAGCGCCCGGCAGCTCTTTGGCCGCATCGCGGTATCCCCCGAAACCGCCGTCCTGCGGCAGCCAGGTGAGGTCCTCGGCGTCGTACGGCAAAACCCACAGCACAATGTCGGTGCCGGCAGGCAATTGGTGCCCGTCCAGGGCCTTGCCCAGGTACACAGTGGTGGTACCCTCCGGCGGCAGCGTCGGCAGGGTTTCCGCGCTCAGGTAAGCCACCGCCGGGCCTTTGAGCAGAGCCCTCCCACGGTGAAAAATCATCACCCGGTGGGTTTCATCAGCCAACACCGCTGCCAGGTATCCCGGTTCACTGCGCTGTTCACATTGCCGGTCGAGCGCAACTTCGGGGGCAGGGTTTGGATTGGTCATGTTTCTACCGTACGCATCCGGAACAAATTTTTACATTTACGCCAACTTATCCTGTGGACAAACGGGCGGTGTTTGCGCCGTTGATTGCCGGTGCCGGGCTGGTCCCGGACAGTTCCGCGGCAGGAGTTCTCGCGACTCGCCGCCCCAACGGCGCCGGGTTGGCGGTTTCGCGCTCTACGGTGGAGGAGTGAGAAGAATGACTGCTATTGAATTGGCCGCGATTGCCAGCGCCGCCGTACCCGGACTCAATGTCACGGCGTTTGGTCCGGAACCTGATGACGCAGCCGACTTCTGCTCAGCTTTGCTGGTTGATTCAGAGAACCGCCGCTGGCGGGTGCGTTCGCCACGGCATGCCGAGGCGAGCACCCGGCTGGAAACAGAGCGCCAGGTTCTGCGCGCCTTTTCCCCGGCCATCCGTGCCGAGCTGCCTTTTCTGCTGCCCACCGTGGCCGGAACGGTCCGCCAGGGTGACTTGATCACCTTTGTGTACTCGCACATTGCCGGGAAGGCGTCGAGCGTTGACGATCTGGCCAAGGGCAGTGCTTCCCTGGCACTGGACATTGGCCGTTCCATTGCCGCCATCCACGACCTCCCCCAGGGTCTGGTCACCACTTTTGACCTGCCCAGTTACACGGCCAATGAGTTCCGCCAGCGCAAACTGAACGAGCTGGACCAGGCCGCCACGACGGGCAAGATCCCGCCGGCCCTTTTGCGGCGTTGGGAGCACGCCATGGAGGATGTGGCGTTGTGGCGGTTCAATTCATGTGTGGTCCACGGTGAGCTGCATGAGGACAACATTCTCCTTCATGACGATGCGGTTAGTGCCGTCATTGGCTGGACAGACCTCCGCGTGGGGGACCCGGCCGACGACTTCGCCTGGCTTGTGGCCGTGGACGACCACGAATTTGTGGACACCGTCATGCAGGCCTACGCTGCCGCACGCAACGAAACCCCCGACCCGCACCTGCTGCGCCGCGCCGCCCTGAGCGCCGAATTTGCGCTGGCACAGTGGCTGGTGAAGGGTTACGCCGCCGACAGTGCGCGCATGGTGGAAGATGCCGAGGCCATGCTGCACACCTTGGAGGCCGACATCGCCGAGCATGGTGGCCAGCCCATCAACGCAGTCCCTCCGGCGCCTGCAGTAACGCCGGCACCTGTTGCGCCGTTGGCAGACGCCGAGCCGGATGGTCCCAAGGTTTCACCGCCCACACCGGTACCTCCAATCCCCAAGGAACAGTTCGACGCCGGGGCGTCCGCGCCGACCACTGTTCCCGGCGCCGACGCTGCCACTGGAGACAGGGACGGGAAGACTCCGGAGCCTACCGTCGCCGAGCCCGAGACGGCAGCGGTCACCGTGGTGAAACTGCCCGCCGCTGATGGTTCCACTACCGATGTGAGCCCTGATTCTGTGGCACTCGATTCCGCAGCACCGAAGGATGCATCGCAGAACGTGGCACCTGTAACCGTGAGGGAAGCTGTGGCTGCCGACCCGGTGCGGTCCGCTGACGCGCCGAAGGATGCCACCCCCGCGGCCACGCCAGAGGACGTTGACACGACGGCCATGAAGGTCATCCCCCTCGACCCGAAATCCGACTGACCTTCAACTGTGCCTCCGCTCTGCACTGTGCCGGCCTGAGCCACGGCACAGCCTGGGGCCTAGATCAGAAGCGTGTAGGCGTTGGTGACGATCGCCTCCAGTTCCTCCTGACCGGCCAGGTCAACGGGCCGGATCAGCTTGTCCTGCCCCACGTAATAGAATGCTGCCCGCACCTGCTCCAACGGGACCTCTTTCAGCCGGGACCAGGCCAAGCGGTAGACAGCCAACTGCACGCCGCGCACCGCCAGTTGCGCCTTGGACGGAACCCGGCCGGTCTTCCAATCGATCAGGTCCCAACCGCCGTCGTCGTCCCGGAAGACGGCATCGATGCGCCCGCGCACCACGACGTCGGCAACCCTTGTTTCAATGGGCACCTCCAAGTCCGCGGGCGTGCGGGTTCCCCAGGCCGAATTCTTGAACGTCTCCTGCATCTCGGCCAGTCCGTAGGCCTCATCAACGTAGGCGTCAGCACCGGGTGCCTCGTCAAAATCGAATTGGCCGGTGGTGGCGAAATAGTCCTCAATCCAGGCGTGGAAGGCTGTTCCCTTGCGTGCGGCCATACCCGGCTTGGTGGGCACCGGCCGGCGCATGGCACGGGTGACTTTCTCGGGATCCTCCCCCAACGCCACCAGGCGGGAGGCCGAAATGTGTGGCGGCAATTCCACGCGCAGCTGATCGGATTCAAGTTGCTCCTGAGCCAACAGCACACTGGCTTCGGCACCCCACCGGGGGTTGGCAGCCAAGAACTCCGCGCTGCCGGGTTGCCAGGCGGCGGTTCTTCCCTGTCCGCCGGCGGCCTCCACCGCAGCCCTGACCACTGCGGCCGACCGTTCCACGTTCTCGCGGCGGCCGGTCCTCCCGGCCACCCCCACCCGGCCCGTGATGACGGGGCCGTTGAGCGGGTCATAGGGCCACACGGCACTTTCTTCCCCGGTGCTGACGGGGTTGTCGGCTCCCTCTTCCGGGTCCTCGCTCCAATGCCACAGGGCTGCGGTGTGGGCAGATCCCTCACACAGGGGCAGCAGTTCAGCCAGGAAGGATGAGGGTGCCAACGGCTTCTTTCCGCTGCCCCACACCGTGGTGGAGCACATGAGGAAATCGCGGGCGCGGGTGAATGCCACGTAGGCCAGGCGGCGTTCCTCTTCCTCGCCATGCAACTGCACATCGGCGGCGAAGAGTTTCTCATTCTCCATGAGCGTCTTCAGATCCGGCACGTCCAGATCCCACACGGGCAGGTCGGCCCGGTCTCCACGCAGCGGCCACGGCAGCGATTTGGCACCCGTGCTCCACCGGTCGGCGCGGGTGCTGGGGAACGCGCCGGTGTTCATGCCGGGCACGAACACGGCATCCCATTCCAGTCCCTTGGAGGCGTGCACCGTCAACAGCGCCACGGCGTCTGGGTTGCTTTCCACGGCCGACATTTCCAGCCCGCCTTCTTCGGATTCGGCTGTTTCGAGCCAAGCCAGGAATGCATCCAGATCGACTCTTTGGGCTGCCTGCATGAACGTGGCGGCGGCATCGGCAAAAGCATCCAGGTGGCGCCTGGCGTGGTGGATGCTGGAGCCGGGTTTGGCGGCCAGTTCAATGTCCAGCAGCATGGTCTTTTCCACCACACCCAACAGGTTCACCAGGTCCTCCCCCACAAAGCCGCGCAGCATGCGCAGTTCATCGCGCAGCAGCAGGAGCCGTTCCCGGGCCGTATCGCTGAGGGGTCTGGCCGCGGCGGGCCAGTAGTCCGGGCTCAGGTAATCCAGCGCCTCAACCAGCGAGGAACCATCCACCAGGTCGGCCGTGACGACTGTGGCTTCCGGTTCCTGCTCCTGCTCCTGCTGCACGTTCGCAATGTTCCCAGCCGACCCCGGCACATCCTGTGGAGCCTGCTCGTCCCGCAATGCGGCGCCGTCAAAGTCGATTCTGTGCCGTGCTGCCCATTCGCGGCGCCGGGCCAGGTACCTCGCCCAGTCGGCAAAAGCCATCAGGTCAGCAGGCCCGATCCGCCACCTGGCCCCGGTCAGCAGGCGCATGAGGGCGTCGGAACGGCCGGGGTCGGCAATGACGCGCAGCGTCGCAACGAGGTCCACAATTTCCGGTGTCCCCAACAGTCCGCTCAAACCCACAATCTCATACGGGATGCCGCGGGCTTCAAACACCGATTGCAGCCCGGCAAACTGTGCCCGGCGGCGGCACAGCACAGCAACCGTCATGGCACCTTGGGCTCCGCCGCGGTGGCTGAAATCACCCTTGCGGTCCAGGATCTGATCGGCAATGGCCTGGGCCTCGTCCAATTCCGTGTCGTAGCGGGCCAGCAACACCTCGCCGTCGGGTGCGTTGGGTTTTTCGCGCAGCGGGGAGACCACCACGCGGGGGCCGGCCGCCGCCCGCTCTTCACCGCTTAGTCCGGCGGCAAGCTTCGCATTGGCCTTGCGCGTCTGGGCCCGGGTCAGCTCGGCCGACATCACGTTTGCGGCGGAAAGAATGTGTGCGGAGTTGCGCCACGCAATGGTGAGCTCGGCAGTTGGTGCGTACCCGCCGTCGGACTTCAGGAAGATCTCCGGGAAACGGAACAGCTGCCCGGCCGAAGCGCCGCGGAAACCATAGATGGATTGGTGCGGGTCCCCCACGGCCGTGACCGGGTGGCCGTCGCCATAAAGTTCCGCGAAGAGTTGCAGTTGTGCGTGTGAGGTGTCCTGGAATTCATCCAGCAGCACCACCTTGTAGCGCTGGCGCTCCATGGCGGCGGCATGTGGGACGTCGCGGGCGATCCGGGCGGCCAGGGCCACAAGGTCGCCGTAGTCCAGCACGTTGCGGCGGCGCTTGGCTTCGGCATATTTCTGCACCAGCGAGGCGACGGAGACACGGGTGCGCAGCACGTCGAGCTGCTTGTTAACGACGGCGGTGCGCGGCTTCGCTGTTTCGGCGATGTAGGGCAGCGACTCGAAACTGCCCAGGTACCCTTGGATCGTGTCGATGACCTGCTCCGGTTCCTGCAGGTGCTCTGCGCACTCCCCCGCCAGGTCCATGACGGCCTGGATGAGGGTGGATTTGGCAGCCGTGAAGTGTTCGTGTGCGCCATCGTGGCCTTCCACCACTTCGCTGGCCAGCTGCCAGGCGTCTGCGGCACCCATCACGACGGCGTCGCGCTCAATGCCCAGGCGCAGCCCGTAATCGCTGACGATGCCGCTGGCATAGGAGTGGTAAGTGGACACCTTGGGTTCCAGGGCGTCCCGGGCAGCGGCGGCGGGGGCCAGCTCGACCTCGCCGGAACGGGCCAGTGTGCCCAGCTTGGCCAGCTGCGCGCGGATGCGTGAGGCCAGCTCGCCGGCAGCCTTGCGGGTGAACGTCACGCCGAGGATTTCCTCGGGCAGGACCAGCCCGTTGGCCACCAGCCACACCACGCGGTCGGCCATGGTGGTGGTTTTCCCGGACCCGGCACCGGCAATGACCAGCAGCGGTTCCAGCGGGGAGGAGATGATCGCGGCTTGTTCGGCGGTGGGCGGGAACTGGCCCAGGAGTTCTGCCAGATCGTAGGGGCTGAGTACCGGGCGGGCTGTTTCCGTGGCTTCCGCGACGTTGCTGGGGGCGCTCATTCGGTGACTTGTTTCCCTTCCGGGCACAGGGGGCAGATGGTGGGGGCCGGGCAGCCGCTGCGTGCGGACCAGTCGGCGCCGTGGCGGGCCGGGAACGCCGCCTGGGCCATGAGCAGGGCTGCTTCCATGACCTTTATGGTGGGGTCCTCCGGGCTGCCGGCCACCATGGCCGGCTGGTCCTGGGTTTTCACGTTTTTGGTGCCGTCTCCCAGCGGCAGCAGCGCGGCCCCGCCGGATACGGACCCGGTAAGCCCTGCGGCGGCCACCTGTTCGGCGAAGCCACCTGCCGTCACGGCCACCTGGTAGGCACCAAGCTGCGGATGGACCAGCACCTGGTCCCTGGTGGGTTTGGTGCGCCCGGTCTTGATGTCCACAATGACCAGCTTGCCGCTGGCATCGACCTCGAGGCGGTCCACCTGGCCGCGCAGCCGCACCGTGTGCGCCAGCGCAGGCACTTCGGTGCCGCTGTCACCGCCGTCGCCACTGAAGGCAGTTGCAGGCAGTTCGCCCACATTAACGGTGAAGTTTTCCTCCACGCCCAGAAGGGTGCGTCCTTCTTGACGGGCCTCGATGACGTATTGGGCCAGCTTGCCCAGCATCTCCTGGGCGCGCAGATAATCCTGATCCGTTTCCCACGACTCCGGCAGGCCCAAGACCGGCCAGCGCCGCTCCAGTTCGTCAAGATATTCGTGTCCGGCACCGTCCGGGATGTCCTGGGCAATGCCGTGGATGAGCGTGCCCAGGCTGCGCGCAAAGTCCGTAGCGGCCTCCCCGCCGGCGGCCCTGATGAACCAGTTCAGCGGCGATTTTAGCACCTCCTCAACTTTCGACGGCGAGACCACCACCGGTTCCCCGGCCGGCACTATGGGTGCGTCCGTGCTGATCGGCAGCAGCCCCCACCACTGTCCCGGATTTGCGCCGGGGACGTTTTCCTGAGCCAGCACGGCCAGCACGCGGGCCGCCTCCGGATCGGCGTGCATTTCCGCTTCCTGACGCAGCTCCGCCACGAGCGAGCGCAGCGTCATGGGCCGTGGCACCTGCTCCACGGGACGTACCGGATATTGCGATTCGCCGCCCGAATCCGTCACCGGGATATAGGGTGCTGCCAAGTCAATGAACTGGGAAGGCTGGAGATCGTGCCCGGCCACGGCCGTCAGGATCAGTTTCTGGCTGGCCCGGGAGATGGCGGCGGCAAAGCTGCGCAGTTCGTCATAACGGATGTCCCGCAGCCGCGCGGCCGGATCTATTTGCCGGGCCGCTTCGGCGCCGTTTTCCAGCACGTCAACGAGAAGTTGGCTGCCCAGCAACTCACCACGCAGCCGGGTATTGGGCCAGACGCCCTCCTGCAGGCCGGCCACAATGACAATGGGCCATTCCCGCCCGGCCGCACTGGCCGGGGTGAGGATTTCCACCGCATCGCTGCGCTGGGCTCGGGCGGCGAGGGTGTCCATGGGCAGTTCCTGGCTCATCAAATAGTCAAGGAACTGCTGTGGGCTGGAGCCTGGCAACTGGTCAACGTAGCGTTCGGCTGTCTGGAACAGAGCCATGACGGCATCCAGATCCCGGTCTGCTCGGATGCCCGTGGGGCCGCCGCGCAGCGCTTGCGACTCCCACGTGCTGGAGCTGTCGCAAGCGTCCCACAACGCCCACAACACGGTTTCCGCATTGGCGCCGGGCTCGGCAACCGCCTCCCGGCCGGCCGCCAGCATGGCCGCAATCCTGCGCGCATTGGCTGCCTCCCACCCCAACGGGGCCAGCTTTTCCGGATTCAGCAACGCCTCAACCAGGAGCTCATCACTGGCCCGGCCACCACCGTCATGGCGTTCCTGCTGCCGCAGCGCCTGCCGCAGCCTGCGCAGGTGCAGCGCAGTTGAGCGCCCCAGACGCGAGGTCAACAGCGCAACGCAGGCTTCGGCGTCGAGCTTCCCCGGCGTCAAAACAATGCCAAAAGCCTCCAGCAGCGGACGCACAGCGGCCTCATCGCGGACGGGGTTTTCCGCCACCGGCACTTTCACGGCAATGCCCTGCGCGCTCAGATACCGCTGCAGTGCGGCGAGCGCGGACCCGGTGCGCACAATGACGGCCATCTCGCCCAAGTGGTGCCCGGACAGGTGCTGCAGGGACAGGATGCGCTCGGCCACCAGGCGCAGCTCATGCACCTCCGAGGCCACCACATGGGCACTGACACAGCTTCCCTCCTCCATGTCCGATGCCGCGTCCCCGGCTCCGATGCCCATCCCGCCGTGGGGCTGGACGGCGTGGGGCTGGACGGCGTGGGGCTGGGCTGCGCTGGGCCAGGTGAACTCGCGCGCCTTGTGGCCGCCGCGAATCTGGAAGATCCGCTCCGCCACCCCCGACCAGGCCTTGGCCAGCGGCTGGCTCAGGCGGTGTGAGGTGGAGAGTGAAAAGTGCTGCAACGCCAGCTCAGCGGTGGCACGGTGGCTGGCCAGGGAGGCGACGAGGTCCGGGCGCGCGCCTCGGAAACCCTGCACCACCGTGTCCGGCGAGGCGGCCACGATGATGTCCTTGCCGCGTCCCACCAGGGACAGCAGTTCATGGACGGCTTTGTTGGCTTCCTGGATGTCATCCACCACGATCAGCTGCAGCCGGTCGCGTTCCTGGGCCAGGAATTCCGGGTCAACCTGCAGCAGCGTGGTGGCTGCCGTGATGATGCCGGCGGGGTCGAAGGAGCCGGACTTGCCCCATTCCACGACGTCCCGGTACTCGCGGTACAGGGAGGCCGCCGCAACCCAGTCGGGGCGGTGGTTTGCGGCCCCGAGCGCGGCCAGTTCCTCAGGGATCAGTCCGTATTCAATTACGCGGTCAAAGAGCTGCCGGATCTCCTGACGGAAACCTCGTGTTTCCAAGGCGTCGGACAATTCCGCGGGCCAGCCCGGCGCCGTGCCCAGGCCCAACTTGTGGCCAGCCAGCAGGTCCCTGATGATCAGATCCTGTTCGGGGCCGCTCATGAGGCGCGGCGGACCGTCCAGGTGCGGCATGCGTCCGGCAACCTTGGCCCGGCGCAGCAGATCAAAGGCATAGGAAGACCAGGTCCGGGCCGGGGAGGTACTCAGACTTTTTGTAAGCCTGGCACTGAAGCCGTTGCGAAGCTTGGCGGCAGCCAGCCGGGAAGGGGCCAGCAGGAGGGCAGTGCCGGGATCGACGCCGTCGTGCTCCATCCGCTGGACGGCAGCCTCGATGAGCACCGTGGATTTACCGGTTCCCGGCGCACCCCACACCAGAATTGGGCCGGAGCCCGGCTTCAACCCCACGACGGCTTGCTGGTCGGGGCTCAGCCCAGGGGCGCTGCGTTCGCTGTGGGCCGGCGGCACCAGGGAAAGCTGCGGCAGGAAGGATGCTGCTTGCGTACTCATGCACCCAGTCCATCACGCGGCACTGACATTGTGGGGCCCGGGTGAGGAGCGGCGTCGTACATCTGATGGGGTTCGGCGTCGGCATCCCGCAAGCGCGCGGCAATCGCGTCGATGGCGTCAAAATCCGCCTCGGCGGGGTTCCAACGTGCCGCGCGCATGTCCACCCGCCACGGTGCGGCCTTGCCGGCGGGCACGGTGGCGGAAACGTCCCCACGCAGCGGAGTCCCCTCGCTCCGATAATGCGCCAGCGCCCGGCCTTCGTGGCACAGCGGCGCGGTACCGCTGGCACGAATCACCCGCCACCAGGGCGCGTCACTGCCCTGGGCGGACATGACGGCGCCCACCTGCCGCGGTCCCCCGTTTTCCAAGAGGGCCGCAATGTCGCCATAAGAGAGGACCTTGGCGGGAGGGATCAGACCCGCTACTGCCAGCACCGCTTCCAAATACTGCTCACGCATGTCACCAGCCTAATGCGCCAACGGCTCCGCCGATGCGGCAATGTCCGTGGCAGCAGGTAGCGTAAAGCCATGACTAGCTGGAGCATGAACCCCCGCGCCGCCTTTGATCTGGAAACCACAGGCAAGGACCCCCGCACGGCCCGCATTGTGACCGCCTCGATTGTGGTGGTTGATGAGACCGGTGCCGTGGCGGATATGCATGAGTGGCTGGCGGATCCGGGCGTGGAGATCCCGGAGGAGGCTGCCGCCATCCACGGCGTCAGCACCGCGCATGCCCGCGCGAACGGCCGTGCCGCGGACGTTGTTACGGCCGAGGTCAGTGCGGTGTTGTCCACGCTCTTTGCGAACAACATCCCCGTCATCGCTTTCAACGCCAGCTATGACTTCACCGTTTTGGCCAACGAGGCCAAGCGCCACAGCCTGGAGCAGATCGCCGCGGTGCCGGTGATCGACCCGTTCATTTGCAACAAGCACGTGGACAAATTCCGCAAGGGCAGCCGGACCTTGGTCGCCCTGTGCGAGGAATACGGGATCAAGCTCGACGACGCCCACACCTCGGCTGCCGACGCGGAAGCCACGCTGCGCCTGGCCGATGCACTCGCCGCCAAGTACAGTGCCCTCCGCAAAGATGTACAGGAACTGCATCAGGACCAGGTTTCCTGGGCCCGCGAACAGGCCGCCGACTTCCAGTCCTATTTGCGCCGTGCCAAGGATCCGGCCGCCATTATCGAAGGGGACTGGCCCGTACTGCCGTAGTCACCTGCGGAGCCGGACGCCGCGGCCGCCATCAAACCTGCGCAAGCATGAGCTAAATCACATAACCGATGATGAGCCGCTCGCCGAAATGCACACGTCAATCGTGCAGGCGGGCTCCGACTTGGCGCGCCACACCCCTCCCATCTCACGCATTGGTCGCACGATCCACCTGAGAATTCGTGTTTTACCGTGCAGAAATTCGTATCCGCCATATTTTGGGCAGTGGTGACATAATTTAGTTTCGCCGGTTGACGTCTGATACAAGGCTTCCCAGTGTTTGAACCTCCGACTCCCGGCATGATTATCACTGCCTTTCCCGAGTGCATTTCGGGTGCGGTTCCTGCAATGAAAGTGAATGTTTGATGAAGAAATCTGCCCTTAAGTGGCTCACAACCGTCCCGGTTGCCGTAGCGCTGGCCTTCTCCCTCGCAGCATGCGGCGGCGCAGGCAGCACCGGCCCCGACAAGTCCTCCGACGCGCTGGCCGGCAGCGACAAGGTCTCGCTGGACAAATACACCACCGATACCGTGGAGGCGCTGGACTCCGTCAAGACGGACGAGCTGGGCCTTATTACTCCCGGCACCATCACCGTCGGCACACTCTCGGATGCCCCGCCGAACATCTTCATCGACAAGGACGGCAAGTTCACCGGTTTCGACAACGAGTTGCTTCGCGCCATGTCTGAAAAGCTGGGCCTGAAGGTCGAGTTCAAGTCCACCGACTTCTCCGCGCTGCTCTCTCAGGTTGCCAATAAGCAGTTCGACGTCGGATCCTCATCAATCTCCACCACTGACCTGCGCCGCAAGACCGTGGCCTTCACCAACGGCTACGACTTCGGCTACATGGCTGTCGTGACCAAGACCGACTCCCCCATCAAGGGCTTTGCCGATCTGAACAAGGACATCCGCCTGGGCGTCATCCAGGGCACCGTGCAGGATGACTACGTCACGAACACCCTGCTGTTGGGAGACTCCACGGTCCGTTTCCCCGACTACAACACGGCTTACGCCAATTTGAAGAGCGGCCAGATCGATGCGTGGGTTGCGCCTTCGCAGCAGGCCGAGGGCCAGATCAAGGACGGCGACAACACCCACATCGCCGAATCCATCATCAACACGCAGAACTTCACCGCCTACGCTGTGGCTCCCGCAAACAAGCCGCTGATCGATGCCCTGAACTCGGCGCTTGACGCAGTCGTTACCGACGGAGCCTGGTCCAAGCTGGCCAAGGAATGGTACCCGGACCGCGAAACCCCCACCGACTGGACGCCAGGCTCCAAGGCAGTCAAGCTCCCCTAAGGATCCGCACGTGGACGCATTCCAGCAATTTCTCAGAACATTCTTCGACTGGCAGGCCATGGGGGACGTTATCCCCCAGATGCTGACGGTCGGCCTGCCCAACACACTCGTCCTGGCGGCCTCTTCGGCAATCCTTGGCTGCATTTTGGGCTTGGTGCTCGCCGTCATGGGGATTTCCCGCCACGGCGTGCCGCGATGGATCGCCCGGATCTATACGGATATTTTCCGGGGACTTCCGGCGATCCTGGTGATCGTGGTCATCGGCATCGGCATGGGGCCGGTCTTGCGCGATCTGACAGGGATCACCAACCCGTTCCCCCTGGCGATCCTGGCCCTGACTCTCATGGCCGCCGCGTACATCGGTGAAATCTTCCGTTCGGGCATCCAGAGTGTTGACAAGGGACAGTTGGAAGCGTCGCGGGCCTTGGGGTTCAGCTACACCTCCTCCATGATCCTGGTGGTCATACCCCAGGGCATCCGCAGGGTCCTTCCGGCGCTGGTGAACCAGCTGATCGGCCTGATCAAGGACTCGTCCCTGATCTATCTCCTCGGCGTCACGGCCGGCCAGCGTGAGATTTATCGTGTGGCCAATGACTATTCAGCCAACTCCGGGAACATGTCCCCGCTGATCGCTGCGGGTCTGCTGTACCTGATCCTGACAGTTCCGCTCACCCATCTGGTGAACTTCATGGACAACCGCATGCGCGAGGGCAAGGCCCAAAAGGTCGAACCCGACGAGGCCGCCGCAGTCATTGGAAAGGGTGTCTAACCCATGAGTGAATTCAATTCGGGGTCCCTGACCGCCACGAACATCCACTTGGCTTTTGGCCACAATAGAGTGTTGCGCGGCATTGATCTCCACGTCCCGCGGGGCACCACGGCCTCCGTGATCGGCCCCTCGGGTTCAGGCAAGTCCACACTGTTGCGTGTCATGAACCGGCTGATCGAACCGGATGCGGGCGACATCCTGCTTGACGGCAAGTCCGTCCTGAAAGACAACCCGGACGAGCTCCGGCGTCGTATTGGCATGGTCTTCCAGCAGTTCAACTTGTTCCCGCACAAAACCGTGCTGGACAATGTGGCGCTGGCCCTGATCAAGCTGCGCAAGATGCCCAAGGACCAGGCAAAAGCCAAGGCGTTGGAGCAACTGGACCTTGTGGGTTTGAAGCACAAGGCCGACGCGCGGCCGGGGAACCTTTCCGGCGGGCAGCAGCAGCGCGTGGCCATTGCCCGTGCACTGGCCATGGAACCGGAAGTCATGTTCTTTGACGAAGCCACTTCCGCACTGGACCCGGAGCTGGTCAAGGGCGTTTTGGCGCTCATGACGGACCTGTCCCAGGGCGGCATGACCATGGTTGTGGTGACACACGAGATGGGCTTCTGCCGCAACGTCTCCGACACCGTCACCTTCATGGATGGCGGCGTCGTGGTGGAGACCGGGTCTCCAGCTGAGCTGTTCACAGCTCCTAAGACGGACCGGTTGAAGGGATTCCTCTCGGACGTCCTCTAACCCCGTTTAGGTTCTACGGCGGCATCTGCCTTTCGCTTCCAGCGTCAGGCGGGTGCCGCCGTCGTTGATTAACGGGCATGCCCCAGACCAGTTTGGGGATCGGCCCTGTCGCAACTCGGCTGAGAATCGTTCGGGCATTTGGGCTGACAAAGGAAGTAGCACGGGTCACGGCCTCTGCCATCGGGTTGCGATCTGCTTCCAACGGTACAAGTGCGCGCTATGCCTGTTGTGTTTGGCTGGATGGCCCGAAGTCGCTCGGCCCCTCGCCCGATGAACACGAGGGCATGGCAAGTGCAAATGATGCGGCAAGAATGGTGGCTTGTGCAAGTCTCTTCACACGGAAGGTCGCTATCTATGGGCTCACTGATTATTTATGGTTCCATCAGTTTCCGGTGTCCGATGCTGCAACCGGTTCAGGCTGGTAGTGGGATGCGAGTTCCGGGTGGTGGAGCTCCAACGCGGGGCGCTCTGACCGGATACGGGGCAGTGAGGTGAAGTTGTGGCGCGGCGGAGGGCAGGAGGTTGCCCACTCAAGCGAGCCACCGAAGCCC
>JBBPZC010000036.1:0-6285 GCA_038199275.1 Actinomycetales bacterium
CAGGCCGGCTGTGCCGCCCCTGGAGCTCATACCGGCCTTGGCTGACGTTGCTGTTTGTGCCGCTGCAGGCGCTCGCGGTCAAGGCTGTGCTGCTGTTCCCGCGGGGTCCCCGGGTGGCTGGCCGCCTGAGTCGAGCGCAGAATGCCGACGGCGGCCACCACCGCGCCCGCGGCCATCGCGCACAGGCTCAGCGTCTCGAGAATCTCGGCCGCCACGAGCATGTGCACCAAGCGCAGCACCCTGCCGCTGCGCGTCATCGTGCTGACCACCTTCGACGCCGACAAGCACGTCTATGAGGCCTTGCGGGCCGGTGCTGCCGGATTCCTACTCAAGGACACCCCGCCTGAGAAGCTCGTTGCGGCAGTGCGGCAGTGCGGGAGGTCATGAGCGGGGATGCCATGCTCTCCCCGGCCATAACCCGGCGCCTGATTGAGACCTACATGTGTTCTCCTGCCCCGGACGACGGCGGTGTGCCCCAAGCATTTGCCCACCTCGCCGACCGCGAAATCGAGGTCCTGCGGCAACTGGCCAAGGGTGCCAGCAACGCCGAGATCGGACGGGCACTGTTTCTGGCGGAAACCACCGTGAAGACGCACATTGCCCGGGTCCAGGTGAAACTCGGCGTGCCGGACCGGGTGCTGGCGAAACTCGGCGTGCGGGACCGGGTCCAGGCAGTGGTGCAAGCCTACGAGATGGGGCTGGTCCGGGCAGCGGGCAAACGGGAAGGCTGACCATGGCGGATCAGAGCGCGCGCCGGATGCAGCCCACGATCAGCTCGGTTCCGGCAGTCCCAGCAGCGCGTTCTCAACCAACTCGGACAGCGCCGGGTGGATCCAATACTGACCGCGGGCCACCTCGTGCGCGCTCTGGCCAAAATGCATGGCCTGGATCAGCGGCTGAATCACGGTGGCCGCCTCCGGCCCAATCACGTGCGCTCCCAGCAGCAGCCCGGTCTGCGGATCGGCAAGAACCTTCAGGAAATGACCGCTGTCCTCGCGCGCCCAACCCGCGGCAATGTCCCCATAGTTCTGAACCTTGACCGCATACGGAATGCCGGCCTTGACCGCATGCCGTTCGGTGATGCCGACAGAGGCAATCTGCGGATCGGTAAACACGGCAGCCGGCACAAAGCGGTGGTCGGAACTGATGGGCGTGTCCGGGTTCGCCAGGTTGTGCTTGACCACCTTGGCCTCGTGGTTGGCCACGTGTTTGAGCTGGTATTTGGAGGAAATATCCCCCAGCGCGTAAATGCCCTCCACGGCGGTCTGCTGCTGCTCATCCACCACCACCCGGCCATGTTCGTCCAGCGCCACGCCGGTTTTCTCCACGTCCAGTCCCGCCCCGTTGGGCTTGCGGCCGGTCGCGATCAGCAGCACGTCCGCCGCCACTGTCCCCGGGCCGTGTGGTCCTTCCACTTGAAGTACGACGCCGTCACCCGAGTCCTCCACGGCCCTCACCTTGGTCTCGAACAGGACGGTGTAACGCGCCGCGGCCTCCTTCGTGAACTGCTCGGACACGTCGGTGTCCTGCGACTTCAGCAACCGCGTCCCGCGGGCAATCTGGGTGACGTGCACACCGAACGAGGAAAACACATGCGCGAATTCGGCCGCGATATAGCCGCCGCCCAGGATCACCATGCTCTTGGGCAGATCCGCCAACCGCATGATGGTGTCGGAGGTGTGGACGCTGGTGTTGGCGGCAAGGTCCGCGCTGGAGGACGGGCCGGCGCTCGAGGGCAGCCCGGGGATGTCCGGCACCACGGCGTGGGAACCGGCAGCCAGCACAAAACGGTCACCGGTCACTTCGGAGGTGCCGCCGTCGTGCAGGGCAACGTGCAGGGCCTTGTGCCCGGTAAACGTTCCCCGCCCGGCAAAGACCGTGATGTTGGGGCACTCCGGGCCCTCTCGATACTGGCGCCCGCCGTCTTCAATGGCATCGATCCGGCGGAAAATGCGGTCCCTGATCCCGGGCCAGTCCACGGAATTCACCTGTGCGTCGATGCCCAGGGCACGCCCGTGCCGGGCGGCGTCAGCCAATTCCGCGGGGTGGACGAACATTTTGGTGGGGATGCAGCCAACGTTCAGGCACGTGCCGCCGAACAGGCCGTCTTCGACGATGGCAATGTTCCAATGATCGAATTCCGGTCCGGGGATGGAGTTGCCGGAACCGGTGCCGATGATGACGAGGTCGAAGTGGGGCATGGTTTTCGCTTTCGTTGAGGTCTCTTCAGCAAGGCTACCGGCGTGGACGGAATAGATCCGTCACGATCCGATAATTCCACCCATGGAGTGTTTGAGTGACTAGCATGGGAATCTGAACGGCTCAACAGCGTAAAGGATGTGTCCATGACCACTCCAGGCGATGAACAGCAGGCAGGGAACGAAAAACCGCGCGACATGGTGGAGCGCAGCCAATTCGGCGTCACCGATCCGCGCAAGAGCGCAAGCAATGAGGACAAGCGTCCTCCGATGACCAGCAGTGAGCTTCTGGCCAAGGCGCCGGCCGAACTCGCCGTCCAGCGGGGACCGAAAGTCAACTGGCTTGTGCTGATCGTCTCGGCCGTGATTGTTCTGGCGTTCTCGGCGTGGGCCATGCTCATGCCGGCTCAGGCCGAGAGCATCATGCATACGGTGGTGACCTGGATTGCCACAAACCTTGGCTGGTATTACGTCCTGACCATCACGCTGGTGGTGATCTTTGTACTGTGGGTTGCCCTCTCCAAGGAAGGCAGTGTCCGCCTGGGGCCGGACCACTCCCGGCCCCAATACAACCTGTTCACCTGGGTTGCCATGCTCTTCGCCGCCGGCGTCGGCATTGACATGCTCTTTTTCTCCGTCACCGGACCAATCACCCAATACATGACCCCGCCCGCAGCCACCCCCGAGTCGGCTGCCGCGGCCCAAGATGCGGTGGTGTGGACCATGTTCCACTACGGCATCGCAGGATGGGCCATGTATGCGCTGCTGGGCATGGCGATGGGCTATTTTTCCTACCGCTGGGGCATGCCGTTGTCCATCCGGGCCGCGCTCTACCCGCTCCTGGGCAAGCGGGTGCGCGGGGGCCTCGGAGATGCCATTGACATAGTCACCTTGGTGGGCACCGTGTTTGGTGTGGCCACTTCCATGGGTATTGGCGTGGTCCTGCTCAACGTTGGATTTGCCATGATCTTCGGTCTGCAGGAAGGCCTCGCCCTGCAGATTGCGCTGGTGGTGGTTGCCGTGATCATGACAGTTGCGGCGTGCACCTCGGGCGTGGACAAGGGCATCCGTATCGTTTCCGAGTTGAACCTGTGGGCCGCCGGTGCCATGATGCTGTACATCCTGATCACCGGGGAAACATCCTTTCTGCTCAACGCCTTGGTTGAAAATATTGGCCGCTTCATCTTCACCTTTCCCGAACGCACCCTGGCAACCTTCGCCTACGAACCCGACGGTGCGGAATGGATGGCGGGGTGGACGCTCTTCTTCTGGGCATTTTGGTTGGCGTGGGGTCCTTTTGTTGGTCTCTTCCTGGCCCGGATCTCCCGCGGCCGGACCCTGCGTGAGTTTGTCATCGCCGCCATCACCGCCCCGGTGTTGTGTGACTTCTTCATCGTCTCGATTTTTGGCAACAGCGCCATGCGCAAGGTGCTGGATGGGGACACGGCGTTTGCCCAAACGGCTGTCGACAATCCCGAGCACGGCTGGTATGCGCTGCTGGAGATGTTCCCCGGTGCACCGTTCCTGATCGGACTGGCCACACTGTCCGGGCTGTTGTTCTACCTGACCAGCGCCAACTCAGGGGCGATGGTGATGTCCAACTTCTCCTCCTCGATTCCCGACCCTGCCGTGGACGGCGCCAAGTGGCTGCGCATTTTCTGGGCGCTGCTCACGGCGCTGCTGACCGTGGCCATGCTGATGGCCGGCGGTGTGGTCACCATGGAATACGCAACACTGATCTTCGCCCTGCCGGTGACAGTCATCGCCTATCTGGTCATGGCGTCATTTTCAAAGGTCCTGCGCATGGAGCGTGGCGAACGCGAGGGGCAGGTCATGCACCGGCGCTCCATTGCAGCTACCGGCGGCCAGATCCCGGAAAAGACCTGGCGGCAGCGACTGGCCCAGGTGCGTTCCTATCCCTCCAAGAAGTCCGTTGCCCAATTCGTGGACAAGGTGGTGTCCCCGGCGCTGAAGGATGTGGCCAGCGAGTTCAAGCGTCTGGGCTACGAGGGCGGGCTGAGCGCCATACTCAACGCCGAGACAGGCATCATGGAACACACCCTGGTGGTCAACTTGCCCGATCACCGGCAATTCCATTACCGGGTGGCAGCGGTTGAAGCCCCGGTTCCCATGTTTGGCGGACGCAGCGTACAACGCGAAATTGACGTGTACTTCCGTCTGGAGGTGTTCACGCAGACCGGAACAGAGGGCTATGACCTGATGGGCCTGACCCAGCAGCAGGTCATCAACGATGTTCTTGACCGGTACGAGGCCCACCTGTCATTCCTGCAATACTCCGCCGAGAATGACTACCCATCCTTCGTCACACCCCCGCCACCGCCAACGGGCACAATACCCAAGATTCCCGAGGCCCACGAAGAGCCAGAGCGCCCCTAGCGTGCTGGGCGGGCGTGGTCTCAGGCGGCGACCGTCAGACCAGGGAGTCCTGCCACGCACCATGCAGATCGGCGAACCGGCCGCCGCCGGCGAGCAGTTCGGCCGGGGTGCCGTCCTCGACGATCCGACCCCCATCCACCACGAGCACTCGGTCGGCAATGGCCACGGTGGAGAGCCGGTGGGCGATGATCAATGCCGTGCGGCTGCTGCCGTGGCGCAACAGCTTGGCCAGCCCGTCCTGCACCGCCCGTTCGGAAGGAATGTCCAGCGACGAGGTTGCCTCATCCAGGATGAGCACCGCCGGGTCGGCCAGAAATGCGCGCGCGAAGGAGATCAGCTGCCGTTGCCCTGCGGAGACCCGACCGCCGCGCTTGTTCACGTCGGTGCCGTAGCCGTCGGGCAGGGAGCGGATGAACCCGTCGGCGCCCACGTCGCGGGCTGCGGCCTCAATTTCCTCCCGCGTGGCCGACGGCCGGCCCAGGGCGATGTTTTCGGCCACCGTGCCGCTGAACAGGAACGCCTCCTGCGTCACCATGACCACGGCACGGCGAAGGTCGGCGGTGGACAGCTCACGCAACTCCACGCCGTCGAGCGTCAGGGAACCGGAGGTCACGTCATAAAAACGCGCCATGAGTTTGGCCAGGGTGGACTTCCCGGCGCCGGTGGCACCGACGACGGCGACCGTCTGACCCGCCGGGATGTGCAGGTCCATGCGCGGCAGGATCACCGGCCCGGCACCGTAGCCGAACTCGACGTCCGTGAACCGGATCTCTCCGTGGGCGTCCGGCAGCGCAACCGGGTTGCGCGGCGGGCGGACCGTGGGCGTCTCCTCCAACAAACCGGACACCTTCTCCAGCGCGGCCTGTGCCGATTGGAAGGAGTTGTAGAACATGGCCATCTGGGCCAGCGGCTGGAAGAAGCGCTTGGTGGCCAGCAGCAGGGCGAGCAGCGCACCAACCTCGAGGACGCCGTCGAGCACCCGGAACCCGCCCACCAGCAGCACCGCCGCCACCGCCACGTTGCCAATGAATACCAGCCCCGGCTGGAACACGCCGTTCAAGTTGATGGAACGGACGGTGACGCGGCGGTAGTCCTCAGCGAGCTCGTCGTAACGGGCCGCGTTGTCCCTCTCGCGGCGAAACGCCTTCACGGCGCGGATGCCGGTCATGGTCTCAATGAAGTGGACAATGAGGCGGGCCGAGACCACGCGGGAGGCGCGGTAGGCGGCCTGCGAACGCTTTTGGTATAAGCGCGAGAGGAAGAACATGGGCACCGCCGAGGCCAGCACCAGCAGCCCGGTAACCCAGTCCAGGGTGAAGATGGACACGGCCGTGAGCGCCATGAACACCAGGCCGGAGGCGAGGGAGGAAATGCCGGAGTCCAGGAGCTCGCGCAGCGCCTCCAGACGGGCTACTTCCAGCGTGGGTGCCGCCAAGGGCTGCGCCTGGCTGGGAAGACGGGCCAGCAAGCCGGCAGCCCCGGCCAGCGATGTAGTAGCCGCGTCGAGCAGGTAGCGCAGGCGGGTCTGGTTCTCGTGCTGATTCACGGAAACCCCCACCACACCGGTATCCCGCGCCAGGTTGAAATCCTTGTAGACCTTCTCAAAGCTTATCCGGTAGCCGGCCTGGTGACCTAGCTGCAAAAGCACCGCCTGCATGGTGCGGCCGTTGCCTTCCCGGAACGGGTGGAC
>JBBPZC010000037.1:0-6729 GCA_038199275.1 Actinomycetales bacterium
ACAGGACCGAACAGGGCGAGATCCTGGACCAACTGCTGGTGCGCGACCTCATCAAGTCCTTCACGCAGGCCACCGGCATGAGCGGCACCGCGGTGGCCGTTTCCGAATACCTGCGCACCAACTATGAGCTCGACGCAGGGCGCATCGAGTCCCACAAACCGTGCATCCGCCAGGACCGGCCGGACCAGATTTACGCCACGGCCGCCCAACGTGACACCGCCGTCATCCAGGCCGCGCTCGCAGCCCACACCACGGGCCAGCCCGTTTTGATCGGCACCCACGACGTCGCCACTTCCGAACGGTTCGCCGCCGACCTCACCGCACGCCGCGCCGAAGTGCAGGTGTTGAACGCCCGCAACGACCACCTCGAGGCGCAGATCATTGCCCAGGCCGGGCGGCGCGGCGCGGTCACCGTCTCCACCCAGATGGCCGGGCGCGGCACCGACATCCTGCTCGGCGGTTCCCCGGCAAACCGTGGCGCCCACAGCGACGTCGCCGCACTCGGCGGGCTGCTGGTCATCATTGTGGGGCGCTTCCACTCGCCGCGTCTGGACGCCCAGCTCCGCGGCCGCGCCGGCCGGCAGGGTGATCCGGGCGCCAGCGTCATCTTCTCCAGCATGGAGGACCCGGCCGCCAACGGGCAGGAAGCGCACGGCCTGGAACTCACCGATGCCGTTGCCCAGGACATGGACGACGCCGGACTGGTCCCCAAGGCGGGCATCGCCAAGCTCCTGGACCGGGCCCAGCGGCTCGCGGAACAGGAACGCTTCACCACACAACAAAACTCCTGGAAATACAACGAACTCATCGCCTACCAACGCAAGGTCGTGCTCGCCGAACGCGACCCGATCTTGCACGAGTCCCTGGCTGCCCTCGATATTTTGGACAGCATCGCCGTCGGTCCCCGCCTGGACGAACTGCTCAGGCTGCTGGGTGAGGAAGAGCTCGCCCGCGTGTGCACCGCCGTCGTCCTCTTTGAACTGGATGCACAGTGGAGCGACCATCTGGCGATGCTCTCGGAACAGCGTGCCGCCATCCACCTGCGCGCCCTGGGACGGCAAAACCCGCTGGATGAATTCCGCCGCGAAACCATCAGGACCTTCGAGGGCTTCCTTGAGGATGCCCACGCCGGCGCGCTGGAAACCGTTGAATCACTTGAGGTTGTGGAGGGCCGGGTGGACCTGGAAGCCGCCGGGATCCGCAGCGGCTCCACCACCTGGACGTATGTGGTGGATGAGAATCCGTTCGGTAATCCAAGCGATGCGGCCATCAAATGGCTGCTGAAGAAGTTGGGAAAATAGCTTCCCGCTACGCTCCCACAAGCGAATAATTGAGGGCATCAGCAATACAGCCATCAGGAGGCCGCCGCCATGGCCAAGCTCATCTACGCCGCAATGACATCGTTGGACGGATTCATCGAAGACCGCGAGGGCAGCTTCAACTGGGCCATGCCCGACGACGACGTGCACAGCTACGTCAACAACCTGGAGCGGGGCATCGGCACCTACCTCTACGGGCGCCGCCTGTACCAAACCATGAAGGTGTGGGAACAGATTTACGGCCAGCCGGATGAGATCAAGGTGATGCGCGACTACGCAGCCATCTGGCATGGCACCGACAAAGTGGTGTTCTCCGCAACCTTGGAAGCCGTGGACACCGCCCGGACCCGGCTTGAGCGCAGTTTCGATCCGGAGGCCATCCGCGCGTTGAAGGCAGAATCGGAGGAGGACATCTCCATCGGCGGCGCGGATTTGGCGGCGGACGCGCTGCGGGCCGGACTGGTTGATGAGATCCACATGTTCCTCTCACCCATCCTCGTGGGCGGAGGCAAGCCCATGCTTCCCGAGAACTACGCAACCCGGCTGGAACTGCTGGGACAGCAGGCCTTCGACAACGGCGTCGTCCATCTCCACTATGCCGTTAAGGGGAGCGCCGTGAAGGGGACCGTTTAGCGGGCCAGCAGGCCCCACACGAGCCAGCCGGAGGCTGCGGCGCAGGCTCCGATGACCAGTGCAAACCCCGTGAGCCAGATGAACGACGGCGTTCCGGTCGCCTGGGCGAGGATGTGCGCGTCGGAGTTTGCCAGCTGGGCGCGGCGTCGGGTGTGCACGGCTGCGACCTTGAAGAAGTCGCGCACGGAGCCCACCCCCAGCGCAATGCCCAGGCCCAGGACCACCCAGCTGACGGTTTCCGGGGTGGTGAACATGACCAGGCACTGGGCCACGGCGGCACTGAGCAACGCCACCATGATGCCGGTGAAATTGCGGAGGAAAAGCAGCGCAACAAGCAGGACGAGCGCGCCGATGGATGCGCCCGCCCCGGCCCAACCAGCCGACACCGACCAGACGAGCGCCAAGCCCACCACAGCCGGGGCCGGGTAGCCCCAAAAACCTGACCAGGTGGCGCTGAAGCCACGCCTGCCCCTACTGACCAACTGGCCCGAATGGTCCAGACCGATCCTTAAGCCATGCACCACTCGTCCGGTCATGAGGGCGGCGAAGGCGTGGCCGAGTTCGTGCACAAAGGTCACGTAGAGGCCGAACCAGCGCCACGTCAGCCGCGGAATGCTCAGCACAACGGCGGCCGCCACGATGGTGAGCAGGATGGCTGGAGGAAAGCTGGGCACTTCGGTGCGGGTGAAGCCGGCAAGCACGGCCTGCCACCAATCGGCGGCCGCACTTGTGAGCTGTTCGGGGGCAAACTGTTCAGAGGCAAGGGTCACCCCTGCACAGTAGAGCATGAAGCTGGAGACTGCGATTCAGCCAGTCCCGCTGATCGAGCCCGACGAGATCCGGGTCGCGACCAGCTCGACCAGCGGGGCCCGACCGCCGATGGCTGCCCTGGTTGACAACCCCGCCGCCCATCGTGGGACACTGGAAAAGTTCTGTCCCCTTTGTGAGGAAATTCCGTTGAAGATTTGGTTCGCCTTCGCCTAACCAGCGCCGCAGCGATGCACGCCCGCCCGCAAGGGTCCGGCCTGTCCTCCCCGGCGCCTTCATCGCCCGAGGAGAACCATGCAGAACACCCACCCCATTTCGCTGTCCAATCTCACCTTTGCGTGGGCTGATGGCACCCCCGTCTTCACCGAACTGACAACGGTCATTGCCGCAGGCCGCACCGGCCTGGTCGGCCCCAATGGCACAGGCAAGACCGCCTTGCTGCGCTTGATTGCCGCCGAACTGGCACCGGAGCGCGGCACTGTTGTGACGACGTCGGACATCAGTTACCTGCCTCAAAAGCTGACCCTGCGCACGGAGGCGACCGTCACGGAACTGCTCGGCATGGCGAAACAGCGCCGTGCGCTCGCCGAGGTTCTGGCCGGGTCCGAGGCGAACATGGCAGAAAACCTGGAGCTGATCGGCGATGACTGGGATCTGGAGGAACGCGCCGTCGCCCTGCTCGCCGGCTACGGGCTGCCCGCTTCGGGGCCGGACTTCCTGGATCGCACCCTAGGGACGCTCTCCGGCGGCGAAGCCATGATCACCGCACTGGCGGGACTGGAACTTGCCGCCCGGCCCATCACCCTGCTCGATGAACCCACCAACAACCTGGACCGCACCGCCCGTAACCGGCTGTATCTGGCCGTGGAACGGTGGCGGGGCACGCTTGTGGTCGCCACACATGACAAGGCCCTGCTCGAACGCGTCGACGCCATCGCCGAGCTGCGCCCCGTGCGCAGCCGGGCCTGGGCCGGTGATCGGGTGGAACTCATCCGGCACGGCGGCAATTGGGATGTGTACCAGGCGGAGCTGGCTGCCGAACGGGAAACCTCCCAGCGCGCCGTCCGAGACGCCGGTGCCCGGCTCGCCACCGAGAAACGCCAGCGCATTGAGGCCGAAACGAAGATCGCCCGCCGCGCCAAACAAGGACGCAAGGCTGCTGATTCCCTGCCCAAGATCCTGGCCAATGAGTTACGGAAGCGGGCGGAGGAGTCAGCCGGCAAGACGCGCGGCACCATGGGGGACCGCGAATCGGGGGCGCTCGCGGCCCTGTCCGACGCCCGCGACGCCATTCCCGCCGAGACCCGGATTCGGATCGGGCTGCCGGACACGTCGGTCCCGCCGGGCCGGACGGTGCTCGATGCGCCCTCCTCGGTGGTGGCATTGGGGGAGATGTACGACGCCGGAACCTGGCTTGGCCCCGATTCGCGCCTGTCCCTGCGCGGACCTGAGCGAGTGGCGCTGACGGGGCCCAACGGCGTGGGCAAGACGACCCTGCTCGAAGCCCTTGTTCCACTGGCTGCCGTGCCGGTGGGATATCTGCGCCAGCGCAGCGGTTCCTCGGGTGAGGGGGACTCGTGGGAGGGACTCGATGACGCCGCCACGGTGTTGGGGAACATCCGTGCCGCAGCACCGGGTGCGGTCCTGGCCGAAGTCAGGGAAGCGCTGGCGCGCTTCCACTTCCGCGGGGACCTGGTCAATCAGGCCGTGGCTGAGTTGTCCGGTGGCGAACGGTTCCGGGTGGCGTTGGCACGGATCCTGCTGGCCAGCCCGGCGCCGCAGCTGCTGCTTCTGGATGAGCCAACGAACAACCTTGACCTGGTATCCACGGAGCAACTTGTTTCGGCGCTCGCCGACTACAAGGGTGCACTGGTTGTTTCCAGCCATGACGAGGACTTCCTGTCCGCGTTGGCGCCTGAACGGAGTTGGCAGATGCGGCGGGCGGTCGATGAATAGGGGGACGCGATTAGCTGATTGGTACAATATCCGGCACCACCAAGGAGGGTTTGGTGGCTAATACAGCATCTGAAACCAGGGCCAATTTGTTTCATCTGATTGACCAAGTTAATAATGACCGGATGCCAGTGGAGATTATTTCGAAAAAGGGCAGTGCCGTTCTCATGTCGCTGGAGGACTACGAGGCGCTGGCGGAAACGGCATATCTGCTCCGCACCCCGGTCAACGCCGCCCACTTGGTCGAAAGCGTTGCGCAGCATCGTGCCGGTCAACTGCAGACGCACAAGCTCGGTGAATGAATATTTCCTTTGCCCCCATCGGCGCGGAGGGCTGCGGCGCAACATGCGTGGCGCCGTCGGACTTCAGTTCCTGATGTGTGGTGCGGGTCGATAGGCTGACAGCGTGACTGAATCTGCACAAGAACTCCGCCTCGTTGAACTGACCCTGCGCAAGCCGAAGTTGGGCTGGTATCCCAAACCCACTGTGACCGTTGACGGCGTGGCCCAGCCAACCCAGTGGGGCACCCGCAATTGGAAGGTTCGCGGAAACGCTGAGTTCAGCATTTATCTGCACAACCGCCTCTGGACTTTTGGGCAGGCGACCATCACTCTCGAACCGGGAGAATCCGGGCCGCTGCAGTATCGCGCACCGTGGCTGCCGTTTCTGCCGGGGCGGCTCACCAGGAAGTGATGGAGCCCGGCGGGGCAGCAGTGACGCCCGCCCCACCGGACGCCACTGACTCCTTGCCAGCAATCCGTTACCAGGTCGAGGCAAGCAGCATTCCCAGAAGCTCCCCGTCGTCGACGTCCATGCCGCGGGCGTTGAACCACGCGCACATGTTTCTGCAGTCCCGGGCCAACATGTCGGTGCCCTGCAGGTTTCCGGCCAGATCAACCAGCTGCGGCAGATCGATGACCACGAGCCGGTCCCCGGCCGCCAGAACGTTGTACGGTGACAGGTCGCCGTGGGCAAAGCCCAGCCGTGCGAACGTCGTCATGGCCTCCACCAGCTGATCCCAGTAGTGCTCCAGCTGCGCAGGACCCGGATGGACCGACTGCAGCCTGGGTGCTGCTGCGCCGGGATGGGCAGGATCCTCAATGAACTCCATCATGATTTCGGTGCCGAGAATCTGCACCGGATATGGCACAGGTATGCCATTTTCGTGGGCCATGCGCAGGTGCTTCCATTCGGCGTCCGCCCACAGCGCCGCTTCAACCTCACGGCCGTAGCTGCTGCCGGTCTTGAGCGCGCGTGTATCCCGTGAACGCCGAACGGTGCGGCCCTCCGTGTAGGCGCTGGAGCGGTGGAACAGGCGCTGTTCCGTGCCGCGGTATCGTTTGGCGGCCAGAAGCGTGCGCCGGGAATTGGTGGCGCGCTCGACAAGGAAAACGTCCGCCTCCTTGCCCGTTTTCAGGACGCCAAGGACGGTGTCAATGGCGGCGGCGTCCTCAATGACGAAGGACGGATAGGGTGCTGGTCCGCGCATGAGCCGCTCCAGCTCCGGCCACGTGGACCAGCGCTGGTTCTCGCCGAGGGAGTCATCCAGGATGTTCCAGTCGGCGGGACGGTCGGGGGCGCCGGAAAATGCTTCACCCAAACGGGTGTTGCTGCGCTTTGCGGACTTGCGGGGGATTTTTTCGAAGTGCTGTTGGTCAGCAGAAAACTTCATGGGTGAATCGACTCCTGTGGAGAACTGCATGGATGTTTTGGGCGTTAAGGGCTGCGCGAACAATCATTGGGTCCTCCTCACAGGTCGAAATTTACGGTGCTGCAGCTAGTGCTGCAATCAGCTTTAACATCAGAACACGGCACATTCCGCGCTGTCAACGGTTCAGCTTCCCCGATGTATTGCTATGAGGCAATAAATGGTCGATGGCCTCGCATGCGGGCAGCTGCAATGCTTGGATGGGTTACCTTTCACCGCCATCTCCTAGCCTGCCTGGCGCTCAGCGCAAGGCGGGCCGGCCGCCGTCGGACACGGCAAGCAACTTCATAGGTGATCCCGGCCGCTATTGGACGCAGAATGATCAGCCGCGTGTTTGGATTGAGTCAT
>JBBPZC010000038.1:0-4678 GCA_038199275.1 Actinomycetales bacterium
ATGTCACACCACTTTCCCTTGATTGAAACAATTCCCGCACCGCATTTACCGGCACCCACACCCATCCGGGCCGGTTTTGCAGTTCATAAACAACCTCATAAAGGGCCTTGTCCAGCCACAATGCCACGAAAAGCGGATCGGTGCGTGAAATGTGCTCCTTGATGACGCTTTCATACCCTGCTATAAATGCGGCCGAACAGTTCTGGACCCACAGTGCAGCGGCGCTTGCAGCCGGCTTGCCCGCCGCAGCCTGCGCGGCCGCATAGTCGAAGGAGCGCAGCATTCCGCTGAGGTCCCGCAGCACCACGTCCAGAGCGCCGCGATCAGCCAGGGGCCGCAGCGGCTCGCCCTCAAAATCGAGGATGTACCAGCCCTTCCCCGGATCTGATTCGCGGAACAAGAGCTGGCCAAGGTGCAGATCCCCGTGGATGCGCTGCAACGGAGACAAGGATTTTATTTGGTCCAGCTGTGCCACAACTTTATGCAGCTGCACCTCGTAGGGCCCGACGGCGGCACCGGCCAGTCCCCAGGCCCGCTCCAGCCTGACCCCCACGGCTTGGGTGAAGGCGGCCACGGCATCACCCTTGACCGGGTGGACGGCCAGGCTGCGACGGAGGCTGGCATGCACCTTGGCCAGTTCCACGCCGATGGCGCGTGCATCTTCTGAAAAGTCTGCACCTGACGCGGCAGCAGCCAAGGCAACTTCCCAGCCGTCTCTGGCCCCGGCAATAAAGTCGTGGACTACAAACAGCGTCATGTTTCCGTCCGCCGAGCTCGCCACGGCTTGAAGGGCCGGAACCTTCAAGCCCCGTCCCTGCTCCCCGGGGCGGCCCAGTGCCTTCCCGATTTCAACTTCCGGGTGCATCCCCGCGTGAACCACCCGGAAGAATTTGGCGATCAACGTCCTTCCTCCGACATCAAAAATAACCGAGCTGTTGGACTGTTCGGTTGTCACCAGCCTGAGGCCGCTTGCCGGCGCGCCTGCCTCCAAGCCGATGTCCGGGTTTCGCCAAAGCCGCAACCCGCCCATGGCCGGATCTCCTTCAGCCAGCTGCGTGAGAACAGCCTGCAGAAACTCGGCGTCGGCAAGTCCGTCATGCACCTTTCCACCGGGCCATTGCCGATCCGGGGCAATCTCGCCTACATACGAGCCCGGACCTGCCGCGTCGTCGCCGGCGAGGCTGGGCGCAACGTTATCTGGTACATCTGCGCCGTCTTGATGAATGCTCAAGGGGACCTGCAGCGTCAGGCCCGGCCCGGCGTCGTTCTTGTCCTGGACAGGGCCGGGCGAGGGAAAGTCCACCTTGATAAGAAGCACGAGCAGCGTGACCTCGGGGCGGAGCGACGGCACTTCATAGCGCCCGGCAATGCTCAGCTGCGCGCCGGAGCTGCCCTTGCGTGGATACCAGCGTTGGCGCGGCAGCCACTGCCCCAACAACTCCAGTAGAGGCGCGGCCATCAGTAGCCGGATTCCGTGCCGTCAACAATTGGCATGGCCTGCGTCTGCGTGGACAAAATGTTGGATGCCTGCGAGCGCACACGGAGCCAGAAGAAGTCGTAGGACCCCAGCGTCAAGGTGAGCTGGCCGTCGTCGTCAATTCCGGGGAAGGGATCCCCGCCAAAGATGTCCCGCAGACCGCGCCTGGCCAGCGTCGGGACGGTGACGGTGGCCGCGGAGGGGTGCTGGGAGAGGTTGAAAATGCAAAGGATGGTCTCCGGCTGTTCGTCCTCGAGGTTGCCCACGGGCAGCACGCGTAGAAAAGCCAACACCGAATCGTGGGAGCAGGACACATTTTCATAGCGTCCCAGGCCAAAGGCGGAATGGGCCTTGCGCACCCGCAGGATCTGCTTGTTCCATTGCAGCAGCGAACTGCCATGCGCCATCTGGGCCTCGACGTTGACGTGGTTGTAGTGGTAGACCAGCGACTGCACCACGGGAAGGAACAGCTTGCCGGGATCAGCGTTGGAGAAGCCGGCGTTGCGGTCGGGGTTCCACTGCATGGGGGTGCGGGAGGCGTCCCTGTCATCGAGCCAGATGTTGTCCCCCATGCCGATCTCATCCCCGTAATAGAGGAAGGGGCTGCCGGGCAGGGCGAGCAGGAGCGCGTTGATCAGCTCAATCTCGGCACGGGAGTTATCCAGCAAAGTGGCCAGCCGGCGTCGGATGCCAATATTTGCCTGCATCCGGGAATCCGGGGCATACCAGCCCAGCATGGCCTCACGCTCGGTGGGCGTGACCATCTCCAGGGTGAGCTCATCATGGTTGCGCAAAAACGTCCCCCATTGGGCGCCCTGCGGGATCCGCGGCGTGTTCGCCATCGTCTCGATGATGGGCGCCGCCTTCTGGTCACGCAGCGCGAAGTAGAGCCGCGGCATGATCGGGAAGTGGAAGGCCATATGACATTCGGGGGCCTCGGTGGTGCCGAAGTAATCAACCACCTCGTGCGGCATCTGGTTCGCCTCGGCGATGATAATCCTGCCGGGGAACTCGGCGTCGACCATGGCACGCATGTCCACCAGGAACTGGTGTGTTTCCGGCAGGTTCTCGCAGTTGGTGCCGTCCTCTGCGAACAGGTAAGGGATGGCGTCGGCCCGGAAACCGTCAATGCCCTGGGCCAGCCAGAAACGGACCACGTCAAAGATGGCGTCGGACACGGCCTGGTTCCGGAAGTTCAAATCCGGCTGATGGCTGAAGAAACGGTGCCAAAAGAACTGCCTCCGGATCGGATCGAACGCCCAGTTCGATTCCTCCGTGTCGAGGAAGATGACCCGGGCGTCCCTGTACAACTCAGTGGTGTCACTCCACATGTAGAAGTCGCCGAAGGGGCCCGCCGGATCCTGCCGGGATGCCTTGAACCACGGGTGTTGGTCCGAGGTGTGGTTCAACGGCAGGTCGATGATGATCCGCATCCCGCGTTCGTGGACCTGTGTGACAAGCGATTTGAAACTGGAACCGGTGCCGTAACGCTCCATGACGGTATAGAAGTCGCGGACATCGTAGCCGCCGTCCAACAGGGGAGAGTCAAAGAACGGCGGCAGCCACAGGCAGTCGATGCCGAGCCACTGCAAGTAGTCCAAACGTCCGATCAGCCCGGAGAAGTCCCCGTACCCGTCGCCGTCCGAATCGGCAAAGCTCTGCACCAGCACCTCATAGAAAACGGCCTTCCGGTACCAGTGCGGGTCATGGGTGAGTCCCGGTGCGTTCAGATTGAACGATGGTGCACTGTTGTTGAACGTGAAGGCCATGGTTCCTTACCGCCTTATGTGCAATACATGGGCCGGCTCCATGTGCGCATCGAGCCGGAAGTAATTCCGTTTCCCCCAATTCCAGGTTGCCCCCGTGATGAGCTCATCCACAATGAACGTCCCATCCGGGGAGAGCCCGTCCAGTTCCAGCGCGTCCAGGTCCAGGACGACCTCACCTTCGCGCATGCTGTGCGGATCCACGTTGATGACCACAATGATGGTGTCCTTGCGGGCCGGCTCCGTGGCCGTGGCGGCGATGGTTTTGTGCTTGCTGAAAACCAGCGTTGCCGGATCCGTGGATTCGTGCAGGCTCAGGTTCGCCAAGTCCAGCAGGGCCGGGTGCGCGCGGCGGATGCCATTGAGCAGTGTGATGAACGGGGCCAGCGACTTCCCCGCGGCCTCGGCCGCCGCGAAGTCACGGTCCTTGTACTCGTATTTCTCGTTGTCAATGTTTTCCTCGGCACCGGGGCGCGCCACGTGTTCATACAATTCGTAACCGGCGTACATGCCCCATAACGGACTGGACAGGGCGGCGAGGATGGCGCGGATCTTGAACGCCGCGGGCCCGCCGTACTGCAGGTACTCGGTGAGGATGTCCGGGGTGTTCACGAAGAAGTTGGGTCGGAAATACCCGGCCGACTCCCGGCTCACATGCACCAGGTACTCCTCCAGCTCCTCCTTGGTATTGCGCCACGTGAAGTAGCTGTACGACTGCTGGAATCCGGCCCTTCCCAGGGCTGCCATCATCGCCGGGCGGGTGAACGCCTCGGCGAGAAAAACGACGTCGGGCCTCTCGGCATTGATGATGCCAATGAGCCACTCCCAGAACCAGACGGGCTTGGTATGCGGGTTGTCCACGCGGAAAATCCGTACGCCGCGATCAATCCACAGCCGCACAATGCGCAGGATTTCCGCACTCAGCCCGACCGGATCGTTGTCGAAGTTCAGCGGATAGATGTCCTGGTACTTCTTGGGCGGGTTTTCGGCGTAGGCGATGGTGCCGTCCACGCGCGTGGTGAACCATTCCGGATGGGACGTGGCCCACGGGTGATCGGGGGCGCACTGCAGCGCCAAATCCAGCGCAACCTCCAGATCCTGGTCATTCGCGGCGCGCACAAACTCGGCAAAATCCGCCTCCGTGCCCAAATCGGGGTGGATGGCGTCATGCCCGCCGGCCGCCGACCCAATCGCCCACGGCGAACCCGGATCGCCCGGCCCGGCCACGAGCGTATTGTTGGGTCCCTTGCGATTGATGGTGCCGATGGGGTGGATGGGCGGCAGGTAAATAACGTCGAAGCCCATCTCCGCCACGGCCCGCAGCCTGCGCGCGGCGGTGCGGAAAGTGCCGCTGATCCATTCCCCCGTCGTCGGATCCCGCTTGGCACCCTCCGAGCGCGGGAAAAATTCGTACCAGGCCCCGCGTCCCGCCGCA
>JBBPZC010000039.1:0-3794 GCA_038199275.1 Actinomycetales bacterium
AGGAGTTCTGCCCGGGCATCGGCTTCGCGCTTGGACATGAGCACCAGGGACTCGCCATCGCCCAGGTTTGGCTGTTGCATCCGGTGGTGAAGGCAATGATAGCGAACGCGAAGTCTTCGGATCAGCTGCAAGACATGTGTAAGCAAGCAGCTAACTGGACCCAGCCATGATCGCTTTAACCAAGAATTTCCCGCGGTTGAGTCGGTCCCGCACACGCAGCCCGGCGGGACGCGATATTGTTAGACGTTGACCGTGCACCCAGGAGGTACCAATGGGACTGTTAGAAACCATCATGCATCCGCGTGACCTGAGCAAGCTCAGCGAAGGGCAGATAGAGACCCTCGCCCAGGAAATCCGTGCCTTCCTGATTGCCAATGTTTCCCAAACTGGAGGGCATCTGGGTCCCAACTTGGGCGTAGTGGAACTGACTCTGGCCATCCACCGAATTTTTGATTCCCCCCGTGACAGCATTGTCTTTGATACCGGACACCAGTCCTACGTCCACAAGCTTCTCACCGGGCGGCAGGACTTCTCCACACTGCGCCAGCAGGGAGGCCTCTCGGGCTACCCAGACCGCGGCGAATCCGAGCACGACATCGTCGAAAGCTCCCACGCCTCCTCATCCCTGTCCTGGGCCGACGGAATTGCGCGCGCCCATCAGCTCAAGGGTGAAAATGACCGTTATGTGGTGGCCGTCATTGGCGACGGAGCCCTCACCGGCGGCATGACCTGGGAAGCCATCAACAACATCGCCGCGGACAAGAACCGCAAGGTCGTGATCGTTGTCAACGACAACGGCCGCTCCTACGCACCCACCGTCGGCGGGGTTGCTGACTACCTTGCCTCCCTGCGCCCGGCCATCGACCAGGTGCGCACCCACAAGAAGTACGAAGCTTCCATGGACTGGGGCAAGCAGCGCCTGCAGGACGGCAATGCCACCGGCCGCTTCATCTACAAGAGCCTCCACGCCGCAAAGAAGGGCGTCAAGGACTGGTGGGCGCCCCAAGGACTGTTCGACGATCTCGGCATGAAGTACATCGGCCCCATTGACGGGCACGACGAAAAAGCCATGGAAACAGCACTGACCACGGCCAGGAACTACAACGGCCCCGTCATCGTCCACGCCTACACGGAAAAGGGCCGCGGCTATGCGCCCGCCCGCGCCGACGTCAACGACCAATTCCACGCCGTTGGGGTCATCAACCCCGAGACCGGCGTGTCCGTGGAAGCCGCCAGCGGCAAGTCCTGGACTGGCGTCTTTGGTGAGGAGATCACCAAGATCGCAGAAGAACGCGAAGACATCGTGGCCATCACCGGGGCCATGCTGCTGCCGGTGGGCCTGGCCAATTTCGCGGCGAAGTTCCCGGACCGCGTCATTGACGTGGGCATTGCCGAACAGCACGCGCTGACCATGGCGGCCGGGATGGCCTTCGGCGGCCTGCACCCGGTTGTGGCCATTTATGCCACGTTCCTCGGCCGTGCCTTTGACCAGCTGCTCATGGACGTCGCCCTGCACAAGGCCGGGGTGACCATTGTCCTGGACCGCGCCGGAGTGACCGGCCCGGACGGCGCCAGCCACCACGGCATGTGGGATTTGTCCATGCTCCAAATCGTGCCCGGTCTGCACCTGGCTGCTCCGCGGGACGCCGAGCGGCTGCGCGAGGAACTGCGCGAAGCCGTGGCCATTGAGGACGCGCCCAGCGTGGTCCGTTACTCCAAGGGCAAGGTTGGCCCGGAAGTTGCGGCCCTTGAACGCTTGTACGACGGCGTGGACGTCCTGGCCCGCTCGGAGCCGGAAAACCGCGCAGACGCCGAGAACCCCAAGGACGCCGGCGAACCCCAAACCGATGTGCTCATTGTCAGTGTGGGCGCCATGAGCGAAATGGCCCTGGACGTTGCCCGGCGCATTGGCCACCAGGGAATGACCTCAACTGTTGTTGACCCGCGGTGGGTGCTGCCCGTGCCCCGCTCCATTGTGCAGCTGGCATCCCGGCACCGCATTGTCATTGTGATTGAGGACGGTGTGCGGGCCGGCGGCGTCGGCTCACGCATCCGCCAGGAACTGCGCGCAGCCGGCATCGACACCGCGTTGAACGAGGTGGGCCTGCCGGTGGAATTCCTTGCCCACGGCACACGCGGCGAGGTCCTGGAACGCGTGGGGCTGACGGCACAGCGGGTGGCGCAGGACGTCGTCGAACAGGTCCTTGGCACGAAGGTGCCCTTTGCCAGGCCTCTGCCGGGCCAGAGTGCCCCGCGCACCGGGCAGATGCCGATCCTGTGACGGCCACTGCACAGCACGCGGGCCTGGACCAGCCGCAGCCGGGGGACCTCGTGGTCGCCCGCAACCGCAAGTATGACGGCTCGGCCCACTGGGTGGTGCCCGGGCATTATCTGGGCGCTGACGAGTTTGGTCACTGGGTCTTCCAGGGCACGCACGAGTTCATTTCCCGGCCCGGCGCCGCCCTCTACACCGAGTCCGACGCCGTCATGCTCATCCCGCACGCCGGCGACTGGGTGGCGACGTTTTTCGATGACGCGCACCCGGGCGGCGTGCAGATCTACATCGATCTGGCAATTGAGCTGGCATGGCACCGGATCCGTCCGCACGTCATTGAATTCCACATGATTGACATGGACCTGGACGTGATCCGCGCTGCCGGGCGCGGCCTGTACATTGACGACGAAGACGAGTACGCACAACACCGCATCGAGTTCGGCTACCCCAGCGCGCTGTGCGAGCGGATCGAGGCTGCCTGCCACGATCTGCGGGCGGCCGTCGCCGCGGCAAACGCACCATTCGACGGTCGCGCTGCGGCCCGGTTCACCCAAGGAAGGACCCTGCACACCTCATGAGCGAGCAGAGCAACACCGAACAAATCAACCAGACCATTCTGGCCGGACTGGACCCGAATATTGTCCGCATGTACAAGAGGGACGACGCCGGGACCCTCGTTTTCCGTGAAGCGTGGGTTGACGCCGGGGGAGCCGGGGAGACGGACGGAACCGATGAGTCCGCCGAGGTGTTTTTCGTGGTGAACCACGGCACCGTGGGGCACATCAGCACCTCCAAGGACGCCCCGGTGGATTCGGTGGAAGCCGCCGAAGCCATGCTGGCCGCTTTCGCAGAACATTCCCTCGAGGATGGCTACGCGGTTCTTGCCCGCGAAGACCAGTCGCTGGTGGTGGCACAGTTCGCGCTCAAGAGCGACAAGGTCAGCGACCGAGACAAGCACCTGGCCAGCCGGGCCAAGGATGCGTTGACCGCACACCTGGCCTGGCGCGGCAGCGGCGTGCTGGAGAAGCTGGAATTCACGGCGGCCGGGCACGGGTTGGGCAAGCTGAACATTTACATCATTGCCCCCGACGCCGCCCGCGCCGTGGCCAACATCAAGGTCTGCATCCGCGACGAGAAGCTGGACTTCACGAAGCTCACCGTTGCCACCGGCCCGGTCGACGACGTGTCGGCCCTGCGCGCCAAGCACAGCGCCACCGGCGGCACCGCCTTCGCGTTGTAGCTCGCGGCGCCGCGCTGGGCGAGCAAGACCGTCGGGACCGGCGGCGTTCGCTAAGGTGGATTCATGACGCACAACGAGATTGAATACCGCCAGGTTGGCCGCTCCGGACTGACCGTTTCCTCCGTGGGGCTCGGGTGCAACAACCTGGGCCGCACCGGTTCGGTGACGGCCACGCAGGAGGGGGCAGACGCCGTCGTCCATGCAGCGCTGGAAGCAGGCATCACCTTCTTCGACATGGCCGACATGTATGGCTCCCATCCCGGACAAAGCGAAACCATG
>JBBPZC010000040.1:0-12982 GCA_038199275.1 Actinomycetales bacterium
TGTCCCACGGTTTCCACCGCGCGGGTCTCGATCGAGGAGAAGCCGTGCAGCTCAAAGGTGCGTCGCAGCGTGTCCAGCACATGCGCCTCCACCAGCCGCTCCTCGGGAAGCCACTCGCGACAACCTGACAAGCAGGCGTTGCGTGCCATAGGTGTTGCTCTCCTAACATGCACCGGGCCCCGGCAAAAGGGGCGCCAGCGGTGCGGCGGGATGAATTGGTCGTCACGGTGAACGCGCCTAAGGGTCATGAACGCCACAGTGTGGGGCCCTCATGGGTAAACTGTCACCGGCTGCCATTTTATAAGGTTTGGCCGCGCACCCCTAACCCGCCCGCCCGGCCCCGCCACGGCAGGTGTACATACCGCTCAGTTGAAGGAGAGGCACAGTTGGCCACCAGCAATAAGCCCAGCCGCGAGGCCAAGGCCCGCGTAGCCCGCATGGAGGCCAACCAGGCCATGCACCAGAAGCAGTTGGAACGCCGCAAACGGGACAACCTGATCGCGATCATCGCCATCGTTGTTGCGCTGGCCGTGGCCACGGTCCTGGCCCTGACCGTCTTCTCCCCCAAGGACGACACGACCGCTGCAGCTCCCGAGGCCACCGAGACGAGCACCGCCACGGCAAGCCCCGCACCGGAGGGCACCAACAGCCCCACCGTGCCCAATGCCGACACCGCCAAGGACAAAACTTTCACCGGCACCCTGACCCTGAACGGCAAGCCCATGGGCGTCGAATTTGACGGCACCAAGGCCCCGCAAGCCGCCGCCGTGTTCAAGTCCCTCGCCGATGAAGGTTTCATGACGGGCAAGACCTGCCACCGCCTGACCAACTCCCCCGACTTCGGGCTCCTCCAGTGCGGCTCTCCGGACGGTAATGGCAACGGCAATCCTGACTATCAGTGGGGCCCGGTGGAAAACACTCCGTCCGACGGCGTGTACCCGGCCGGGACCATCGCCGTCGCCCGCGGCGCCTCCACCTACAGCAACGGCACACAGTTCTTCGTCACCTATGAAAACACCAACCTGCCGCAGACCGACGGCGGCTACACCATTGTTGGCAAGGTCACCAGCGACCTGGACGTGGTGACCACCATTGCCAAGGGCGGAATCGAAGGTGACGCCTCGGACGGTGCACCCAAGACCAAGGTGACGATAGACTCGTTGCAGCTCAAATAGTTTTCACCGGCCTTTCCATAAGCTGCGCCGCCGCACTCCGCGGCCCACCGCAGCCCACCGGTCCCGGCCAGGCCACGCACCACCGACCAGCATCCATCGACGCGAAAGACTTTTAGCGGTGACACACAGTCAAGAATCCGACGAAACACTTGCCTCCACTACAACAGCGGCTCCCGAACCTGAGGCTCCCCCTGTAGAGGAGAGCGCAGTAACTGAGAGTGCAGAAGGCACGACGGCGGCACCCGCCGTCCCCGAGCAGGCCTCGGCCCCGGCGCGCTCACCAACCCCAGCCACACCGGCAGCCCGCCCGGCTGCCCCGGCAGCTTTTGCTGCCCGGCCCAAGGCCCCGGTCCCGTCCGCGACCCCGGTCCCTGCAGCTCCGGCCGCACCGGTTGCCCCCGTTGCGTCGGCAGTGAACCTGGCCGAAGCCGCCAAATTTGGCCGCGCCGAAGAAGACGGCCACGTCTTCCTGCTGCTGGATGGTGAAGAATTTCCGGTGGGCCAGTACCCCGGCGCCACCAAGGATGAGGCACTGAGCTACTTTGTGCGCAAGTTTGATGACATCGTCGCCCAGGTGACGTTGTTGGAACAGCGCGTCGAGGCCAAGGCCCCCACCACTGACATGAACAAGACCGTGACCCACCTGCGCGAGCAGCTGGCCGAGCGCACTTCCGTGGGCGACGTCAATGCTGCACTGGCACGCCTGGGCGCGCTCGAGGAGAACATCAAGTCCTTGGGCGCTGCCGAGCGTGCAGCGCACGAGGATGCCCGCGCCGTCGAACTGGCGGCCCGTGAGGCCATTGTTGCCGAGGCGGAAACCATTGCCGCCGGTGACCCCGCCGCGATCCAATGGAAGGTCAGCAGCGCCCGGATGAACGAGCTGTTCGAATCCTGGAAGCAGGCCCAGAAGTCGGGCATGCGTTTGGGCCGGGCCACGGAGGAAGGACTGTGGAAGCGATTCCGCAGCGCACGCACCATCTTTGACCGTCACTGCCGCGCGTACTTCTCCCAGCTGGATAACAACAATGCAGCCGCGAAGTCCAGCAAGGAAGCCTTGATCCAGGCCGCCGAGGAACTCTCCACCTCCACCGAGTGGGGCTGGGCAGCCGGGGAATACCGCCGCCTCATGGACCAGTGGAAGAGCTCCCCCCGCGCCAGCCGCAAGGACGACGACGCCCTGTGGGCCCGTTTCCGCGGTGCACAGGACAAGTTCTTCACCGCACGCCAGCAAGCCAACGAGGCACTGGATGAAGAGTTCGGCGCCAACCTGGTGGTCAAGGAAGCCCTGATCACCGAGGCCCAGGCACTGCTGCCGGTCAAGGATCTCACCACTGCCAAGAAGGCGCTGCAAAACATCCGCGACCGCTGGGAGGAAGCCGGCAAGGTTCCCCGCAACGACATGCAGCGTGTTGAAGCCGGCCTGCGCAAGGTGGAAGAAGCCGTGCGCGCCGCCGACGAGGACAACTGGCGCCGCAGCGATCCGGAAGCCAAGGCACGCACCAGCAGCGCCCTCAGCCAACTGGAAGCAACCATCGCGGGCCTGAAGGACGATCTCACGAAGGCTGAGAAGGCCGGAGACGCCCGCAAGGTGGCCAAGGCCACCGAGGCACTGGCCGCACGCGAACTGTGGCTGGAGCAGATCCAGAAGGCTGCAGCGGACTTCTCGTAGTATTAAACGCAATTGCAGGGCCTTCGGGCCGGGTTGTCCACAACCCGGCCCGAAGGCCTTTTTGTTTCCCGGTGAAGGGTGCACGCTGGGTTCATGATGGAAGAGAACAAAACCCCGGCCACGGTGCCCATGGTGCTCGACCAGGTGATTGCACCCGGTGGACAATTTGTGCTGGCGGAATTGCACGCCATGAAGCTCGACGGCGTTTTGGTGCAGATTGTTGGGCACGCCTTTCGCTCCGTCGCTGTGACTGAAAGCCCGGCCCTGCGGGCCACGGCGCTGGCGCACCACGTCCCGGCTGTCTTGGCAACAAGGGCGGTGTTGGGCCAGCTCAGCGCCGCCTGGGTATACGGTTGCGCTCCCCCGCCCGGGGTGGTTTCTCTCCTGCAACACCATGCGGGACGCAACTCCGGGCTGCCACCTTTTAGTGGCTGCACATTGCGCCAGGTGAGGCTGGACGATGCAGAGGTGCAGAGCGTGGGTGGAGTGCTGGTGACAACGCCGCTGCGCACGGCACTCGACGTGGCGCGCACGGCTCCCACTCCCCTGGCCCGGATGGTCATCGAGGCCATGAGCGCCCGTCCCGCGCTGCACTGCTCGCTGGGACGAATCCGACTGGGACTGCAGGCCGCCGTGCATGTACCCGGCAAGCTCCGGGGCCAGGAACTGCTCCGCAGCATGGTGGACGAGGCCGCAGCCTGGGGCTAGGGGCGGCGCTGACCGCCGGTGGAGCGGTGCACGTCGAACACACCGTCGATCCGGCGCACCACGTTCAGCACGTGGTCGAGATATTTGGGGTCACCCATTTCAAAGGCGAACTTGGAGATGGCCACACGGTCCCGCGAGGTCTGTACGCTGGCGGCAAGGATGTTCACATGGCTTTCCGAGAGCACACGGGTCACATCGGAGAGCAGGTTCTTGCGGTCCAAGGCTTCCACCTGGATCTCCACCAGGAAGACGCCCGACTGGGTGGGCGCCCACTCAACTTCCACGAGCTTGTCGGGCTCATTTTTCAGGTGTATCAGGTTGCGGCAGTCCTGCCGGTGGACGGAGATGCCCGAACCCTTGGTGACGAACCCGGCAATCGGATCCGGCGGCACCGGGGTGCAGCATCGTGCCAGTTTGACCAGCACATCATCTACACCGTGGACAATCACGCCGGAATCGGACACCCTGGACCGCGCGGTGGAGACGTGCGGGGCGAGTGGTGCGGGGGCATCCTCCATCTCGTCGTGCGGACCAATGATGTCACGCAGGCGTTCGACGACGGACTGGGCGGAGGTGTGTCCGTCACCGACGGCGGCATACAAGCCCGCAATATCGACATAGTGGAAGTGTTCGGTGACAGCCAGCAGCGCGTCATGGGTCATGAGCTTTTGCAAGGGCAGGTTCGCCTTGCGCATGGCCTTCGTGAGCAGGTCCTTGCCCTTGTCAATGGACTCGTCCCGACGTTCCTTGGTGAACCACTGGCGGATCTTGTTGCGGGCACGGGCACTCTTGACGAAGTTTTGCCAGTCCTGGCTGGGGCCGGCCCCCTCAGCCTTGTTGGTGAAAATCTCCACCGTGTCCCCGTGGGCCAGTTCGGAGTTCAGCGGTACCAGCTTGCCGTTGACGCGTGCGCCGATGGTGCGGTTGCCAACTTCAGTGTGCACGGAGTATGCGAAGTCCACGGGGGTGGAGCCCTCCGGCAGGGCAATGACCCGGCCCATGGGGGTGTAGACGTACACTTCCTTGGAGTTCATTTCATAGCGAAGTGATTCCAGGAACTCGTTGGGGTCGGATGTTTCCTGCTGCCAGTCCACCAGGGTGCGCAGCCAGTTCATATCGTCCTGGACGCTGACGGGGGCCTTGTTACCGGTCTTGTACTTCCAGTGGGCGGCCACACCGTACTCGGCACGCTGGTGCATTTCCAGGGTGCGGATCTGGATCTCCACGAGCTTCCCGCCCGGGCCCACCACGGTGGTGTGCAGCGACTGGTACATGTTGAACTTCGGCAGCGCGATGTAGTCCTTGAAGCGGCCCGGCAGCGGGCTCCACAGAGCGTGAATTTGCCCCAGGGCCGCATAACAGTCACCCACCGTATCAACAATGACGCGGACCCCGATGAGGTCGTTGATGTCATCAAAGTCCTTGTTGCGCACCACCATTTTTTGGTAGATGGAGTAGTAGTGCTTGGGACGCCCGGTAACGTCTGCCTTGAGCTTGGAGACCCGCAGCATCTCCACAACTTCGCGGCGGATGATGCTCAGCTGCTTTTCACGTTCCGGGGAGCGGTCCTGGACCATGCGAACGATTTCCTCGTACACCTTGGGGTACAAGGCGGCGAAGGAGAGCTCCTCGAGCTCCCACTTCATGGCGTTCATGCCCAGCCGGTGCGCCAGCGGGGCAAAGATGTCCAGTGTCTCCCGGGCCTTCTTGCCGGAGGAGGCTGCCGAAACGAAGCGCCAGGTGCGTGCGTTGTGGAGTCTGTCGGCCAGCTTGATCACCAGGACGCGAATGTCCTTGGCCATGGCGATGACCATCTTGCGCACGGTTTCGGCTTGGGCGGCGGCGCCGAATTCCACCTTGTCCAGTTTGGTGACACCGTCAACGAGCATGGTGATCTCGGAACCAAAATCGCGTTCCAGCTCGGTCAGCGTGTACGGAGTGTCTTCCACCGTGTCATGGAGAAGGGCTGCGGCCAGGGTGCTGCCGGCCATGCCCATCTCCGCCAGGATGGTGGCTACCGCCACCGGGTGGGTAATGTATGGATCCCCACTCTTGCGCTTTTGGCCCTCATGGTATTTCTCGGCCACCGTGAAGGCGCGCTGGATCAGGTCAAAGTCTTCTTTGGGGTTGCGGGCGCGCACTATGCGCAGCAACGGCTCCAGGATGGGCGAGTAATTTTCGTTGCTCCAACCCGTCAGTCGGGCCAACCGGGAGCGGGTGCGTTCACGCCGGCCGGGGAAAGTGGGACGCGGCTCTGGTGCTCTTTCCCCATCACTGCCGACCGCCGTGGAGTTCCCGGCTCCGGTCGTGATTTCATGCGAGGGCGATTCATCGTTCAACGCATTACCTCCCTCACGCACTTGCTGACCATGCGCCCCCGCTGCGGGGCATTAACCCAGTCTAAGGTGCGCAGGAAGCAATTTTGACCAAAAGAAAAGCCGGGGATGGATATGTTGCATCCATCCCCGGCCCTTCCCCGCACCCAGGCGGGTCGGGGGCTAAAGCCGCTATCCGGCGTCGACCATTTCATTGGCCCGGCGCTGGGTAACCTTCTTGGCCTGCTTGGCCAGCTCCGGCTCGTGTTCACGCAGCCACGAGTACAGCGGCGCGGCGACGAAAATCGTGGAGAACGTGCTCACGATGATGCCGATGAACAGGGCCAGCGAGAGGTCGCGCAGGGTTCCGGCGCCGAGCAGGAGGGCACCGATGAACAAAATGGAACCCACCGGCAGGACGGCCACCATCATGGTGTTGATGGAGCGGACCAGGGTCTGGTTGACGGCCAGGTTCACTTCCTCGGCAAAGGTGCGCCGCACGGATTTATCAATGTCGGAGGTGTTCTCGCGGATCTTGTCGAACACCACCACCGTGTCGTACAGCGAATAACTGAGGATGGTCAGGAAGCCGATGATGGCAGACGGGGTGACCTCAAATCCGGACGCCGCGTAGATGCCGGCCGTGACCACCATGACCACCAGCAGGCCCACAATGGCTGCAATGGACATGCGCCAGGTGCGGAAGTAGAGGGCCATCAAGATGGTGGCCAGCAGGACGAACACGAAGAAGCCAATGATGGCCTGACGCGAGACGTCCTGGCCCCACGTGGGCCCAACAAACGTGGAGGTGATGTGGTCCTCCGTGACGCTGTAGGCCGCCTTCAGCGCGTCCTTGGCCTTCAAGGTCTGATCGTCGCTGAGCCGGTCGGTCTGGACCTGCATGGTGTCAGCGGCAATGTTGGTGACCACTGCCACGGTGCCCGGGATGGCGTCGGAGACGGCCTTTTCGCCAATGGATACGTCGGTGTGCGCCACGTTCTGGATCGTAAACTGGGATCCGCCGCGGAACTCAATGCCGAAGTTGAAGCCGCCGCCGAGCAAAGGAATCAGGATCGAGAGAATGACCGCAACACCGGCGATGCTGAACCAGATCTTGCGTTTGCCAATGAACTCGTAGGACCGTTCACCGGTGTACAGCTCGTTGCCGAAAGTGGCGAAGCTCTTCATTAGTTGCTCTCCTTGGAGTCGTCACTGGCGTCGGGCTTGGCGGCTCCGTGGGATCTGCTTCCGCTGGCCGCCATTTCCTTTTCCTTGGCAGCCAGACGGCGCTCGGCGATGGTTTGACGGCGCTCCGCTTCACCTGCGGCACGGATGTTCTTGCCCTTGGCAACTTGGAGGGTTTCCTCCGGGGTGCGGAATCGGCCGGCGCCGCGGTACAGCGGGATGGCGCCAAGCTGCTTCGGGTCCAGGCCGGAGAAGTGGTGGCCTTCCCCGAAGAACTTGGTCCGTGCCAGCAACTGCAGGGTCGGGTGAGTGAACATGAAGACGACGATGAGGTCGGCCACAGCGGTCAAACCGAGCGTGAACGCGAAGCCCTTGACGCTGCCTACCGAGACGAAGTACAGCACGAGGGACGCGAGGATGTTCACGGCCTTGGAGGCGAGGATGGTGCGCTTGGCGCGGGCCCAGCCGTTTTCGACGGCGGCAACCAAGCCGCGACCATCACGGAGCTCATCCCTGACTCGCTCAAAGTACACAATGAACGAGTCAGCGGTCTGGCCGATGGCCACGATAATACCCGCCACACCGGCCAGGGACAGGCGGTAGTTCTCCGCCCAGCCCAGAAGCACAATCGCCAGGTAGGTCAGCGCACCGGCAATGACCAAGGAGATGATCGTGACGAAGCCAAGTGCCCGGTACTGGAACAGCGAGTAGATGACAACCAGGCCAAGACCGATCAAGCCGGCCAGGATGCCCATTTCAAGCTGCTGCAAACCAAGCGTTGCAGAAATCTGGGTCTCGCTCTGGATCTCGAAGCTGATGGGCAGTGAACCGAACTTCAGCTGATCTGACAGTGCCTTGGCGCTGGCTTCGGTGAAGTTGCCAGTGATCGAGGACTGGCCGTCGGTGATGACGGCCAAGGATGCGGGGGCCGAGATGACGGAGTCGTCCAGGATGATGGCGAAACGGGCTTGTGGATCATTGGGGTTGACCTGATACTTGGCGAACAGGCGCTGGGTGACTTCCTTGAAGGCAGTTGAGCCTTCCGGCTTCTCCAGCGTCAGCTGCACTGCCCAGGTGTTGGTCGTGGCGCCCTGTGCACCGGACTGCAGCCCATAGGAGGCGTCCTTGATCCACTTGCCGGGGATTTCCACCGGGCCAAGAATGTATTTCTCTCCCGTTACAGGATCACAGCTGACCACCGGCTTGGCCGGGTCGGAGGTGGTGGGGCGCTCGGTGAGGGGTTTGATGCAGCTCGTGGCTTCGAAGTCCTTCATCACTGCCGCGTCCACCCAGTTGGGGTCGCTGGCATTGACCGGGGCAGCCGTGGGGACGGGAAGCTTGTCTGCCGGGGTGCGCTCCGCTTCGGGAACAGCGCCCGAGGCGCCCTGGGTTGCCGCAATGACGGGGCGGAAGTTCATGTTGGCCGAGGCCTTGATGAGGTTGCGCTCCTCATCGCTGGGCTTGCCGGGCATGCTCACAACAACGTTGCGGCCGCCTTCGGTGGAGATCTGGGCTTCGGAGACACCCGAGCCGTCAACGCGCTGGCGGATGATCGACACGGCCTGGTCCAACTGTTCGGGAGTTACTTTCGCGGCTCCCTCAACCTTTGGCTCCAGGATCATCTGGGTGCCGCCTTCAAGGTCAAGGCCGAGTTTTGGCGCCCAAGACGCAGCACCGGCGAGGACCCCGCCACCTACTGCAAGGGTGCAAACAATGATGATCGCCGCTAGCCACAGAAGAGTTCTGCGGGCTGTGGACGTCGGACCGGTTCGTGCCATCAAGGGATCCTTCTATTGGTCACGGGAGTGAACATGGCAATGCTGCCGTGCCGACAAGGTGCGCGGCACGGCAGCAGCCAACCCGGATAAGGCTAGTTGTCTTTGTTGTTTTCATTCTGCAGGCGCTGCAGGGTTTCCTCGGCGGACTCCCCTGCAGAGTCGCGCTTTTCCAAGCCCAGCGTCAGCGATGAAGCGTCGTCAGGCACGATGGCTTCCGGCTCCTGCGGCTCAATGACCTTGGCCACCGTCTGGCTGTGGACGGTTGCGGTATTGCCCGGGGAAATTTCCATGAGGATCTTGTTGTCCTCTGCATCAATGGAGAGGACCTTGCCAAAGAGGCCAAAGTTCGTCATGATCTCAACTCCGGGGGCCAGCTTTGAACGCTTTTCCTCCGCAGCAGCCTTGGCTTTCTTCTGTTTGCGCAGCATCATGAAGATGAGCAGGGCAAACATGACGAACAAGAGAATACTCATCGGGTCCATGAGAACCCCCTGAGAGTGGAGTTGTTGGTCAAATTACTACTGAAAGACACAGCTGGAATTCCATTCGTTTAAGTAGTGGGAAACGCACCGGGCATAGTACTGGACGTGCGGCACGTCATACCAGTGTAGTGGTAAAAGCTGAGTGTGTGATGGGAACCAGTCCGACACACCATGAAATGCGAGCCGCAGTCTCTCACCAACCGGCCGGGGAGGTGGTTGTTGGGATCGGATGACTTTGGACAGGCCTCCGATCCCAACAACCACCTCCGTGCTCCAATGTCGCAGCCCACTGGGCCATCTGCTGTCCTACGGCTCCTCATCCAGGGGCAGCACGGCCGCAGCCACCGCGTTCCCCGGCATCCTTAAACCGAGGTGCTCCCACGCTGCGGGCAGCGCAATGCGCCCGCGGGGTGTCCGGCCCAGCAGGCCTTCGCGCACCAGGAAGGGTTCGGCCACGGTTTCCACGGTCTCGGGCTCTTCCCCCACGGCAATGGCCAAGGTGGAGAGTCCCACGGGACCGCCGTTGAACTTGTTGACCAGGGCGTGCAGGACCGAACGGTCCAGCCGGTCCAGTCCGCGGGCATCCACCTCATACATGTCCAGGGCTGCCGACGCGGTGCGGGCATCAATGGTTTCCACTCCGTGCACCAGGGCCCAGTCACGCACCCGGCGCAGAAGTCTGTTGGCAATGCGAGGGGTGCCTCGGGAACGCCCGGCAATTTCGGCAAACCCGGCACTGGTCAGTTTCAGGTCCAGCATGCCGGCCGAACGCCGCAGCACCAGTTCCAGCTCGGCGACCGAATAGAACTCGAGGTGGCCGGTGAAGCCGAAGCGGTCGCGCAGCGGTCCCGGCAGCAGGCCTGCCCGTGTGGTGGCCCCGACAAGTGTGAAGGAGGGCAGCTCCAGTGGGATGGCGGTGGCCCCGGCACCTTTGCCCACGATGATGTCGACCCGGAAGTCCTCCATGGCCATGTAGAGCATTTCCTCGGCGGGGCGGGACATGCGGTGGATTTCGTCCAGGAACAAGACCTCCCCCTCGGTCAGTGAAGACAGGATGGCGGCCAGGTCACCGGCATGCTGGATGGCCGGGCCGGAACTGATGCGCAGGGGTGCGTTCATTTCCGCGGCCACAATCATGGCCAGCGTCGTCTTGCCCAAGCCGGGCGGGCCTGACATCAGGACGTGGTCCGCGCTGCGGCCGCGGATCTTTGATGCCGCCAAAACAAGCGACAACTGCTTGCGCACCCGTTCCTGGCCCACAAAGTCGTCCAGGTTCTTCGGGCGCAGCGCTGCTTCGAGCTCGCGCTCCTCCGGTTCAATTATCGGAGTGGCCAGTTCGCCAGCTCCACCGCCGTCCCTGCCGGCCGCGCCGACACCTCCGGATTGCGTACCACCGGCCTGTGACCCACTACCTTGCGTACCGCTACCCTGCGAACCACTGCCTTGCGAACCACTGCCCTGCCCACCGCTGATGCTGATCTGCCCTGGCAGCAATGGAATTGCTTCATCCATGCCGGCCACCCCTACCGCACGCCGCTCTTGGCTCGGGTGTTGTCCTGGCCCAGCCAGCGCAACGTTGCCCGCAGCACGGCCGGGACGTTGGCACCCTCGGCCAATCCAGGTTCGGCGGCAATGGCGGAGTCGATGGCCTTCAGCGCATCGCGTTCGTTCCAGCCCAGGCTGGTCATGGCCGCAACCACCTGGTCCTTCCACTCCATGGCGGGGGCCACCTGGGCGGGGGCGAGCGCCCCGCCGGTGGGTTTGAGCTTGCCCTTGAGTTCGAGCACGATGCGCCCGGCCACCTTGGGCCCCACGCCGGGAACCTTCGTGAATACCTTGGGCTCAGCGTTGGCCACGCCGAGCCGGATGGCTTCGGGTTCCAGCACGGAAAGAATGGCCAGGGCCAGGCGGGGGCCGATGCCGCTGACAGAAAGCAGCGTCTCAAACACCTCGCGTTCGCCCTCGTCCGCGAAACCGTACAACGTCATGGAGTCTTCACGCACGATCATGGCCGTGGTGAGTGTGGCCTCCTCCCCCAGACGAAGCCCGCCCAGGGTCTTCGGTGTTGCGTGGACCAGCATGCCCACCCCGTTGACGTCAATGACGGCCTGGGCAAGGGACAACGCGGCAACGGGGCCGCGTACAAAACTGATCATCAGCTACTGCTCCTGAAAATTGTGAAACCAACGGGTCATGCAACACTACCAAGTGTATAGAACATATTTACGAACAACTAGTGCCAGGTGGCCCCAGGCTTTTCCTTGTTTTTCTTGGTCTTCGCCTTACTTTCAGCCGCAAGCCACAACTGTTGGGCCGGCGTCGAACTTTCCGCACCTTGGGCAAAAGCGGTGCCGCTGCGCCAGGCATGGGCGATGGCCAGTGCCAGGGCGTCGGCGGCATCGGCCGGCCGGGGTGGTTCATCCAGGCGCAGCAGACGGGTGACCATGGCCGTGACGAGCACCTTGTCGGCGCGGCCGTTTCCGGTCACCGCGGCCTTGACTTCCGACGGCGTGTGCAGCGCCACCGGGATTTTGCGCCGCGCCGCCGACACCATGACCACCCCGGAGACCTGGGCAACACCCATGACGGTGCTCAGGTTGGTCTGGGCGAACACGCGTTCAAGGGCCAGCACGTCAGGCTTAAACGCATCCAGCCACTGGTCAATGGCATCCGCAATGACCAGCAGCCGTGCGTCAAGGCTGAGTTCATGGGAGCTGCCCACCACACCAACCCCCACCAAGGTGGCCGTGCGGTTCGGTGCCACATCGACGACGCCGAGGCCGCACCGGGTCAGGCCCGGGTCAACTCCTAGAACCCGCAGCGCCTAGTCCTCTTCAAGGGCGGCGAGAACCTCGTCGCTCATGTCGGCGTTGGAGTAAATGTTCTGGACGTCATCCAGGTCTTCCAGCGCGTCGTAGAGTTTCATGAACTTGCGGGCATGCTCCACATCAAGTTCAACCTGCATGGACGGGACGAAGCCGGCTTCATCGCTTTCGTACTCAATGCCGGCCTCGGTCAGGGCTGCGCGGATGGCGGGCAGATCCTGCGGCTCGGAGATGATCTCGAAGTTCCCGCCCTCATCGTTGACCTCTTCGGCCCCGGCTTCCAGCACGGCCATGAGCAGGTCATCTTCCGTGAGTTCATTCTTCGGCAGGCCAACAATGCCCTTGCGGGTGAACATGTACGCCACGGATCCGGGGTCGCCCATGTTGCCGCCGTTGCGGCCAACGGCCAGGCGCACCTCGGAGGCTGCGCGGTTCTTGTTGTCGGTCAGACATTCAATCAGGATGGCGGTTCCCTGCGGACCGTAGCCCTCATACATGATGGTCTGGTAGTCAACGGCGTCACCCAACAGGCCGGCGCCACGCTTGATGGCGCGGTCAATATTGTCAGCCGGAACCGAGGTCTTCTTCGCCTTGGACACAGCCAGTTCCAGTGCCGGGTTGCCGGCAAGATCCGCTCCGCCACCACGGGCTGCAACTTCAATGGTCTTGATCAGCTTGGCAAAAGACTTGGCCCGGCGGCTGTCGAGAATAGCCTTTTTGTGCTTGGTCGTTGCCCATTTGGAGTGGCCTGACATAGTTACGCGTCTCCTCTTATCATTCGAATAAACAGTTCGTGGATCCGCCGCTCGCCTGTCACTTCCGGATGAAAGGAGGTGGCCAGCAAA
>JBBPZC010000041.1:0-6316 GCA_038199275.1 Actinomycetales bacterium
CGAAATTTACGGTGCTGCAGCTAGTGCTGCAATCAGCTTTAACATCAGAACACGGCACATTCCGCGCTGTCAACGGTTCAGCTTCGCCGATGTATTGCTATGAGGCAATAAATGGTCGATGGCCTCGCGTGCGGGCGGCTGCAATGCTTGGGTGGCGTCCAGCGCAAGGCGGGCCGGCCGCCGTCGGACACGGCAAGCAACTTCATAGGTGATCCCGGCCGCTATTGGACGCAGAATGGTCGGCCGCGTGCTTGGATTGAGTCATACCTGTGAAAGGGAGGAGATTGACCATGTCCCGTGGAATTTATGTCAGCGCAACCACTCCTGGTTCCGGAAAAACATTGGTGTCGCTCGGCCTGGCCGACGCTCTGCACCGACGGGCGGACAGGATTGCGTTTTTCCGACCCATTACCTCCTCCGGGGACCCCGAGCAGGACCCCACGGTCGCGATGCTGCGGCGCATCTATGAGCTTTCACCCGAAGTGTGCCGGGCGGGCATGACCACCACCGAGGCGCGCGCCCTGCTCGTGGCCGGCAAGCGCGAGGAAATCGACGCCCGTGCCGTGGAAATATTCAGCCAGATCGCCAAACATGCCGACGTCATCATTGTGGAGGGGACCGACCTCACCGGCCAGGACGCCGCGGTTGAATTCGATCTCAACGCCCGCCTGGCCAACAACCTCGGCCTGCCCATGCTGGCCGTTGTCGGCGCCAAGGGTTTGAACCCGGAAGAGATTGCCGACGCCGTCGATGTCGCCCGCAAGGAGCTCGCCTCCGAGAACTGCTCGCTGCTGGCCATGATGGTCAACCGTGCGGACCCGGCCAACATGGACGCCATTGCTGCCGCCATCCGCCCGGGGCACAGCCACCGTCCCGTCTACGTACTCCCCGAGATTGCGGAGATTTCCCGGCCCACTGTCGCCGAGGTGGCCGCTGCCCTGAGTCTGCGGCAGATGGCAGGCAGTCCGGAGCGCGAACGCGAAATCCACGCCATCAAGGTGGCCGCCATGACCGTGGGCAACTTCCTGAACCAGCTCGATTCCAACGACCTCGTGATCGTCCCCGGTGACCGTGCCGACGTCATGGTGGCCACGCTCGCCTCCGCGTTTTCTCCCGAATTCCCGGTCCCATCCGGGATGATCCTCACCGGCGGACTGGCCCCGGATCCGCATGTGCTGCCGTTCCTGGCCCATGCGCCCTTCCCGGTTTTCGCGCACGACGGCGACACGTTCAGTGCCGCCCAAGCGGTCAGCGAGGTGCGCAGCGAGATCACAACGGGGCAGCGCCGCAAGGTTGCCGCCGCCATGGGCGTCTGGGCCCGCAACGTGGATGAAAATGAACTGTTGGAGAGGCTCACCCTGCCCCGCCCCGCCACGATGACCCCGTTGCGATTCCTGCATGAGCTGATTGAACGGGCCCGCAGCGAACGCAAACACATTGTGCTCCCCGAAGGCAACGACTCCCGTGTGCTGGCTGCGGCGGAAATCCTGCACCGCCGCGACGTGTGCGAGCTGACCGTCCTGGGCTCCGCGGCTGCAGTTGAAGAACTGGCCGCCTCCCACGGCATCGACCTGGACGGAATCAACATCGTTGACCCCGCCACCTCGGGGCTGCGGGAATCCTTCGCCGTCGAATACCAGCGTCTGCGCGCCCACAAGGGCATGGATTTGGTGCGTGCCCGCGAAATCATGCTGGACGGATCCTACTTCGGCACCATGATGGTCCAGCTCGGCCACGTGGACGGCATGGTCTCCGGCGCGGCCCACACCACCGCGAACACGATTCGCCCGGCACTGGAGTTCGTAAAGACCCGGCCAGGAGTCCGCATTGTTTCCTCCGTGTTCCTGATGCTGCTTGCGGACCGTGTGCTGGTGTACGGGGACTGCGCCGTCAACCCCGAACCCAATGAAGAGCAGCTGGCCGACATTGCCATCGCTTCGGCCGCAACGGCGGCTCAGTTTGGTGTTGAGCCGCGGATCGCCATGCTCTCCTACTCAACTGGTGGCTCCGGCTCCGGCGAAGCCGTCGATCAGGTGCGCCGCGCGACCGAGCTGGCCCGAACCGCCCGCCCGGATCTGGCCATCGAAGGCCCCATCCAGTACGACGCCGCCGTGGATGCCTCCATTGCCGCCTCAAAGCTGCCGGCGTCCGCTGTCGCCGGGCAGGCCACCGTGTTCATTTTCCCGGACCTGAACACCGGCAACAACACGTACAAGGCGGTCCAGCAATCCTCCGGTGCCGTCGCCGTCGGCCCTGTTTTGCAAGGGTTGAACAAGCCCATCAACGATCTCTCCCGTGGCTGCACCGTGGAGGACATTGTGAACACCGTGGCCATCACCGCCATCCAGGCGCAAGGGGATTCCACCAGCGCCCACGAAACGAAGGATTTCTAATGCGCGTGCTCGTCATCAATTCCGGGTCTTCGTCCTTGAAGTACCAGGTGCGCGACACCGACACAAACGAGGTTGCCGCCAGCGGACTGATTGATCGCATTGGTGAAGGTGCGGGTGGGCCGGGAGACCACGGCGAGGCCATGGACCAGGTGGCATCCGCGCTGGAAGCTGAGCTGGCGGAAAGGCCGCTCGACGCCGTCGGACACCGGGTGGTCCATGGCGGAGAACGATTCAGCGAACCGGTCCTGATCAACAACGAGATCACGCGCGCCATTGAGCGGCTCAACCCGCTCGCGCCGCTGCACAACCCCGCGAACGTGCTGGGCATCCGGGCCATCACCGCGAAGTGGCCAACCATGCCGCAGGTGGCTGTTTTTGACACCGCTTTCCACCGCACGCTGCCCGAACATGCGTGGCGCTATGCGGTGCCGGACGAGCTGTACCGCCAGTACGGGATCCGGCGTTACGGCTTCCATGGCACCTCACATGAATTTGTCACGGGCCGGGCAGCGCAGTTGCTGGGTGTGCCTGTGGAGGAGTTCAACGCCGTGGTGGCGCACCTGGGCAACGGCGTTTCACTGACCGCGATTCAGGGCGGAGCGAGCATTGACACGTCCATGGGCTTCACTCCGCTGGAGGGCCTGGTCATGGGCACCCGCAGCGGAGACCTGGACCCCTCCATCCTGACCTTCCTACAGCGCCAGGGAATGTCGGCCGATGAGATTGACACGATGCTGAACAAGAAGTCCGGCCTGAAAGCGCTCTTTGGCGACAACGACATGCGCACCATCGAGGAGGCCGCGGCTGCCGGAGACGGACGCGCCCGCACCGCCCTGGACATCGCCTCCTACCGCCTCGCGAAGTACATTGGCGGCTACCACGTGGCCGTTGGCGGGGCGCAGGCGCTGGTGTTCACTGCCGGCATTGGGGAGAACTCCGCGAGTTTCCGCGCGAGGGTGGCCACCCGGCTGGGTGCCTTGGGCGTGAAGCTCGACGACGAAGCGAACCTCGTGCGCTCGGGTGAGCCCCGGGTGGTCAGTGCACCGGATTCGGCCATCCCCGTGCTGGTGGTGCCCACCGACGAAGAGCAGGCGATCGCGGAGGCGACGGCCGCCGTCGTGCTCTCCACCTAGACGCCGCAGCGGATACTGGGGTCAATTCTTGAACGCTGGTGACTGCGCCGTGGTGGGTTCCACTAGGCTGGCGAGCAGTTCGGTGAGCAGCCACTCGGTGATGTCATTGGGCAGGGCCTCGACCAGGGCCAGCACCGGTGCCATGGCGGCGGGCAATCCGTTGCCGGCCAACCCCATGGCACCCAGAACCTGGCGGGCGGTGGCGGAATTTTTCGGCAGCTGCGCGGTGCCAGCCAAAAGTGTGGCCAGGGGGCCGTCCCCTGTGCCCAAAACCTGCCGCGGGTCGATGCCGGGCGCACCGCGCACGTCGTGCGCTGCCTGAGCCATGGCCTGTTGGAGTTCCGCCAGGCGCGATTCCGTGACGGGAGTGATGGTCAGGTGCGTGGTCCGCGGCAGGACGGTGCCGTCGGACTGGGTGAAGGCTGGTTGCAGTTGGGCAGTGAAGCCGTAGTTCTTCAGCCGGTCCGCCCAGTGGTGGGGATCGATCCGGGAGCCTGCCGGGACATTGGTGTCCACGGCCACGGCAAAGAGCGGGCCAGTGGGGCTTCCCACCACTTGTAGACCCTCGATGCCCGCGACGGTTTCCACGAGGATGGCCGTTGAGTGCCGGCAGGATCCGGCCAAGTCGGCAAAGCCGGCCCTGCCCAGATACTTGATGATGGCCCAGGATGCTGCCAGGGGTGCCGCGGATTTAGAACCGAGCAACGTCGGGTTCACCACCGGATACCCAGGCCAGGCCGTCGTGGCAAAGTACTGCGAACGCTGCCTGTCCCGACCCCGGGTCAGCAGCACCGAGGCTCCCTTGGGTGCGTAACCGTATTTGTGCAGGTCGGCGGAAATGCTGGTCACCCCCGGCACGCGCAGGTCCCACTCGGGCAGGTCCGGCCAAAACGGCAGGACCAGCCCGCCGATGCAAGAATCGACGTGGCAGTCGATGCCGTTCGTCTGGGCTGCTGCGGCGATCTCCGCCACCGGGTCCATGGCGGCGTGCGGGTAGGAGGGTGCCGAGGCAATAACAAGGGCGACTCCGGGATCCATCGCCGCTGCCATGGCGGCGGTGTTGGCACGCCCGTCGGCATCGACCGGAACCAGGTCGAGGGTGAGCCCGAAGTAGTGGGCGGCCTTGTGGAACGCGGCATGCACCGACGCCGGCGCCAACAACCGAGGGGTCCCCGGGCCCCGGAAGTTCTCCCTCGCGGTTTTCACCGCCAGCATGCAGCTTTCCGTGCCGCCGCTGGTGACAGTGCCGACGACGCCGTCATCCCCGCCCAAAAGCGTGCGCATGAAGGCGACGACGTCCCGCTCCATGGCGGCTATCGAGGTGAACACGGTGGGGTCCAAGCCGTTTAATGGCTGGACCGCGAGCATGGCGGCTGCGGCAAGATCGTCCACGGCGGACAGGCCGGAATCGTAGACGTATGACAGCACCGCCCCGCCTTGGGTGGGTGCATCGGCGGAGCGGAGAGTGGCCAGCTCCGCAAGGATCTCATCGGGGTTGCCGGCAAATGCGGTCATGGGGTTCCTTCACTGTGCGGTGATGCTGAGGCGGCAGGGGTGGTGTCAATGTCGTGCTGCGTCAGCGGGTAGCGGTGGAACACGAGCAGGCTCGCAGCGATCAACAGGGCCGGGATGACGCTGAAGCTGACGATGATGCCGTTGATGGCGGCCTGTCCCTGGACCACGGTTTCCCCTGCCACCGACTGGACGTAGCCGCTGGCCGCCAGCACGAGGGCCAGGACCGTGCCGCCCAGGGCCATTCCTGTGGTTTCGCCCGCCGTCCAGACACCGCCGAAGATGCCGGCCGAGCCTTCACCATGGGTTTTTGCGTCATGTGAGATGACGTCCGGCAGCATGGACATGGGCATCGACTGCATGCCCGCATAGCCGGCACCGGCAAGGGCCACCGGCAGGTAGATCCAGGCACCTGGGGACGCCAACATGCCCAGGAGCGCCAGTGCCGCGACACCGAACATGACGCTGGCCCAGCGGAAGGAACGTTCCTTGCCAATGCGGGCGGCTGCCATCCGCCATAGTGGGGCGAAGAGGAGTGCTGGGCCGATCAGGGCAATGAACAGGAACGTCACGGCCGACTCCGAATGCAGCACCCACGTGGCAACGTACTGGGCCCCGGCCAGCATGCCTCCCGTGGCCAGCCCTTGGAGGGCAAAGCAGATCAAGAGTGAGCGGAAGGCCGGGCTGCGCCGCAGGGCGGCAAGCCCGTCCTTGTAGTTGCTGGCAATGTTGCCCGGGACAGCCGGGCGGGGAGCTCCCCGCCCGGCCACCCTTGCCGCAACCAGCATGGCCAGCCCAATAACAAGTCCCGCCACCAGTGCCATGAGCAGGTAACCCAGCACCTCGTTCTCGCCGCCGAGCGAGCGCAGGGCCGGCCCTCCTGCACCGAACAACAGAATGGCCACGGCAAGGACCGCAACCCGGACCGAAAGGAGGCGGGTGCGCTGGTCGTAACTGGGCGTCAGCTCCGCCGGCAGGGCAATGTAGGGAACTTGAAACAGGCTGAACGCGGTGGCCGTGGCCATGAAGGCAACAAGGACCCACACCCCGGCCGGACCGGGCGCCATGCCAGAAGGCACAGCGAAGGTGAGCAGGAAGAACAGCGGCATCAGCAGCCCGCCCAGGACCATGAAGCGGCGCCGGGAGCCGGTGACCGCCAGGGAGTGGTCGGAGCGGGCGCCAATGACCGGGTCAATGATCACGTCCCACACCTTGGCGGCGGTCACGAGCAGCCCGGCCGCAATCGCCGCGATGCCCAACGTGTCCGTCATGTAGTAG
>JBBPZC010000042.1:0-15281 GCA_038199275.1 Actinomycetales bacterium
CCACCGTGGATTACCACACGGCGGGGGAGCCGTTCCGGATTGTCCCGGCGTTGCCGTTCGAGATAACCGGGGCCACCGTCCTAGACCGCCGCCACAGCGCGCAAACCGGACCCGGCAACGTATTGCGGCGACTGCTCGTCAATGAACCGCGCGGCCATGCAGACATGTACGGCGGCTTCATTGTCCCGCCCAACGACCCCGGCGCCCACTTCGGCGTGCTGTTCTGGCACAAGGACGGCTTCTCCACGGCCTGCGGCCACGGCACCATCGCCTTGGGTGCGTGGGCGGTCGAAAGCGGGCTCATCCCTGCCCCGGACGACGGCGAAACGGACGTGGTCATCGACGTCCCCTCAGGGCGCGTCACGGCGAGGGTGGGCACCGTTGGGGGTCTGGTCGAGGACGTCACCTTCGTCAATGTGCCTTCCGCCGTCATGGCGCGGGCCATCGTGGTGGAGACAAAAGATTTTGGTTCCCTGAGCGTGGATGTGCTGTGGGGCGGGGCGCTGTACGCCTCGCTCACCGCACAGGCGGCGGGACTGGAGGTCAGGCCGTCGTGCCTGAATCAGCTGATTGAGGCGGGGCGGCAGATCAAGGCTGCGCTGGCCGGCCATCCGGCGGCACGCCACCCCGGCGAGCCGCGGCTGGACGGGATTTACGGCACCATTTTTCATCAGGCGGAACAGCCCGTCGACGGGAACCTGACGCAGCGCAATGTGACGATTTTTGCCGACGGGCAGGTGGACCGCTCGCCCTGCGGGTCCGGGACGGCGGCGCGCGTGGCCGCCTTGGATGACTCCGGCGAACTCGCCGGCGGCGCCGTGCTCGAGCACTTTTCCATTGTGGACTCGCACTTCGCCGCCCGGGTGGTGGAGCGGGAACGCGCCGGTGTGGTGGTCGGCGTTCGGGGCACCGCGCACAAGGTGGCCGAAAGTATTTTCACCCTCGATGCGCGGGACAGGCTGGGACTCGGCTTCGTGCTGCGCTGATGCGCCTCAGCCTTCGGATTGGGGGCGGCTGAGGCGCGGCAGGGGAGAGCCCGCGCACGGGGCTTCGAAGCGTAAAAATGGAGCAGTAAAAGCCTAGTGGAATGTGACATTGTACTGTTAGGCTGACGTTGTAATCCATTGTTGGCGGCGCTGCCAACACCCCTGAGTGGGTGGTGCCGCCTGGCAATAGTGACGGCCGCAGACACACAAGGAGCGTTCCATGACCAACCGCAACCAGCCCTGGCAGGGCATTCACGTCGCCACGGCGCTGCCTTTCAATGACGATCTCAGCGTTGACTATGCCGCCTACGGTGAGCACGTGGCTTGGCTTGCCGCCAACGGATGCGACGGCGTCTGCCCCAACGGCTCCCTTGGCGAATACCAGACCCTCACCGATGCCGAGCGCGCCAAGGTTGTGGAAACCGCGGTTGCCGCCTCACCCGAAGGATTTACCGTCATGCCGGGGGTGGCCGCCTACGGTGCCGCGGAATCCTGGCGCTGGGCCGAGCAGGCGCGCGACGCCGGTGCCGCCTCCGTGCTGGCCCTGCCGCCGAACACCTACCGGGCCGATGCTGACACGGTCGTGGACCATTACCGGGAGGTGGCGAAGGCGGGTCTCCCCATCGTGGCCTACAACAACCCGCTGGACACCAAGGTGGACCTGACCCCGCCACTGCTGGCCCGCCTGCACGCCGAAGGCCTGATCGTGGCGGTGAAGGAATTCACCGGCGACGTGCGCCGCGCCTACGAAATTGCTGAGCTGGCCCCGGAACTGGACCTGCTGGTGGGCTCCGATGACGTGCTGTTGGAGATGGGGATTGCCGGTGCCGTGGGTTGGATTGCCGGCTACCCCAACGCCATTCCGCAAAGCACGGTGGAGCTGTACAACCTCGTCACGAGCGGGTCCATGGAGGACATTGCAACGGCCCTGCCCATGTACCGGGACCTGCACGCACTGCTGCGCTGGGACTCCAAGATCGAGTTTGTCCAGTCCATCAAGCTCTCCATGGACATGGCCGGGCGCAAGGGCGGGGTGTGCCGCCAGCCGCGACTGCCGCTGCCTGCCGAAATGATTGCCCGCATCACCGCCGACACCGCGGCCGTCCTGGCCAAGGGTTACAAGTAGGGCAACCGTGCGCTCCAAAAGAGTCTTCCACGCCGTTGACTCCCACACCGAGGGGATGCCCACCAGGGTGGTCACCGGCGGAGTGGGAACCATCCCCGGCGCCACGATGGCAGAACGCCGCCTGTGGTTCATGGAGAACATGGACGATGTCCGCACGTGGCTGATGTTTGAACCACGCGGGCACTCGGCCATGAGCGGGGCGATCCTGCAGCCGCCCACCCGGGATGACGCCGACTTCGGGGTGCTGTTCATAGAGGTCTCGGGGCTGCTGCCCATGTGCGGGCACGGCGCCATCGGTGTGGCCACCGTGCTGGTGGAAACCGGCATGGTGCCGGTGAGAGAACCCATCACCACCATCCGGCTGGACACCCCGGCCGGGTTGGTTGTGGCCGAAGTGGCGGTGGTCAACGGAGCCGCGAAGCAGGTCACCATCACCAACGTCCCCTCCTTTTCGCTGGCCCTGGATCAGGTCGTGGACGTGCCCGGGTATGGAGAAGTCCAATACGACATGGCGTTCGGCGGGAACTTCTATGCCGTAGTCGAACTTGCCGGGCTTGGGCTGCCGTTTGATCGCGCCGCCAAGGACCAGCTGATGGCCGCCGGTCTGGCCATCATGGCGGCCATCAATGACCACAACCCGCCAGTCCACCCGGAACGCGGGGACATCCACGGTTGCCACCACGTCTATCTCCAGGCGCCAGGCTCCACGGCGGTCCATTCGCGCCACGCCATGGCCATTTATCCGGGCTGGTTTGACCGCTCACCTTGCGGAACCGGCACCAGCGCCCGCATGGCTCAACTCCATGCCCGCGGCGAGCTCGCTCTGGACACGGACTTCATCAATGAGAGTTTCATCGGCACGCAATTCACCGGCAGGCTCATTGCCGAAACAACGGTGGGTGGGCTGACCGCCGTCGTCCCCACCATCACGGGCCGGGCCTGGGTGACCGGCATGGGCCAGTACCTGCTCGACCCGGATGACCCGTTCCCGGCAGGGTTTCTGTTGTGACCGCGGCCCCGGTGCTTCTCACGGCTGATGAGCGCGCCATGCTCGACGGCGGCCGGGGTCCTGGGACTGCCATGGCCATGCGCATTGTGGTGGCCGTGGCGGAGGTGCTCGGCGCCGACAGGCTCATGTCCATCACCGGCGCCCACATTGACAGCTGTCTTTACCACGGGCAGGCAGGGCTCGACTTTGCCGAAAAGTTGGCGGATCTCGGCGCCACGGTTGCCGTGCCCACCACGCTGAACACCAGCTCCCTGGACCTGATGCACCCCGGCCTGGTGCGGCTGCCGCCCAGTGAAGCGGTGCCCGCCCGGGCTCTCATGGACGCCTACCGCGCACTCGGGGCCCGCGCCACGTGGACGTGCGCGCCGTACCAGTCAAACGAGCGGCCGGCCTTTGGCGAGAACATCGCCTGGGCCGAATCCAACGCGATCGTCTTCGCCAACTCCGTCCTGGGCGCCCGCACTGAACGCTACGGCGATTTCATGGACGTTTGCGCCGCCATCACGGGCCGCGTGCCCCACGCCGGGCTGCACCGCAGCGAACACCGGGTACCCGCCGTCGAACTCGACTGCTCGCAGCTCTCCGCCGCGATGTTGGGCCATGAGGCCGTGTGGGCCGCACTCGGCGGGGTGGTGGGGCGCCTGGTGGGGGAGCGGATTCCGCTGTTGACGGGAATCGATCCGGCCGTGGTGGATGAGGACAAGCTCAAGGCCTTCGGCGCTACAGCGGCCTCCTCCGGCGGCGTGGCCCTCTTCCACCTGGCCGGGGTGACGCCCGAGGCGCTCGCCGCCGGGTGGGGGAGTGCTCGCAGCGGCGGTGGGAGTGGGGGCGCTGGTGACGGCAGCAACGGTGGGAGTGGCGGTGGGCGTGATGGCATGGGCGGTGCCGGCGGGACTGGGATAGGCGGCGACGCGGACCCTGGGGCCCTCGACAAGGAAACCATCACACCTGCCATGGTGCGCGCCATGCGTGATGAACTTTCGACGGCGGACCCCACAGCACCGCTGGATGCCATAGCACTGGGGACGCCGCACTTTTCCGTTGGCGAATTCCGACAGCTCGCCGGGCTGCTGCACGGCAGGGAACCTTTCAGCCCGGGATGCACCGTGTGGATCAACACCTCCCGGGAGGTGCTCGCTGCGGCGCGGGAATCCGGGGATGCGCAAGTGGCGGAGGGCCGTGGCGCCCGGATCGTGGTGGACACGTGCACCTACATCACGCCCATTCTTGGTCCGGAAGAACGCACCGTCATGACCCCGTCGGGAAAGTGGGCCTGGTACGCACCCATGAACCTTGGTGTGGACATCATCTTCGGCACCATGGCCGAATGCGTTGACGCCGCCATTGTTGGGAAGGTGGTCCGCGATGACCGTCAGTGGAGCTGAGGGCTCCTTCGAGGCAATCACGTTGTGTCCCGGTTCCGGGTCCGGAGCGCTGCTGGCCTTGGCGCAGCCGCTGTCCTTTTGGGGTGGCACGGACCGCAACACCGGCATGATCATCGACTCCCACCACCCCCAGCGTGGGGAACTGCTGGGCGGGAAGGTGCTGGTGATGGACGCCTCGCGCGGTTCCAGCTCGTCTTCATCCGTCCTCGCCGAGCAGCTGCGCGCCGGTGTGGGCCCGGCCGCCATTGTGCTTACCAGCAGGGACGCAATCGTTTGCCTGGGCGCGCTGGCTGCCGCCGAACTCTACGGCAACCGCATTCCCGTGGTTCTGCTGAGTCCGGCCGACGCCGCTAGACTGCACCACAGCGGGTCCCCGGCCACCGTGTCGGTGACGGCCCCGCCCGGTGGAGGTGCCGCCGTCGTACTTTACGCCGAAGGCCAGGACCCCCCGCTGCACTGGACCTTCCCGAACCCCCAGCCATAGGACACCCATGACACTGCCTTACATTGACGCCGCGCAACTGCATGAACTGCTCCGGCCCGGGATTGCCGTGACTGCGCTTGAGGATGCGCTGCGCGGCGGCCTGAATCCCGAGCTGGACTCACCCCGCCTGTTCGCACCGCTGGATGCCGGGGAATTTTTGCTGATGCCTGCGCAGTCGGCTAAGTATGCCGGCATCAAGGTGGCCACCGTGGCGCCGGGAAACCCGGCCAAGGGGCACCCGAAAATCCAGGGCACCTACCTGCTGCTGGACAAGGAAACTCTGTCACCGCTGGCCGCCATGGACGGCGCCGAGCTGACGCTCATCCGCACACCCGCCGTCACCGTCATGGCGGTGAAGGCGCTGCTGGCACTGCGCGGAACCACCTCGGCGGGGACGGTCGCCGTCGTGGGAACATCGCTGCAGGCCGATCGCCACATTGAGGCATTGGCTGCGGTGTGTGGGGTTGATTCGCTCGTGGTCATTGGCCGCCGGGCCGAGGCTGCGCAGGCGCTGGCGGACAAATATGCCGGCCTGGGCATGGCGGCCCGGCCGGGCACGGCGGCAGATGTGGCCGACGCCGACACCATCATCTGCGCCACGTCCTCTGCGACGCCCGTCTTTGACGGAACGCTGCCTAAGGACTCGGCGGTGGTGGCTGCCATTGGCTCGCACGGTCTGGATGCGCGTGAAATTGACCCGGTTCTGGCCCGCCGTGCCGAGGTGGTGGTGGAGGGACGCGCCTCCGCACTGCGGGAAGCCGGCGACCTGATCCCAGCCCGCTCCGCCGAGGAATGGGACCGGCGCGGACTGGCCACGCTCTTGGACCTGGTATCAGGCACCTTCGTGCCCGAGCCCGGAAAGCCGCTGTTGTATACGGGGGTGGGCATGGCCTGGGAAGACATCGTTGTGGCCGGTCGCGCCTATGAAGCGCTTGCCGAGGCCGCCGTGCACTAAAATGTCATATTACAGTGGGCTGGATTTCCCTTCGGAGTCCTTGAGGAATGGAGCGCCATGAGTGAACAAACCGCATCGCACCTGACCATGGTCAAGAAGAACGTCAGCCTGCGTGAAACCGTGACACTGGCACTTCGCGCCGCCGTCATATCCGGAGAAATGAAGCCTGGAGAGGTGTACTCCGCCCCGGTTCTGGGCAAGCGCTTCGGGGTCTCGCCCACCCCCGTGCGCGAGGCCATGCTGGATCTCGCCAAGGAAGGGCTGGTCACCTCGCTGCCCAACAAGGGCTTTCGCGTCACCGAGGTCTCCGATGAGGACCTGGATGAGATCACCGCCTTGCGCCTGCTGATTGAACCTCCCACGGTTCGCGCCGTCACAGGGCTCATTGACCACGCCGGGCTGGGCCGCCTGCGCACGCTGGCGGCGTCCATTGTGGACTCCGCCGTGTCCGGGGACCTGATCCAGTACACGGAGGCGGACCGGGAATTCCACATCGCGATTCTCGAGTACAGCGGCAACCGCCGGCTCGTGTCCCTGGTGTCAGAGCTGCGTTCCCACACGCGGTTGTTGGGTTTGGCACCACTGGCCGCCGCTGGAAAGTTGCACGAAACAGCACTGGAACATGTGGAACTGGTGGAGCTGATGGCCGCTGGCCGGGCCGCGGAGGCTGAGGCACTCATGACAATCCACATTGGCCATGTCCGCAGCGAATGGGCCAAGCAGCAGGAGGACTGATTCCAGGAGGACCACTGATTCGCTGTGGAAAAGTTCCCATAAACCCCCTCCCAAGCGGTGTGGTGTGTGACATACTACAACTGTGAGTCTCCCCCGATTCGTTGACGTTGTTGTCATAGGTGCAGGTGCCGTGGGTGCTGCCTGCGCCTATTTTGCTGCCCGGGCGGGGTTGAGCGTGGCAGTAATTGAACGCGGCGTCGTCGCTTCCGGAACGTCAAGTGCCTGCGAGGGAAACATTCTGGTCTCCGACAAGGAGGCCGGCCCCGAACTCGCCCTGGCCCAATACTCCCAGCAGCTGTGGCGCAACGACCTCTCCGAATTCGGGCACTTGTGGGAATTCGAATCAAAAGGCGGCCTGGTGGTTTCAGCACGGCCCGGCACGCAAAAGAACCTGGCCGCCCTGGCGCAGCGTCAACGCAGCGCCGGCATCGAGGTGGAACTTGTGCCGGCAGACGGGTTGCTTGAACTGGAGCCCAAGCTGAACCCGAACATGGCCGGCGGGGCATACTATCCCCAGGACGCACAGGTGCAGCCCATGCTGGCAGCCGCCGAGCTGCTGCGCCTGTCCCGCGGCCTGGGCGCAACAGTCCACACAGGCACCACCGTCACGGGCTTCCTGCGCGACGGCGATGCGGTCACCGGCGTGCGTACCAACAGCGGAACCGTCAGCGCGTCCGCCGTCGTCAATGCCGCCGGCACCTGGGGACGGACGGTCGCGGCCTTGGCGGAGGTGTACGTTCCTGTGCTGCCGCGCAAAGGGTACATTTTGGTCACCGAGCCGCTTCCCGCCGTCGTGCGGCACAAGGTCTACGCGGCCGAGTACGTGGACAACGTGGCCAGCTCCGACGCCGGACTGCAGACCTCGCCCGTGGTGGAAGGGACACGCGGCGGCACCATCCTCATTGGTTCCAGCCGCGAACGGGTTGGCTTCGACAAGTCCTTCGATCCGCGCGTCATCTCTGCCATGGCGGGAAAGGCCATTGGGCTCTTTCCCTTCCTTGCCGACGTCAAGGCGCTGCGCAGTTACTTTGGTTTCCGTCCGTATTGTCCGGACCATCTGCCCGTCATTGGACCGGACCCGAGGGCGCCCGGCCTGTGGCATGCCTGCGGCCACGAAGGAGCGGGGATCGGGCTCAGCGTTGGTACGGGAGCCCTTATTGCCGCGTCCCTGACGGGTGCCGGACCGGCCCTGGATCTGGCGCCGTTTGCCCCCGGAAGATTTGCTTCCCGCCCCGTCTTGGAAGGCCAGTCATGAGCGAACTGGAGCTGACGTTCGACGGCCGGACCGTGCCAGCCAGCACCGGCCAAACCGTGGGTGCAGCCCTGGCCGCCGCCGGAATCAGCAGCTGGCGCACCACGGCAAGGAACGGCAAGCCGCGCGGATTGTTTTGCGGCATCGGGGTCTGTTTCGACTGCCTCATCACGGCCGACGGCGTGCCCAACCAGCGCGCGTGCCTCACCCCGGCACGCGATGGCATGGTCCTGGAGAGCGGAAGCGGGGAGTTGGGCGATGTTTGATGTTGCCGTGGTGGGTGCCGGACCGGCTGGCTTGGCAGCAGCCGTCCATGCCTGCAACGCGGGGTTGCAGGTGGTTCTGATCGACGCCGGCCGTCAGCCAGGAGGTCAGTTCTGGCGGCACCGGGACGAGGCTGCGGCTGCTGAGACACATTCTGGAGAAGGGCGCAGCGCGGAAGGATCCGGCCACCACGACTGGAAGAACTTCGCCGGGTTGCGCACACTCCTCTACGACCACGAAGCGGCCGGACGGCTGCGATATTTTCGCGGCACGCAGGTGTGGCTCGCAGAGCCAGCTGGCGTGGCCGAATCCTGGCGGTTGTGGCTGACGCCGACGAGTGACGCCGTGGCCGTGACCTCGGATGTGCCGGACCGCATCGAAGCATCCCATGTGATCCTGTGCCCTGGCGGGTATGACCGCCAGTTGCCCGTACAGGGCTGGGACCTGCCTGGCGTCATGGCCGCCGGCGGAGTGCAGGCTCTGTTGAAGGGCAGCCAAGTGGTGCCGGGGTTGATCGGGGTCGTCGCCGGCACGGGTCCGTTCCTGTTGCCCGTGGCTACCGCCTTGGCGGCGGCAGGCACCAGGGTTGCCGCCATTTGTGAAGCCAATTCGCCCACTGGCTGGTTGCGCAACGTGGCCGGTGCCGTGCGGGCGCCGGAGAAAATGGTGGAAGGTGCAGGCTATGCGGCGCTGCTGGCCCGGCACCGTATTCCATACCGCACCCGAACAGCCGTGACGGAAATTCACGGCACCGAACGCGTCGAGGCGGTGACCCTGTCGCGGCTGAACCAGGACGGGTCCCCCGTTCCGGGCAGCGGGTGGAGGGTGGTGTGCGACTTCGTGGCCTTGGGTTGGGGCTTTACGCCTTCGTTGGAGCTCGTGCTGGCCGTGGGGGCCGAGACGGATGTGGATGTGGACGGGTCGCTCGTCGCCGTCGTGGATCAACAACTGCGCAGGTCCGTGCTCGGCATCAGCGTGGCGGGGGAGGCCACCGGCATTGGTGGCGCCGCCATGGCCGTTGTTGAGGGGGAGCTGGCGGCACTCTCGGTGGTTGGTGCGGCCGCCGCGCCGACGGCCACGTTGCCGCCGAGGATTGCCCGCTTGCAAAAGGAACGGGCGCGCCTGCGTGCCTTCGCCGTCGCCATGCACCAAGCGACGCCGGTGCCCCGGAACTGGCACGACTGGCTGACGCCGGAAACCATCGTGTGCCGCTGCGAGGAAGTCAGTTATGGCCAGTTGTGCCGCGCGCACGAGGACCTCGGGGCGCAGGATGCCCGCAGCCTGAAGTCCTTTGCCCGGCCGGGCATGGGTTGGTGCCAGGGGCGGGTGTGCGGCTTTGCCACGGCGCAGATTGCGGCCAACCTATCCGGGCGGACCGACAACGCCACCACCGAGACCGCCGGCACCGCCACCACCGAGACCAACGGCACGACCGACGCCACCACCGAGACCGCCCGCACCGCCACCAGCAGAACCGCCAGCGCCGCCGACGACCTGCGAGCCATGTCCAAAAGAACCCTCGCGGCCCCGGTGGGCCTGGGCCAATTGGCCGCCCTGACCTTCCCCGAGCCTGAATATGACGGCACAACAGCACCCACCGAAAGGGAGTCGAGCCATGACTGAAGCAACCACCACGGAGGCCCAGCTGGAAAACATCCTGGCTGCCGCCCACAGAGCCGCCGAGCCATGGGCGCAAACACCAGCCACGGAACGGGCCTCGGCGCTAGCCGCCATGGCAGACGCGCTCGACGCGGCCTCGGGCGAGCTGATTCCCATCGCGGAGGCGGAAACCAATCTGGCACCCGGCCGGCTGAGCGGAGAGCTGGCCCGCACCACGTTCCAGCTGCGCCTCTTCGCCGAGCTGCTGCGCGACGGCGGCTACCTGGACGCCCGAATCGACCATGCGGACGTCGACTGGCCCATGGGTGCCCGCCCCGATATTCGCAGGATCCTGGAACCGTTGGGCCCGGTCCTGGTGTTTGCGGCCAGCAACTTCCCCTTCGCATTCAGCGTTGCCGGCGGCGACAGCTGTTCGGCCCTGGCTGCCGGATGTCCGGTTATTCTCAAGGTCCATCCCGGCCATCCCCGTCTCTCGGCGGCCGTGGGGCGCGTGGCCGCCGATGCGCTGGAAGGTGCGGGGGCGCCGTCGAACATTCTTCAACTGATCTATGGAACGGAGCCGGGGCGCCAGGCACTCCTGGATCCGCGCGTGAAGGCCGGCGCGTTCACCGGATCCATCCCCGGCGGCCGTGCCCTGTTCGATCTGGCCACGTCCCGGCCCGAGCCCATCCCGTTCTACGGCGAGCTGGGAAGCGTCAATCCGGTCTTCGTCACCGAGGCGGCCGCGGCAGAACGAGGGGCCGAGATTGTGTCAGAGTTTGTTGCCTCCTACACGATGGGTGCCGGGCAGTTCTGCACCAAACCCGGCATCATCCTGGTGCCGGCGGGATCGGAGATGATGTCCGCCCTGGCAGCAGCCGCCCGCCCCTCGCCGGCGAGGCTGCTCAACGAGCGGATCCAGTCCGGGTATACCTCGGCGCTTGAAAACCTGTTGAAGCACGACGGCGTTGCCTCCTTGGGTGCCACCGGCGACACCCTCGCGTCGCCGCCGGCCCCGGCACTGAACACCACAACGGCCGCCGAGCTCGTGGCGGACCCGGAGGGTTTAATCACCGAGTGCTTTGGGCCCTCGGCCTTGGTGGCCACCTACGAATCGGAAGATGAGCTGCTGGCCGTGGCTGGTGTGCTGGATGGGCAGTTGACGGCCACAATCCAGGGCGAGGATGCCGATGCCGTGGCGCCCGAACTGGTGCGTGTGTTGGCAGGAAAAGCGGGACGGGTGCTGTGGAATCAATGGCCCACGGGAGTGTCCGTCACGTACGCCCAGCAGCACGGCGGACCGTACCCGGCCACGACGGCGCCCACCACCACTTCCGTGGGGACGGCCGGGATCACCCGCTTTCTGCGGCCCGTCGCGTATCAGGGCCTGCCCGAGCACCTGCTTCCGGACGGCTTGCGGGATGCGAACCCGCTGAGTGTCCCGCAGCGCATCAACGGCGTCCAGGACAACCGCTGATCGAGCCTTTCAGAGATCACGGACGCTCCGCTGACAGGAGTGCTTGGCCGTCGTTCGCCATGCGCCAGCCTGGGATTTGGCGTTGCGCATGCCCGAGGTCCACATTAGCCATGCGTCCGCGTGGTGCTGACTGGGCGCATGCAGCGGGAGGCGGGTGCCGCCGTCGTGCGTTAAGGTTCCGCTGATCGAGCCGGTCGAGATCAAGGTTCCCGATAAGCGCTGTTAGCGCTCCTTGGCGGCGACGGGAGTCGGGTCGGTTTCCGGATTCAGCGGGTTCTCCGCTGTGCCGCGCCACTTCGCCAGGGCACTCATGCCGTGGTAAATGATCAGTGCGGCTGCAGTGCCCAGGGCGATGCCCTCGAACGTGAGGCCGCCGGCGTTCCAGGTGAAGTTGGCAACGCCAATGATGAGGGCGACGGCGGCCGTGGTCAGGTTGATGTTGTTGGAGAAGCTGACCTTGTTCTGGACCCAGATCCGCACACCCAGGATGCCGATCATGCCGTAGAGCAGGGTGGCCGCGCCGCCCAGCACACCCGAGGGGACGGTGGCGATCAATTCGCCGAACTTGGGGGAGAAACTCAGGAGCAGGGCAGCCACGCCGGCCACATAATAGGCGGCGGTGGAGTACACCTTGGTGGCAGCCATGACACCAATGTTTTCCGCATAGGTGGTGGTGCCGGAGCCGCCGCCAAAACCAGCCAGGGTGGTGGCAACGCCGTCGGCAATGATGGCACGGCCCGCGTAGGGGTCAAGGTCCTCACCGGTCATGAGCGCAACAGACTTTACGTGGCCAATGTTCTCGGCCACCAACACCAGCACCACGGGGATGAAAAGGCCCAGCACAGCGAAGTGGAACGTGGGGGTCTGGAAGTGCGGCAGGCCAATCCACGCGGCGTCGTGGATCTTGGAGAAGTCCACTTCATCGCGCAGCACGGCCGTGAAGTAGCCAACAATCACGCCGACCAGAATGGCCAGGCGGCCCAGGATTCCGCGGAACAGCACGCTGACCAGGATGATCACCAGCAAGGTTACAAGAGCCGTGACGGGGGCTTTCTCAAAGTTGCTGCGGGCCGAGGGGGCCAGGTTCAGCCCGATCAGGGCCACGATGGTTCCCGTCACGGGAGCGGGCATGAGGCGGTTGATCCAGGAGGCGCCAAATTTCTGCACGATCAGGCCGAGAATTGCCAAGGTCACGCCGGCAACCACCACGCCGCCGAGTGCCCCGGCCACGCCGAACTGCTGCTGGGAGGCCATGATGGGGGCGATGAAGGCGAAGCTGGAACCGAGATAGCTGGGCACCCGTCCCCGGGTCAGGACCAGGAACAGCAGGGTGCCGATGCCGGAGAAGAACAAGGTGGTGGCCGGCGGCATGCCGGTGATCAACGGGACCAGGAACGTGGCGCCAAACATGGCCACCACGTGCTGGAAACCGATGCCGATGGTTCGGGGCCAGCTCAACCGCTCATCGGGGGCGACCACCTGTCCCGGAGCAATTGTCTTGCCGTCGCCGTGGACGGTCCATTTAGTGCCCAGCAAACTCATCTATGTTCTCCAGTTTCCGGCTCCCGCACCTGAACGAGGCCCGCGGATAAGAATATATGAGCGTGTGGGGTTATGGGTGCGGGATGTGGTTCTCGCTCGCCAGCAGCACCACGCCGAGGAGGTCGTTCAGTGCGTGGGCCAGGTCCGGATGGGCCAATTCGTAGCGCGAGCGGCGCCCCTCCGGGATGGCAACTGCCAGTCCGCACTCGCGCAGGCAGGAGAGGTGGTTGGAGATGCTCTGGCGTGAAACCCCCAGATTTGCGGCAAGATCGGCAGGATATTGCGGTTCTCTGGCAAGTCCGATGAGGATTTCGGCCCTGGTGGGATCGGATAGTGCATAACCGAAGCGGGCCAGCACGGCCGCGTTGCTAATGGGCTTCATTCTCAATATCATACAGCATTTGATGAATTCAGCGTTGAATGTACTATGGAGACATGACTGGTCACAATCATTCCCACTCCCACGCGGGCGCCCCCGGCGAAAGCCACCATGGGCGCATTGCCGTGGCCCTTGGCATCACTTTGGTGGTCTTTGTTTTTCAGGTCATCGGTTCAATCCTGACGGGTTCGCTGGCGCTGCTCTTTGACTCCGCCCATGTCCTCACCGACGCGGGCGGACTGGCCATGGCCCTGCTGGCGGCGCGGTTGATGGTCCGGCCCGCCAGCAGCAAGCGGACCTGGGGGTTTGCACGCGCTGAAGTGCTGGCGGCCACAGCGCAGGCCGCGGTGCTTCTCGCCGTCGGACTTGTTGTTCTGGTGGAGGGAATTCAGCGCCTCTTCAACCCGACGGAGATCGCCTCCCAGGAAATGATCGTGTTCGGTGCCATCGGCCTGCTGGGCAACATTGTGTCCATGTTTGTGCTGATGGGCGGGCGCAACAAAAACTTCAACATGCGCGCCGCGTTCCTCGAGGTGGTCAACGACGCGTTGGGTTCGGTGGCCGTGATTGTTGCGGCGATCATCATTTCCACGACCGGCTGGATGCAGGCCGACGCCGTGGTGGCCATGCTCATTGGTGCGCTGATTCTGCCGCGTACCGTGAAGCTGCTGCTCGAGACGTTGCACGTGCTGTTGGAATCGACGCCGTCCGGACTGGATCTGGACGAAGTGCGCGAACATATTCTCGGTCTGGAGCATGTGCGCAGTGTCCACGATCTGCACGCCAGCCAAATTGCCACGGGGCTGCCAATCCTGTCCGCACACGTTGTGGTTGACGACGGATGTTTCCACGATGGGCACGCGCCGCAGATGCTCGATGCCCTGCAGCGCTGCGTCGCCGGGCACTTTGCCGTCAGTATTGAGCACTCAACATTCCAACTGGAGCCCGAGGGACACTCGGAGCACGAGCTCGGCGCCCACCACTGACGGCCGCTCCTTCGCTGTGGTGACCGCACGAGCCAGGTGGAGGAGCCGGCATTTTTTGTAGGCGACGTAAAGGAGACGCCGAAGGCCGGCCGCGGCCGACAGGTCGGATAGTCGCCGGAAAAATGCCGGGCCGCCACCGAGGGCCGACCGGAACCGCTGCGCTTAGGAGATGACGCCGTCCACGAGCGCCTTGGCTTCGGCCTGGACCTGGGCCAGGTGTTCGTCGCCCTTGAAGGATTCGGCGTAAATCTTGTACACGTCTTCGGTGCCGGAGGGGCGGGCCGCAAACCAGGCGTTCTCGGTGGTGACCTTCAGGCCGCCGATCGCTGCGCCGTGTCCGGGGGCCTCGGTCAGCTTCGCGGTGATGGTCTCACCGGCCAGGGTCGTGGCGGAAACGTCGGCTGCGGAGAGCTTGCCGAGGGCCGCCTTCTGCTCGCGAGTGGCAGCGGCGTCGATGCGCGCGTACGACGGCGCTCCGAAGCGGTCGGTCAATTCACCGTAGTGGGCTGAAGGGGATTTGCCCGTGACTGCGGTGATTTCCGAGGCCAACAGGGCCAACAAAATGCCGTCCTTGTCGGTGGTCCAGACGGAGCCGTCCTTCTTCACGAACGATGCGCCGGCGGACTCCTCGCCACCGAACACACCCTCGCCGGAGAGCAGTCCGGGCACAAACCACTTGAAGCCCACGGGCACCTCGATGAGCTGGCGGCCCAGATCTGCCGCCACCCGGTCAATGATGGACGAGGACACGAGGGTCTTGCCAACCCCGGCGGTTGCTGGCCACTGGGTGCGGTGCGTGTACAGGTACTGGATGGCCACCGCGAGGTAGTGGTTGGGGTTCATGAGACCGGCATCGGGGGTGACGATGCCGTGCCTGTCGGCGTCGGCGTCGTTGCCGGTGGCAATGTCGTAGGGGGCACCGGCAGATAGCTTGCTGATCAGGGATGCCATGGCCGACGGCGATGAGCAGTCCATGCGGATCGTCTCATCCCAGTCCAGGGTCATGAACGCCCACTGCGGGTCCACTGTGGGGTTGACCACCGTCAGGTCGAGATTGTGGCGTTCGCCGATCTCGCCCCAGTAGTCAACGGAGGCACCGCCC
>JBBPZC010000043.1:0-4089 GCA_038199275.1 Actinomycetales bacterium
ACCATGGTCGACGTCGGAGAGGTCATCATCACCTTCGATCTGCCCGGGGATGAAACCCCCCACGGCGGGGCGGGCCAGAGCTCTGACAAAAGTTCCGCGGAAACGGACGACGGCGGCGAACCCGCACCCAAGCGCGTCCCCACACTCGTCGGCTACGGAGCCGACCCGGAAAGCTCCGCGCGTCCTGTGCGGCGCCAACGTGTTGGTGCAGCGGCTGTCCAGAACGTGGCAGCCCCGACGGCTGTTCAGGCGGCACCCGCGGTGCACGCCGACCGGCAGCCACCCGTCCAGCCAGCGCCAGTTGTCCAAGCCACCCCGGCTGCAGCCCACGCCGGATCCACGCAGGACAAAGTTGAACGGCCGCGTTCAAGCCCGCCCGTGCGCAAATTGGCACGTGACTTGGGGCTGGATCTGCAACTGGTCACCGGCTCGGGAGAGCGTGGAGTCATCACCCGCAATGATGTCTTGAACTACACCGAGGCCGCTGTGCCGAGTACGTCAGCACCGAATGCGCCGTCGGCGACAGGCCCGGCGCGGACCGGCCACGAAGAGGCGCGCGAGGTGCGCACACCCATCAAGGGAGTCCGCAAGTTCATGGCTCAGGCCATGGTGGCGAGTGCATTCACCGCCCCGCATGTCACCGAATTCCTGACAGTGGATGTCACCGCCGGCATGGACTTCCTGGCAAAGCTGCGCGCGCAGAAGGAATTCGCCGGCATCAAGGTCACCCCATTGACCCTGGCCGCGAAGGCTGTCTGCCTGGCTGCAGCCCGCCGCCCGGCCCTGAATTCACACTGGGATGAGGCCGCGCAGGAAGTTGTGGAGTTCAACTACATGAACCTGGGCATAGCTGCCGCCACCCCGCGCGGACTCGTGGTGCCGAACATCAAGGACGCCCAGGCCATGGGCCTGCGCGGACTGGCCGAGGCGCTGGGCGAGCTCGCTGGAACGGCGCGCGCCGGGAAGACCCAGCCTGCTGATCTGGCTGGTGGCACCTTCTCCATCACGAACATCGGCGTGTTTGGCATTGACGCCGGAACGCCCATCTTGAACCCCGGTGAGGCAGGCATTCTGGCGCTGGGTGCGGTGCGCCGCACACCGTGGGAGTACAACGGTGAAGTGGCGCTGCGCCAGGTGATGACCTTGAGTCTGTCCTTCGATCACAGACTGGTCGACGGCGAACAGGGCTCACGTTTCCTGGCCGATGTGGGCGCCGTAATGGCCGATCCGGCGATGGCGTTGATGCTCGGCTGAAATAGCGAGGCAATGTTGCAGCCCAGCTCTGGCGACGGCACGCGGGCGGACGTATATTTGTAGTGACCCCCACTTTGGGAGCCAACTTGTAAGGAGGTTGGTAACAATGAAGAGGTGGAATCGCTGGCAGGATTACGTTGCCGTGGTCGCAGGCTTATACGCCGCAGTGTCGACAAGCTGGATGACCCATCAAGCCAGTTCGCTGGTCATGATGATTGGCGTCGGCGTGTTGCTGGTGTTGGCAGGCCTTTGGAATCTCACCAGTCCCGGGCAACCGGTGGCCGAGTGGGTCCAGATGGTCCTCGGCGCACTGCTGTTCATCTCCCCGTGGATTGCTGGATACACAGCACACACAGGAGCGAGCTGGACGTCCTGGATCGCTGGCGGCGTGGCATTGATTGCAGGGGTTCTTGCGCTGCAGCCAAGCATGCATGAGCGCACGGACACCCATCACGGAGGTGCCGTGGCACACTAAACAACTCAACTCACGTTAAAGGAAGCGCCGGGAATCCCGGCGCTTCCTTTAACGTGTGGAGTCCGTGCTGCTTGGGCATCCCCGCTTGTATGATCCCGCGCGGGATGTCACCCGTGGACCGCGCTGACCTGCGACGATGTGCTACCCACCATCACTCAAATTCTCAATTACGTGTCACTTTCCCACCGATTGTTTGTCGTTCAGGAATACGACGAGCCGTTCCGTTTGCGACGACCAAACCATCGGATTCCTTGCAGATAGTGGCGAGCATCGCTCCAGCGATTATCCGAGCCGGAAGAGGGCCGGTTTGGACGGAAATCTTGTCCCCTATAAGGCCCGCGATCAACAGGCATTTTTGCGGGCGGGGTATACGAGAATCCGATGGCCGCGGGAGCACGCGGACTTTCCTTCCGGGGAATTTTGGGGGTGGTTGGGCCGCTCGCGGACCGGCTTGCGGGACGATTTGGTGGCGTCTATGTGGGACACCCCTTTCGGGACGTACGACCGTTTCGGAGGTAAAGAGCCGTCGTACCGTTCGACTCAGGGTTATCTGATGCTTGGTGATTGATGAGCCAGTCATTGCACATTCGCGCCTCCCTTCAAGGACTCGCAGCACTTGTGTGCAAGACTCATAATCATGCGGGAAATTATTTGGGGATGGATTAGCTCTGCGCTTGGGCTGGCCATATTGGTTCTACTGTTCGTCTACGTCATGCAGAGCGGCACCTGGCTAGATGAAGTTGGTCCTTTGCGTTTATCACCACCAACTTTCATGATTCCTTTCGCTATTGGCGGCCTTGGTCTGGTCCTGTTCCTCGGTGGACTGATCATAGGATTAGCTGCGACGGGCGAACGCGCACGGCAACGCCTTTAGCACGCTATTCCTCATGGCACCGCTCCTCGCTCTCACTACAGGAACAAGGGCAACTGCCATCACCTCAGACTTGCCGAACAAGCCCACCGGAACCAATACAGCCAATCCTCAAGATCACAAGGGCGATAATTCGGGGAAAAGGTGAAATCTATCGAAGCGACCTTGCATCGTGTCCACTGGATCGACAGCTCAATCGCTGGGCCCCATAGGCCTGTCCCCGTCCGGTACTACTCGCCGCCACGCAGCACTTCACCCGTCAGCACCCCGCCGATCGTTTGGATCCACGGGGGAGGATTCATCAAAGGAAGCCTCGACCAATTGGAATCTCACGACGCCACCCGAGCCTCCCGCAGAGGGTTCCCCTTCGGAATTCCGCTACGTGCCCCAGATTGGCACATTCATTGCAAACGCCCCGTGCAACTGTTGGCATGAGAGTAGTGCCGCCCTCGGTGCAATCCATCTGCAGGGGCGAGTCGCCACGCTTTCTTCAAGCAAGGGGCCTTCTCAGAGGTGCAACACCTGACCAACCACTGCGACCGCAATGACAATGAGCGCTATAGGAACCAGGCGAAGCCACCACCGGCCGGACCATGGCCGTGGCCGATTGCGTGTAGCCTCTTCAGATTCTGTGATGCCTATGAAGTTGGTGATTCGGCGCCAGCGCCGCAGTTCGGTTGCCATATTGGAAAGTATTGCACGCGGCAGTCCGAGTGTGCAGCCGCTCCCCATCGTCAAAACGGCCGGCTGCCCGTTTGAGCGAAGAGGCTGGGACCTCTCACCTTTCGCTTGGGCGATGAGATTCAAAGTTCCTCGACTTCCCAGCTATGCGTCTGAGGCGTGCACGGAGGCTACCGAGATAGCGTCCCGCATGATGTTCGCGGGATTCTATCGATCGAAGCAACACCTAGCCGGTGAGGCAACGTCTTGCAGTCAACCAGCTGCAACCGGTCAATCGCTGTTGACATGAAATCCGGACTGGTGACACGCAACGCCGGTACTGCACCGTTGGTGGAAGCTGCTCAGGCCCGCTTGATGGCCTCGGCCAGGGCGGCCAGCACCAAGACCACGGAAGCAGGATTGGCGTTGGGACCCATCATCCCGATCCGCCATACGGTGTCCGCGAAGGGGCCGACGCCGGCACCGATCTCCAGGTTGAAGTGTTCCAGCAAGTAGGCCCGCACCGCTGCGGAATTCACGCCCTCGGGCACCTTGACGGTGGTCAGGCTGGGCAGCCGCGAACCCTCGGCGGCGAACAGCTCCAAGCCCATCGCTTCCAGTCCGTCCTGCAGGGCCCGGCCGGCCTTCGCATGCCGGGCCTGGACGTTGCCCAGCCCTTCCTCAAGGATGCGGTTCAGGCCGGCCCCGAGGCTGCCGATCATGGTCACGGGTGCCGTGTGGTGATAGGTGCGCTTGCTGCCGCTGGCGGCGCCGGCGTATCCGCCCAGCAGGCCCATGTCCAAGTACCAGGACTGCGGCTCAAGAATCC
>JBBPZC010000044.1:0-18198 GCA_038199275.1 Actinomycetales bacterium
AGCCGGTGGTAAAACACCGGCTCTAAGCGCAAACGCCGTCTTTTTTGTGCCGGGTGAGTACGTGGTGGGCCCACGCGTCCGAGGGCCCCGCGACGAGGCACGAGTCGTGGGAGGACGTGGGGCTTAGTTGCGGACCATGCTCAGCTTCCACAGCTCGGGGCCGTCTTCAACGTAGTCAACGGTGAACTTGCCCGGTGAACGCTGATCCAGCTGGGCCAACAGTGGCAGTGGGTTGTGGTTGGCGATCAGCAGGATGCCCTTGCCGGTGTTCAGGCCCTCCAGCGCACCGAAAATGGTGGCGTGGCGGATGGCGTGGGGAATGACGCGGGTGTCCAGCTCGGCCAGGCCGGGCTCGTCATGTCCGCCGCAGGCGCAGCCGCTCGACGCCGGAGCCTGGCGTCCAGAGGAGGCGGCAGCTGCGCTTTCCCCGGAGGTGCGTGACGGAAGCACGTCCGCGAGAGTGACTGATGCGGTTTGTGCCAGTGCCGGAAGGAAGTGCTCGGTGGCGTCGGCGATGAAAGCCGTGGCGGCTTCCTGCAGGCGGCCGTCCGCGTGCACCATCTTCACCGGTGTTTCCTGAACTTCAAGGTTCTTCGAAGCTGTGGCCAGGCGTGTGCTGTGCGCCGCAGCGACCGTGCCAAAAGCCTTGAGTGCTTCGTTGGCGCCGGCAGGGAATGCGCCGGCCAGTGCCGCGGCCACGGGCAGCAGCTCCTTTTCCGCAAAATCCACCAGGGCACCCTGGTCCGCTTCGGCAAGCTCACCGCCTGAAGGGTTGGCGGCGGAGGCCACCAAGCGGCTGCTGAGCATGCCCAGCGTTCCAGCCACTTCTGCCAGCCGGGTTCCGGCTTCTTCCAGGGATGCTGCCTCGGTGGAGGAGGAGGCGAGGACGAGATTATTCACGGGGGAAACCTTTCACAGCTTTCGTGGCGCGGGTGGAGTGGTGGTTATGCGAATATATTACTACACTTAATTCCGTGGAAAATAAACAGGCCGTAACGCCGCCCATTGGGCCCAAACCCGGCGGCACTTCACCGGTTGCCCCGATCTCCAAAGCCAGGGCAGCTGTGCTGGCGCGGCTTCGGGAGATCAACGGAACGCTGACGGTCGATCAGCTGGCCGCCGAATCGGGCCAGCACGCCAACACTGCACGCGAACACCTCGAGGCCCTGGTTGCTGGCGGCCAGGCCACGAAGACGGCTGCTCCGAAAGAGGGGCGCGGACGTCCGGCGTGGATGTACCAGGCCGTTGCGGACCCCGCGGGCCCGGTGGGCTACGCCGCACTTGCCGCCTCGCTTGCGCAACACATTGCGGCGCACAGTGAGAACCCCGCGGCCGAAGGGGAGGCTGCCGGCCGCGCCTGGGCCCGGGCACTGCCTCCCGCCCATTACGCTTCCGCCCGCTCGGCCACCTCCGGCCAGGGCGTCCGCAACCATGTGGTCCAGGCGTTGGAACAGGCCGGCTTTGGTGTCGAGCGAAACAAGGCTGCCACGGCATTGACACTGACCACCTGCCCCATTGTCGAAGCCGCACGGAACAACCCCGAGGTGGTGTGCGCCGTGCACCTGGGTTTGGTCAAGGAAGTCATGAAAGGCGGCGGGCTGCCCGAACGTGAAGCCGAGCTGCTGCCCTTTGCCGGCCCGGGGTTCTGCACGCTGCGCCTGCCTGCCGATCCACGTCGTGGGGCAGCCGAGCCAAGTAACGAGGCAAGCGATCCGGGGAGCCAGCCGGCAATGCACGCCGCAAAGCCGGAGGCCGCAAGTCCCTCCATCGGAACCCCGTGACGGGCCCGGTGCGCGCAGCCGCAACACCACGGAAGAAGTCACGACGTCCCGGCACCGTCCTGCGCAAACCGGCCTTCAGGATGATTTTTCTCCTGCCGGCCGGCGCAGCCCTGCTCATTGGCCTGAACGCCGGACTGCAGCTTCTCGGTGCCGATGCGCCCCTGAAAGTGGACCGCTTTCCCCAGGTCCACGGCATGCTGCTGGTGCTCAGTTTCGTGGGCACCGTCATCGCCTTGGAACGTTCGGTCGCCCTGAACAAGGCATGGGGCTACGCCTCCCCGGCGCTCCTTGGCATCGCCGGGCTGCTGCTCATATCGCCGCTGGACCTCTGGATCGGCAAAACAACGCTGTTGGCCGGAACCATCGCCATGGCGCTGGTCTACATTCCGCTCTGGCGGCGCCAATATGACAACGTGGTCCTTATCCAGATCATGGGTGCCATCAGCGCCATCGCCGCCGCCGCCCTGTGGCTGCGCATCCCCAGCATCCCGGTACTGTTGCCGTTCCTCATCACCTTCGTCGTGCTGACCATTGCCGGCGAACGCCTGGAACTGGCCCGCATTGGCATCGGCAGTCCCCGTGCCGAACCGCTCCTGCTGGCTGTCTCCTTCGCCATGCTGGGTGCCACCGCAGCAACCCTGCTGTGGCCCGCCGCCGGATACCCGCTGTACGGTGTGGTTTTGCTGGCGCTCGTCGCCTGGCTGGGCGGGTACGACGCCGCCCGCAAAACAATCCGCGGACAAGGCCTCCCGCGCTACATTGCCGCGTGCCTGCTGGCGGGCTACCTCTGGTTGGCGGTGGCCGGCGTCGTGCTTGCCCTGCATTCACGCCCCCTGGGCGGCGCCTCCTACGATGTCACCATCCACGCCGTCTTCCTGGGCTTCACCATCTCCATGATCATGGCGCACGCACCGGTGATCCTGCCCGCCGTACTGCGCAAACCGCTGCCATACACGCCCGGTTTCTGGTTCCCTGCCGGACTCCTGCATCTTTCCCTGGCCATCCGTTTGGGAATGGGCGACGGCGCCGGCAGCCACGGCGCGTGGGTCACCGGAGGCGTCCTGAATGTCATCTCCATCCTGATTTTTGCCATCATGGCCATCTGGCAGGCCACCCACGCACCGGCTGCCACTGCACCGTCCGCCCATGTACAGAAGGAAAAAGTGTGAACATCGGCACCGCCCCCGCACCGTCCGGCAGGCCGGCCGGCAAGTCCGGAATGAACCGGGCCGGCTGGCACCTGCGCGCCAACGCCGCGGCCGTCGTGTGGCTCATTGCCCTGGTGGTTGTGGTGCTGATCCACCGCAACATCCCGGCGTCCGGCTGGCTCATGGTGCACCTGCTGCTGCTCGGGGCCATCACCAACTCCATTCTGGTGTGGAGCTGGCACTTCGCCCAGGCCCTGCTACGAGGTCCGACGCCGGACAACCGCGCCATGGTGGCCCGGCTGGTGGGACTCAACGTGGCCATCCTCGCGGTGGTGGCTTCCATGATTGCCGGGCTCTGGTGGCTCACACTCGTAGGGAGCATCGGCGTGGGGTTGGCCGTGGCATTGCACGCCGTGGCCCTGGGGCGGCGGGCACTGAAGGCACTGCCTTCACGCTTTGGTCCCACCGTTTGGTATTACGTGGCTGCCTGTCTGCTGCTGCCCGTTGGCGCAGGACTCGGCGCCGCGCTCGCAGCCGGGACTGGGGGCGAAGGCCATGTTCGCCTGCTGCTGGCGCACATGAGCGTCAACGTTCTGGGCTTTGTGGGCCTGTCCGTGTTGGGGACGCTGATGACGCTGCTGCCCACAATGCTGCGCACGCGCGTGGCCGACGGCGCAGAATCCGTAGCACGCCATGGCGCCATTCCGCTGTTGGTTGGCGTGCTGCTCACCGCCGCCGGGGCGGGTGCCGGAGCCATGGTGCTGTGCACGTTGGGCCTGCTCATTTATTTGGGCGGTGTGGTTTATATTTGCCAGCCGCTGGCCAAGGTGGTGCGGGGGAAGACGCCCACCACGTTCGCGCCGTTGTCGGCCGTGGCCGCACTCGTGTGGCTGATCGTTGGTCTGCTGTGGTTGCTGCTGCTGACGCTGACCACCCCGGCCTGGGCCGGGCTGCACCGGGGAATCGAAGCCGTTGTGCCCGTGTTTGCAGCCGGTTTTGCGGCCCAGGTGCTGGGTGCTGCACTGACATATCTGGTGCCCGTGGTCCTGGGTGGCGGGCCCGCCGCGGTGAAGTCGCGCACAGCCATCCTGGACAAGGCCAGCTGGTTCCGGGTGGTCCTGGTCAATGCCGGGCTGCTGGTCTCACTGCTTCCCGTGCCCAGCCTGGTGCGCGTGGGAACATCCGTGTTGGTTTTGGTGGGCCTGGCCTGGTTCCTGCCGCTGTTGGGCATGGCACTGTTTAAGAAGATCCCCGCGCCACTTGCGCCGGGAAAGGGCCCGGCCGGAGCCGCCCAACCCGCAGCCGCCCGGGAGGCTGCCCAGGCCGCGGCAGCCGTGGCGGGGTATGACCCGGCCCCGCGGAAAAGGCTCGGCATGGCAACTGCGGGACTGGCCGCCGTCGTACTGGTCATTGCGGCGGGGGTCCTGGCCGATCCGGCCGCACTGCCCGGTGGGTCCACCGCTGCGGAACAGCCGGGGGTTGCGGCAACGGGGCTGACCACCACGGTGGAGATGACCATGAAGGACATGCGCTTCCACCCCGACACGGTGGAGGTCCCGGCGGGCAACAAGCTCATCATCAACCTGGTCAACGAAGACGACATGGTCCATGACCTCGTCACCACCGTCGGGGCCGATTCGGGGCGGCTGTTCCCGGGGGAGAAGGCCGCGGTTGACGTGGGCGTGGTGGGTGCCAGCATCCCCGGCTGGTGCAGCGTTGCCGGGCACAAGCAGCAGGGCATGGTCATGAACATCGTTGCCACGGGTGCCCCGGCCCCGGCGCCCGCTGTGTCAACGCCCGCTGTGCCCACCCCCGGGATGGACATGCCCGGGATGGACCACGGGACGGCTGGGCCCGCTGCCACCTTCGACTTCATGAAGAAGCCGGCCGCCGGATTCACCGCGCACGACGCCGTCCTGCCGCCCCTGCCTGCCGGGACTGTCCACGAGCTGACCATGAAGGTCACGGAGGAGGAGCGGGAGGTTTCGCCCGGCGTCACCCAGAAGTTGTGGCTGTTCAACGGCACCGCGCCGGGCCCGGTTCTGCGCGGGAAGGTGGGCGACACGTTCAAGATCACGCTGGTCAACGACGGCTCCATGGGGCATTCGATCGATTTCCACGCCGGCTCGCTGGCCCCCGATCAGCCCATGCGCACCATCAACCCGGGGGAGTCGCTGACGTACAATTTCACGGCGACGCGCGCCGGGATCTGGATGTACCACTGCAGCACCATGCCCATGAGCGCGCACATTGCCAACGGCATGTTTGGCGCCGTCGTCATTGATCCGCCCGACCTGCCGAAGGTGGACAAGGAGTACATTCTGGTCCAGTCGGAGATTTACGCGGGCCCCGAGGGTGGGGTGGCGGATCTGGCCAAGATCCAGGCGGATGCGCCGGATGCCGTGGTGTTCAACGGCTACGCCAACCAGTACAAGTTCACGCCGCTGCCGGCGAAGGTGGGTGAGCGGGTGCGGATCTGGCTGCTCGACGCCGGACCCAGCCGGGCGACGTCGTTCCATGTGGTGGGCGGCCAGTTTGACACGGTCTGGAGCGAGGGGAGGTTCCTGCTGGACGGATCGGACCGGGCCGCTGGCGCCCAGGTGCTGCCGCTGGCCCCGGCCCAGGGCGGGTTTGTCGAGCTGGAATTCCCTGAGACGGGCAATTACCCGTTCGTCTCACACAGCATGGTCGACGCCGAACGCGGAGCCACCGGCGTGTTCCGGATCGGCAAGTAGCCACTCCTGCCACGTGGCGGGGCAGGGCGCTGCGCCGGCTCCGTTTTTCCTCCGTGACCGGGTCAGGATTCCTCGGCGTGGGTTTTGCGTGACGCGGCGGCCACGAAGAACGAGCCGACCAGGCCAAGGAACAGGAAGGCCGCTGCGGCAAGAACCGAGGCGCTCACGGCCTGGGCGAAACCGTTGGACATGGAGTCGAGGGCGCCCGGACCAGCGGCACCGAGAGGACCATGGGTGCCCAGCTGGGCCAGTTGAGGCACGACGCCGCCCGCCGAGTCGCGTAGCTGGCCCGCCAAGGTGTCGACTTGGTTGGCGGGAAGACCAGGCACGGCGGCCAGCAGACCGGTGGAGCTAGCCACGGCAAAGTGCGCCAGAACGCTGCCCATGATGGCCGAACCCAGCGCCGCGCCCAGCTGGCGCACGGTGCTCTGCGTGGCCGATCCCTGGCCCGAGACTGCTGTGGGAATGTCGGCAAGGACCGTGCCCGTCAGCTGCGCGGAGGCCAGCCCAAGGCCCAGCCCATAGACGACCAACAGTGCAGCGATCAGCCAAATGGAGGTGCTTGAGGTGATGACCAGGGCCAAAGCCAGTAGTCCCGCCGTCTCCAACGCCAGTCCAATGATGACCACGGTGGGCGGGCCCATGCGGGCGGCCAGGTGCCGGGCGGAGGCTCCCGAGAAGAAAGCGCCCAAGGCCATGGCGGCCAAGACGAACCCGGCGTTGAGGGTGCCCAGGCCCAAAATATTGATCAGGTAAAGGGGCAGGACCAGCAGGAGCCCGAATTCGCCAATGGCCACCATGGCTGCCACCGAATTGCCCCAAGAGAACGTCCGGACCCGGAACAGAGTGAGGTCCAAAATGGCGGACCTGTCGATTGTTGCCCGATGCTTTTCCCACAAAACAAACCCAACGAGGAGCACTATGCCTGCTGCCAGCGTCAGGGGAACGGCGGAGATGGCGGCATTGGCGGGCCAGCTGATCGGGCCCAAGCTCAGTGCGCTCTTGGCGGACCACCAACCAAGGGTCGGTCCCTCGATCAAGGCGAACACGAACAGTGCGAATCCTGCGGCGCTGAGCAGCAGGCCGCCAATGTCGAGCCCGGCCTTGTCATTGGGGGACCGGGTTTCCGGCACGAAGAACACGGTGCCGACCAGGACGGCCAGGCCCAACGGAATGTTCACAATGAAGATCCACTGCCAGGCGACGGAGGAGGTCAGCCAGCCGCCGAGCAGCGGACCGATCGCGGCCATGCCGGAGATGACAGCGCCCCAGACGGCAAACGCCGTCGTACGGTCCTTGCCAAAGAAGGTGGAGTTGACGCTGGAGAGGGTCGCCGGCAACACAGCCGCACCACCCACACCCTGCAGGACGCGGCTGAGAATCAACCCGCCGGCGTCGTGCGAGAGGGCCGCGAAGATGCTGCCCGCCATGAACAGCACGACGCCGACCATGAAGAGTTTGCGCCGGCCGAACCGGTCGCCGAGGCGTCCGCTGGTCAACAGCAGGGCAGCCAGCACCACTGAATACAGGCTATTGACCCACTGCGCCTCGTTCAGGTCCAGGTGAAGGTCGTCGATGATAGTCGGGAGGGAGACACCAACAATGGTGCCGTCAATGACGATCATGGACAGCCCGGCTGCCAGAACACCGAGCCCCGCCCATTTGTTGCGGGAGGCCCCTGTTGCCTTTGTTGTGTCCGTTGTTTGCTGCATATTTTCAAGCTACGCCCGCAACGGATGTGGGCCATCAACCATCCGGTTGATCCCCACGTCCTCCCACAACTCGCAAGCTCGTTGCGGGGCCCTCGGACGCGTGGGCCCAACCACGTCCTCCCACAACTCGCAAGCTCGTTGCGGGGCACTCGGCCGCGTGGGCCCAACCACGTCCTCCCACAACTCGCAAGCTCGTTGCGGGGCCCTCGGCCGCGTGGGCCCAACCACGACCTCCCACAACGAGTTTTATGTGGCAGCTAATGGACCAAAAACACCCGAAAATCCAAGACTTGGTCCAATAGCTACGATACAAATCCCGTGAGGGGAGGGGCAGGGGAGAGACAGGTTACGAAGCGGCAGAGCGGGCTGGGGATTAGTCCCAGATGTTGTCCCCGCGCAGGGTCGCGTCTGCTCCGCCGTCAGTGTAAATGACCTGGCCCGTGGTGTGGGTGTTTTCCTCGCTCGTCAACCACGCCAGCAGGCGGGAAATGACCACCGCGTCGGAGTGCCCGTTCAACGGCATCGGCACGGAAGAGTCAACCAATTCCCGCCCCTCCGGCGTGGCCAGCAATTGCGCCGTCATGGCCGTCACCACGGTTCCCGGAGCCACGGCGTTCAGCGGAATCCCGGCTCCGGCGTAGCGTGGGGCAATGGACTCCCGGCGCACCCAACGGCTGAGCGCACGCTTGCTCGAGGGATAGTTCAGGTAGCCAACCTCGGGACCCTGCTCCGCCAGGGCGGCACCGATTTCCACAGCCTTGGCCTCGTCCCCGGCCAGCATCGCGTCAACCTGCTCGGCAGAGTTGGGCTGCAGTGAGGCCATGGAACTGACGACGGCGGCACGCGGGCTTGCGCTCTTGGCCAGCACAGGCGCCAGCTGGTCCAGAAACTCCGTGACGCCAAAGTAGTTCACACTTGCCGTCAGCGGGATAGGTGCCGAAATTCCGGCGCAGGCAATAACGGCGTCAATGCTGCCGTTGGCGGCGGCCACGGCAGCGTCCGCCGCAGCAATGCGGCCTCCGGGGGTGCCCAGGTCGGCCTGAATGTCGGCGCCCTTGAGGTCAACTCCGATGACGGTGGCTCCGCGTTCACGCAAAAGCTCCGTGGTTGCCAGGCCGATGCCTGAGCCGGCCCCGGTGATGATGTAGGTACGTTTGGATGCGGTGGCAGTCATTGCTTTGCTCCTTCTGTATCTCCCGGCAGGGATTGCGCGGGATGTGGTTGGCCTTCTCGCAGCTGGGTGGAGAAGGAAATTGTTGACTGTTCGAGTTTCGCCAGCGTTTGGGCCAGGGCCGTGCGTTCCTCGGCGGACCAGCCGCGCAGGAGATCCTCCACGAGGCCGTCGCCTGCACGCACAAAGGAGTGCGCCACGCGCCGGCCGGGCTCGGTCAGCGTAATGAGGGATGCCCGGGCATCGTCAGGGTCGGGGATGCGTTCGGCCATGCCCGAGGCTACGAGTCGGGCCACCACCTTGCTCACATTGGAAGCGCCCGTGACCATTTTTGCGGCCAGGGAGGAAGGGCGCAGCGGCCCTCCCATGGACAGGATTGTCACCATGGTGATGGCTGCCGGGTCCAAATCCACACCTTCACGGGCCACGACGGCGGTCAGAAAGTCCGGGGCTGTCCATTCGCCGATGATGCGGGTCAGTGAGGCGATGATCGAATCCTGGTAGTTGCCGGAATCAGGCACGGGTGCCGCCGTCTACCGGAAGGATCACGCCTGTGACAAAGCTTGCCTCGTCAGAGAGCAGCCAGATGACTGCGTTGGCGATTTCCTCGGGCTGCCCCAGGCGTTTCATGGGGACCTCCGCAGCGTATCCGGCCTTGGCCTCTGCTGGCAGTGAGGCGAGGGCGGCTGTTTCAATGGCGCCCGGAGCCACTGCGTTGACCCGGATCCCGTGGTCTGCATTTTCCAGTGCGACGCTGCGTGTGAGACTGACGACGCCGTGCTTCGCTGCGCCGTAAGGCGTGAGTGAGGGAGTGGCTGAAATGCCGGCCGTTGAGGCAATGTTCACCACGGCGCCACCGCCATTGGCTCGGAAGTGCGCGATCTGGGACTTCAAGGCAAGGAACGTTCCACGCAGCGTGACGTTGATGGTTCGGTCCCATTCGGCCTCTGTAATGTCCTGCACGGGCTTGGGCATGGCGCCGATGCCTGCATTGTTGACGGCCAGGTCCAGGCCGCCGAAGGTGTCCAGGGTGAAATCCATGAGGGCGGCGACGTCGTCGGAATCGCTGACGTCTGCATGCTTGTAGGCGCCCCGACCGCCAGCTGCGGCAATCAGTTCCAATGTTTCGGCGCCGGCTGCGTCGTTGATGTCTGAAACCACGACGGCGGCCCCCTCGCCTGCCAACCGAAGCGCAATGGCGCGGCCAATTCCTGCACCGGCAGCGGTGACAACTGCGGTCTTGTTCTTGAATGTCATGACTTCTCCTTGCAGTGTGAAACGTTGGCACATATTTAGTGTCCTGAAGACAGCATATCAATATTAGTGTCATAAGGACAGTAAGTTGGCCAAGAGGCCGCCCATAGGGTGGCACCAATGTGCGCCTGCGGTGGCAGTGCAGTAAACTTACGGGGTAAGACCCCCTTGATCGGACGCTTTCAGTGCTGGAAACGGCACAAGCGCCGCGGTTCCCAAGGGGCATTTTCGTGTCCGGACACTGTAGGGCGGAACTACCGCCGAACATCGCAGTGCCCGGTTCAACTTATGAGCAAGGGGGAGGGTCCCATGCCAGCAATCGTGATCGTCGGAGCCCAATGGGGTGACGAAGGTAAAGGCAAGGCCACAGATCTTCTAGGTGGTTTAGTCGACTATGTAGTGAAGCCCAACGGCGGCAACAACGCCGGGCACACCGTCGTCGTAGGCGGTGAGAAGTATGAGCTCAAGCTCCTTCCTGCCGGCATTCTGAGCCCCAACGCAACACCCATTATTGGCAACGGCTGCGTCGTCAACCTTGAAGCACTGTTCGAGGAAATCGAAGGCCTGCAGGCTCGCGGCGCCGACACGTCCAAGCTGCGGATTTCAGCCAACGCCCACCTCGTGGCCCCGTACCACCAGGTGCTGGACAAGGTGACCGAGCGTTTCCTGGGCAAGCGTGCCATTGGCACCACGGGCCGCGGCATCGGCCCGGCCTACATGGACAAGGTGGCACGCCTGGGCATCCGCGTCCAGGACGTGTTCGACGAGTCGATCCTGCGCCAGAAAGTGGAAGGGTCGCTGAAGCAAAAGAATGAGCTTCTGGTCAAGGTATACAACCGCCGTGCTGTTGAAGTTGACGAGGTCGTGGAGTACTTCATGAGCTTCGCCGACCGTCTCCGCCCCATGGTCATTGACTCAACATTCGTACTGAATGAGGCCCTGGATCGTGGCGAAGTGGTACTCATGGAAGGCGGCCAGGCCACGTTCCTGGACGTTGACCACGGCACGTACCCGTTCGTCACTTCCTCCAACCCGACCGCAGGCGGCGCCTCGGTTGGATCGGGCATCGGCCCCACCCGCATCACCCGCTCCGTGGGCATCATCAAGGCCTACACCACGCGTGTTGGCGCCGGCCCGTTCCCCACGGAACTGTTTGACGAGATGGGTATTTACCTGCAGAAAACCGGTGGCGAGTTCGGTGTCAACACCGGCCGCCCGCGCCGGTGCGGCTGGTACGACGCAATCCTGGCCCGCCACGCTTCCCGCGTCAACGGCTTCACGGACTACTTCGTCACCAAGCTCGATGTGCTCACCGGCATTGAGTCCATTCCGGTGTGCGTGGCCTACGACGTTGACGGCGTGCGCCACGACGAAATGCCCATGACGCAGACCGAATTCCACCACGCGAAGCCGATTTACGAGTACTTCCCGGGCTGGACCGAGGACATCACCACGGCCCGCACCATGGAGGACCTGCCGGAGAATGCGCGGAACTACATCCTGGCGCTCGAGGGCATGTCCGGCACCCGGATTTCCGCCATCGGCGTGGGCCCGGACCGCGACCAGACAATCGTGCGCCACGACCTGATCAACGACTAGTCGCCCGGCGGCACCACAGCGCAAGGGAAGGACGACGGCGGAACTCAAGTTCCGCCGTCGTCCTTCCCTTTCCTTGTGGCTGGCGGAGGTGACGGCGGCACCGATGGACGGGCTACGCTTGGAGGACAGGAATCAAGCGGAAGGGCCCAAGCCATGAAGGTCAGCGTTGGACAATTCAACCCAGGCGCGGATGTCGCCACGAACCTCGCCACCATGCGCAGGCTCGCCGCGGAAGCAGAGGCCGACGGCGGCAAGCTGATCCTGTTCCCGGAAGAAGCCATGTTCTCGGTGGGCCGGGTCAAGGGCGGTTTTGCCGCGGCTGTGGACGCGAACTGGACCACGTTCGTGCAGGGACTGTCCATGATCGCAGCGGACATTGGCATTGCCGTGATCGCCGGCGGCTACGAATCCAGCGGCGAAGAACGCCCCTACAACACACTGGTGGCAGTGGGCGACGACGGTGAAATCCTGGGCACCTACCGGAAACTGCACCTCTATGACGCGTTCTCTTACAAGGAATCGACCCGAATCAAGCCCGGCGACCGCGGGCTGACCGTGGTGGAAATCGGCGGCTTGAAGGTGGGCATCATGACCTGCTACGACATCCGCTTCCCCGAACTCGCCCGCGCGCTTGCGGTCTCCGGGGCGGATTTGATCTGCGTCTCGGCCGCCTGGTTCAAGGGTGAGCACAAGATTGAACACTGGGAGACGCTCCTCAAGGCCCGCGCCATTGAAAATACGTGCTGGGTTGCGGCTGCCGGAACCTCCAGCGACCACTGCATCGGGCACTCCGCGATCCTTGACCCCATGGGTATTCCCGTGAAATTCCTCAACGACGAACCCGAAGGTGTGGCCACGGCCGACGTCACCCACCGGCGCATCGAAGAAGTCCGCGAGTTCCTGCCCGTGCTGCTCAACCGCCGCTTCGAGGACAACGCTGTGGTGGTCCCCGCAGGCTAAACGCCTGTCCATGTGCCACGGCGGACGACGGAAAATTTCCCGTTGACGGCGGTAGTTGCTGTGATTAGTGTCAAGACTAAAGGCAGGAGGAAATCATGAACGACTCCCAAATTTGGGCAGTGTTGGAAAACCTGTTCCCCGGTGCGCTGGAAGACATCCCGCTGGACGGGGAATGGCTGCGACCACCATTTTCCGACGACGCCGCCGGACGCGCCATCGTGTGCAACGACGGTGATTTCCAGTTTGTTGTGGTTGATCGCACCAACGGAGCCATGCTCTACGTCTGTGAAGATGAGGAAACGTTGATCGCTTCATCCTTGGCGAGCCTGCCGGGCATTGTTGCCGCGTGGCGTTCCATTGACGGCGACACCGTGGGACCCGAGGACGATGAAGATTTCTCCGCCGTCAAGAAATCGTTTCAGGAACAGCTGCAGGTGCTTGATCCGCCCGCGGCCGCAAACAACGAATTCTGGGCGCTCTACACGGAGGAGCTCACCAGCGAAGACTATGTGGACATTGACGATGAGCCGGTGGAAGAAGAGGAACCTTCCACGGACACCGGTGACAACGACCGGCCAGGCGCCGACGAATCATTCGTGGATGCCTGAGCCCGCTGCTGCGCGTACTTTCTTCACTTTGTGGATAAGTCCGCGTTCCTTGCGGACAGGTCCGGCCCGCGCGGCTAAGCCAGTAGCTGGCGCTTGGAGGAAATCACCCCGGTATCGAACCCTGCCAGGTTCAGCCCGCCATGGAAACGCGCATGCTCAATCTTCACGCAACGATCCATGACAACATCCAGACCCGCAGCTTCGGCCTTGACCGCAACCTCTTCATGCCAGGACCCCAACTGCAGCCACAGCGTCTTGGCGCCAACGGCCAAGGTTTCTTCCAGAACGGTGGGCAGATCGTCATGGCGGCGGAAAACATCCACCAGATCCGGCACTTCCGGTAAATCCGCCAGCGACTTGTAGACCGGGCGGCCCAGAATTTCCTTTGCGACCGGGTTCACGAAGTACACGCGGTAGCTGCTCGAAGAGAGCAGGTAGGTGGCCACGAAGTAGCTGGCGCGCGACGGCTTGTCCGAGGCGCCCACGATCGCGATGGACTTTGTTTTGCGCAGGATGGCCAGGCGTTCCGGGGCGGAGGGTCCGGTCCAGGTTCGTGTGGGGGTGCTCATGCGTTTGCTCCAACGTTGCAGGACCGGGCATCGGGTTCTTGGTTGCTGAGGGCATATGCAGCGGCGTCGGAGGTGGCACCGCTCGAGGTGGCGTCGGTGGCGACACCGGCTTGGGCCGCGGTAAGCGCCTGGTCGAGGTCCCAGAGAATATCGGCGACATCTTCCAGTCCCACCGAAATGCGGATCAGGTCCTCGGGCACCCCGGCCGCCTCAAGCTGGTCTGCGTTCAACTGCTGGTGCGTGGTGGATCCGGGGTGCAGCACCAGCGTGCGGGAGTCGCCAATGTTGGCCAGGTGGCTGGCGAGCTGCAGTGCGTCGATGAACTTCTTTCCAGCATCCCTGCCGCCGCGGACGCCGAAGGCAAACACGGAGCCGACGCCGTTGGGCAGGTACCGCTGTCCGCGCTCAAAGTGAGGGTGGCTCGGAAGTCCGGCGAACTGGACCCAGGACACGCGATCGTCCTGCTCGAGCCATTTTGCCACCGCCATGGCGTCGCGCAGGTGCTCATCCATGCGTTGCGGCAGTGTCTCCACGCCCTGCAGCAGCTGGAATGCGGACTGTGCGGAGAGGGAGGGGCCAATGTCGCGCAGCTGCTCCGAGCGCAGCTTGGTCAGGAAGCCGTACTCACCAAAGTTCTCCCACCATGAGACGTTGCCATAGGAGGCTACGGGTTCGGTCATGGACGGGAAATTGCCGTTGCCCCAGTTGAATCGGCCGGATTCCACAACCACCCCGCCCAAGGTGGTGCCGTGCCCGCCCAGGAACTTGGTGGCGGAGTGGATGACAATGTCAGCACCAAATTCAATGGGACGGATCAGGTAGGGAGTGCTGAGCGTGGCATCGACCACCAAAGGGACCCCTGCCGCGTGGGCCACGGCCGCCAGGCCCTCAAGATCGGCAATATCGCCGGAAGGGTTGGCCACAATTTCGGTGTACACGGCCTTCGTGTTGTCCTTGATGGCCGTGGCAAAGTCTGCCGGATCGGTGGAGTCAACGAACGTGGTGTCCACACCAAAGCGGCGCAGCGTCACATCCAGCTGGGTGATGGTGCCGCCGTACAGTTTCGACGACGCCACGATGTGGTCCCCGGCCCCGGCCAGCGCGGCGAAGGTAATGAAGTCCGCTGCCATGCCCGACGACGTCGCAACCGCCCCGATGCCGCCTTCCAGCGAGGCGATGCGCTCCTCAAAAGCTGCCACGGTGGGGTTGCCGATGCGCGAATAAATGTTGCCGTATTTTTGCAAGGCAAACAGGTTGGCCGCATCGTCGGTGTCCTTGAACACGAACGAGGTGGTTTGGTAAATGGGCACCGCGCGTGCGCCGTGGACGGCGTCGGGGGTGCCGCCGGCGTGCAGCGCGCGGGTGCGGAAGCCAAATTCGTGCTCAGTCATCAGCGGTCTTTTCTCCTCGAAGTTGGTTTCTGGCAACAGCGGGGATCCCTGTGTGCTGCCGTGCTTGTGGGCCGGAGCCAGATCTCCAGGCGATGGGGGTAATTCCGTTCACTCTGACAAGAAAATCCGTCAGCACCAAAGAATGTTTAGAACCACCGCAACATTTTGATTCCCTGCCGAACTATACGCTGACCGCGGATGCCCAAAAATTCGGGTTGTCGCGCTCGTCCGGACGGGCTGCGATGGCTGCGCTCAGGACCAACGCCGCACGGCCCACTTCTCGGCCAGGCCCAGCAGCGCGTCGGTGATTTTGCCCAGGACTGCCAGCAGCACAATGGCCAGGAGCAGCCTGTCGGTGCGTCCGTTGTTTTGTGAATCCGTCAGCAGGAAGCCCAGCCCCATGGACGAGGCGATCAGTTCTGCGGCCACCAGGAACAGCCACGCCTGGGCCAGGGCCAGCCGCAGCCCGGAAAAGATGGAGGGGACAACGGCCGGCAATTGCACCGTGGTCAGCAGTTTCAAACCCTTCAGACCAAAGGCCCGGGCGGCTTCGACCAGGTTTTTGTCCACGTGGCGCAGCGCCAGTGAAACCGTGGTGAAGACGGGGAAGAATGCGCCAATGACAATCAGCGTGACCTTTGAGTCTTCGCCAATCTTCATCCACAGGATCAGCAACGGCACCCATGCCAGCGATGGGACGGCCCGCAGTGCGCCGATGGTGGGTCCCAACAGGATTTCCGAAATTTTGGACAACCCCACAAGCGCGCCCAGCCCGATGCCCAGTATGGCTCCGACGACAAAGCCGATGAGCACCCGTTGAGTGGAGATTGCCACGTGGCCGAACAACTCCTGTCGGGCAATGAGGTCGGTTCCGGCTTCAACCACAGCACGTGGAGATGGCAACTGGACAGGGGAGAAGATTCCCGCAGCCGTACTCAGCTGCCACGCCAGTAAAATCAGTGCCGGAAGCAGCAAGCCCAAACCGAGCCGAACCCAGCCGTTGGCCAGGCGCAGCCCACCCGGGCGAGCAGTTTTCACGCCGATGGCGGCGAACCTCTTACGGCTGGTGGGCAGGACGCTGGCGCCGGTGGCACCCGGGTTTCCAATGTGTGTCATCAGGATTCCTTGATGGAATCGGGATTCGCCTTCAGTGCCAGTGAATCATCCAGCAGCTGCTCCAATGCGGTATCGACGTCGGCCTGGTTCTTGACGTCGCCCAGTTCCACAAATGTGGGTCCAACCGCGGCCAAGACCTTGCGCTGCTTGTCTCCCGGCACGCCGGAGACGTCGAGGTTGCTGCGTTCAAGGATGACGGTCTTGGCCACTTCGGGCTTGAGTCCGGCTGCATCGGCGAGGATCTGAGCGGTCTCCTCGGGGTTTTTGGCGGCCCAGATGCGGGCCTTCTCGTAGGCATCGACCACGGCCTGTGCCAGCTCGGGTTTCTCCTTCAGGAACGACTCGGTGGCATTGAGGAAACCGTAGGTGTTGAAGTCCAGGTTCCGGTAGAAAAGGGTGGCACCCTCATGCTCCGCCGTAGCCATGATGGGATCCAAGCCGGACCATGCATCCACGGAACCATTCGCCAGGGCTGCGCGGCCATCAGCGTGCTGGAGGTTCTCCACCGTCACGTCCTTGGTGCTCAGGCCGGCTGCTTCAAGTGCCTGGACCAGGAAGAAATAGGGATCGGTGCCCTTGGTGGCGGCCACCTTCTTTCCCTTGAGATCGGCGACTGAGGTGATGGCGGAGCCTGCGCTGGTGACCAGCGCGGACCACTCAGGCTGGGAGTAGATGGAGATAGTCTTGATGGGGGAGCCGTTGGCACGGGCCAGAAGTGCCGCCGATCCTGCCGTGGATCCCACATCAACGGCACCGGCACGCAGTGCTTCGTTGGCCTTGTTGGAGCCAGCCGATTGCAGCCACTTCACGGTGACACCCTTGCCAGCCAGAGTGAACTCAAGCCAACCCTTTTCCTTGATGATCAGGCTGAGCGGGTTGTACGTGGCGAAGTCAATGTTCAAGGTGGTGGCGGAGCCACCGGCCTTGCCGGCGACATTTGCTGCGGTGTTCTCACCGGCGCAGCTGGCCAGGGCCAAGGCGGTGCCGGCGGTGGCCGCGATCAGGAAGGAACGGCGGTTGAAAAGGGGCGAAATAGGCATGATGGTCCTTAAAATGGGTGTGGTGATGAAGGCAGAGTGGGTGCAGAAGTAGTTGATGGAGCAGGCCGCCGCTCGGGGCGGAGACTGTTAGTGACCCTCGACGCCGAGGCTGGCCAGCAGCGATCCGCGCAGACCGGCCAGTTCCGTTGACGCGCGGTCGCGGGGGCGGGGTCCGGGCACCTGAACTGTGCGCACAATGGTGGCTCCGGGCTGATTGTTCCCGTCGGATCCGAGCAAAATGATCCGGTCGGCGAGCTGGAGCGCCTCGTCAACATCGTGGGTGACCAGCAGAACGGTGGTTGGCTCGGCCGCATGAATATCCAGCAGCAGGTCCTGCATGGTGATCCGAGTTAGGGCATCAAGCGCCCCGAACGGCTCATCCAGCAGCAAAACGCCGGGATTCCGTGCCAGCGCACGGGCCAGGGACGCACGTTGGGCCATGCCGCCGGAAATCTCCCGGGGGCGGTGTCCGGCGAAATCGGACAGGCCAACCAGCTCCAGCAGGTTTTCCACGGTGCTGCGGGAGCGGGATGCGCTGGCGCCAGCCGCTACGCCAATTGCCACGTTTGCCGCGATTGATTTCCAGGGCATGAGCCGGGGTTCCTGGAATGCGACTGCGCAGCGCGAGTCAATGCCCGAGACCGCTGTCCCATCAATGGTTACCGCACCACTGCTTGGTGCGTCGAGACCAGCCACGGCGCGCAAGAGGGTGGACTTCCCGCAGCCGGACGGCCCCAGCAGGGCGATGATTTCACCCGCCTGCACGTCAAAGGAAACATTGCGCAACACGGTGTGGGTGTTTGTCCCAGAGCCAAAAGATCGCCCCAGTTGGTGGAAAGCGACGGCCATCGCGGACGTTCCCTGTGGATCGGAAGCAGCAACGGTGAGTGGTGCGGGTGGGGAAAGTAAATCAGTCATGAGAGCACTCCATCGGTCCTGGCGGTAGCACCCTGCCAACATCGGCATCCCCGAAATGGGGAAGCCAACCAGGGTTGCTGCGGCGTCAATGAGCCAGATCTCTCGGCCGCTCGGGATGGTCTTCACTACATTAGGGTCTCGTGGAGAGCACGCTGAAATCGGAACCGGTAGGGTGGTCGCGCAGCGTAACAATTCC
>JBBPZC010000045.1:0-6973 GCA_038199275.1 Actinomycetales bacterium
CTTCCTTCGCTAGCCATACGGATACGACGAAGGTAACGCCAAAAACAAGCCAAAACGCTAAGCCGAGGAAAGATTCCAAGAAGACCGAAACCCCGGACCAAAACCGACGTCTCTCGGCTTAGCGTTTTTCTCGGCTTAATCAACGTGAGCAGCGGTCTGGGATCATTCGAGATCGCCAACGACCCCGAGCGCTTCGAGTCCCAGATCATCGCCCCGCTGTACAACTCATCAAAGTCTGCCGTCACGATGCTGACCGTGCAGTACGCTAAAGCATTTCCTGAGATCCGCATCAACGTGGCTGACCCCGGCTACACCGCCACCGACCTGAACGGCAACAGCGGTACCCAGACCGTCACGGAGGGCACCGACGCAATCGTCGAACTCGCCACCCGCGGCGGCACCGGCCCCACCGGGACCTTTATCGACCGTGCCGGAACTGCGGCCTTCTAGCCCAAACCACTGAGGCCGGAGCGTTTGGACGGGCGCATCCAGGGCCCCGCGTTCCGGGCTGGCACCTGCCTCAACCTCCCAGAGTACGACGGCGGGAGCCCACCTTTCAGCGTAAGGTGGGCTCCCGCCGTCGTACTTGAATTACCGGAGCAGACTGTCAATTGCCGGTTCAGGGCAGGGGAGCGTCCGGGTCGAGCTCGGAAATGTCCTCGGGCAGGGCGACGCTGTGGGCCTCTTCCTTGCGCGGCTTGGGAATGCACAGCGTCAGCACACCTGCGATCACGGTGGCGCCGAGTGCAATGATGTAGCCGAGCTGGAATCCGCCAGCCGTCGGTGCGGATTGTCCGGCGCCGGATGAGGCAAGTATCGCGCCCATGACAGCGGCCGCACTGCCTGTGCCAAGCGAGCGCATGAGGGAGTTCAGCCCGTTCGCGGCACCTGTTTCCGTTGGTTCCACGGCGCCCATGATCAGCAGCGGCATCGAGGCGAACCCAATGCCGATGCCCGCTCCGACCAGCGCATTGGCCACCAGAATTTGCCAGATCTCCGTCGATGCCAGCAGTGCCAGCGCGTAAGCGAACGCGATGACGACGACGCTGACCACCATGGTCGCCCGGCCGCCAACGTTGCGGTTCAGGCGGGAGGCCACCGGTGCCATCGCGATCTGCACCAGGCCGGCCGGAGCAAGGATCAGACCGATGGAAATCAAGGACTGGCCCAGACCGATGCCGGTGCTGGTGGGCAACTGCAGCAATTGTGGAAACAACACCTGCGAGGAAAAGAAGGCAAAACCCAAGGCGACCGAGGCGAGGTTGGTCATGAGAACAGCCGGTCGTGCGGCCACCCGCAGATCAACGACAGGGTCTTTGAGCCGCAGCTCAAAAGTGCCCCAGGCCAGCAACACAACAATGCCGCCCACACCCAGAAGCAACGTTGCCGGCGACGTCCAGCCCCACGCATTGCCTTGGGCCACCGCCACCATGAGCCCGGACAAGCCAATGGACAGGCCCGCCGCGCCAACGTAGTCAAAGCTGCCACGCGCGAATTCGGTATCCTTGGGCACGATCAATGCCACGAGGATCAACAGCACCACACCCAATACGGAGGCCGTCCAAAACAGGGCATGCCAGTCCAGGGTCTCCGCAATGAACGCGCTGATGGGCAGCCCCAGCGCGGCACCGAAACCGAATGACGCGCTGATCAGCGCCACCGCGCCGCCAACCCGCTTGGCCGGCAAGTGGTCCCGCAGCACCGCAATGCCCAGCGGGATGACTCCGCTCATCAGCCCCTGCAAGGCGCGCCCCACGAGGAGCATCGTCAGACCCGTCGAAGCAGCGGCCAGGATGTTGCCGGCGATCAACGCGAGAAGCAGCACCAAAATGATTTTGCGTTTGCCAAAGAGGTCGCCCAAGCGCCCGGCAATGGGGGTGACCACCGCGGAAGTCAACAGCGTAATCGTCACAACCCACGCAGTAGCTTCGCGCGGCGCGTTCAACAGTTCCGGCAGCTGGGCCTGAATGGGCACCACCAGCGTGAACATGAACGACGCGCACGCGCCCGTGAGCGCCAAAACGGCGATAAGCGGCCATGACCGGGCGACGATGGCAGGGGGTCCTACAGTTTGCATTAGATCCTTTGTGGCGGGCGTCAGGTCTCCGGCGCCAGGGGATGTGCGCTGGCCCCAACGGTGGCGGCGGACGGGTCACAGACAACCACGACAACCGGATGCCACGGTACCAGTATTCCGTATCCCGTTCCCTGTCCGCACAGTGGAATTGTCTCAAGTACGACGGCGGGTTCCCGCCTTGGTCTTGCAACCTCGCCGCGTCGTTCGTCATGCTCCCGGACGGAGGCTGCTAAGGCGCATGGCGAAAGTCCTTCCTTCAGCATGCGTCTGCCTGCGGACTGGCATTTCGCATAGCGGCGGTGGGATCCTTCATGCTCTTGGCCGGGAGCTGGCGACGCGCATGTCCGAATTCCACTTCCACCATGCGCCCTGCTGAGTGCTGAGGGGGCGCCTCGGCTGCACTGGCGCACGGTTGGGGTGCTGGCCGTGCGCATGGCGGAAGTCCACTTTCGCCATGCGTCCGGCAAGGTGCTGGCGTTGCGCATATGTGGCCAACTGCGGAAAACTGCCGTGGCGTGCTGCGGAAAACTGCCGTGGCGTGCAACAGCCCGGGCTGACGGGTTGTGGCGCACAGCAGGAGGAGTACGTTTTTTGACATAAAACCGGTCCCATTTGTCAGTCAGCGCTGTGTCTGTCGACGATGATCAAAGGGCCGGGTTTCGCGTTAAGGAGCCCTTTGCTGGTCGACCGTACAGCAGCACGCATCGAAATTGTGAATGATTCCTAGTTGCCACGGCGAGGCCGCGGACCCTTCGGTTGTTGCACGTTTTGGCAGCACTTGCCGTGCCGGCTGCCGCCTACTACGTGCTGCGCTGGTAGGGCTTTGGTGTGCACGCAACCATCCTGATTGTTGGCGCCGGCAGTGCGCTCCAACGAGCTGAATGTTGGCGCCGGCAATGCGCTCCAACGAGCAGCACACGGGGGTGGAGGGCAGGGTGAAGCGCGCTGTCCCGGTAAAACGCCATAGCCAGAGTGCTGATCCCCGGCTTAGGGTGGAAAGTAAACGGAAGGAACATGTCATGAAGAAAATTCTTATGGTTTTGACCAGCGTTTCCACGATTGGCGACACGGACGAGAAGACCGGCTACAACGTGGCCGAGGCTGCGCACCCTTGGAAGGTGTTCAAGGATTCCGGACACTTTGTTGATTTCGCATCCATCAAGGGTGGGCAGCCGCCGCGCGATGTCGTGGACGAGAACGATCCCATTCAAGTCGCCTTCACCAAGGATGAGGCAACCCGCGCAGGCCTGTACAACACGGCCCGCGTCGAGGTCGTCGACCCTGACCAGTACGACGCCGTCTATCTCGTCGGCGGGCATGGCGCCATGTGGGATTTCCCGGACAGCGAGGGGTTGCAGCGTCTCGTGGCCAGTATTTATGGTGCCGGTGGTGTGGTCGGCGCGGTCTGTCACGGACCGGCCGGATTGGTCAACGTGGCGATGGAGAACGGTATCCACCTCGTCAACGGCAAAAAGGTCTCGGCCTTCACGAATGAGGAAGAAGTTGCCGCCGGCAAGGACAAGGTCATCCCGTTTTTTCTGGCCGACCGGCTCGAAGAGCAAGGTGCCACGCACGTTTCCGCGGATGTTTTTGAAGAAATGGTTGTGGTGGATGACCGGCTTGTCACGGGCCAAAACCCTGCTTCAGCGGCAGGTGTAGCCAAGGAGATGGAGAAGCTCCTGGCCGAAGTCATTCACCACGAAAAAGCCGAGGAGCAGCAGCAATCCGAGGAGCTTCGCGCGCAGAAGGATGCAGAAAAAGCTGCGGCGGCAACTGCTGCTGCAAAATCCCACCCGGGGCACTAACTCCGCACGAACGGCCACGCCGTGCCGACGTTCGCCGTCCGCGACGGCGCACCCGGCCCGGCGTGGCTGGCACTTCAGTCCCGCGCTGGTTTCAGGAAGGAAGCTGGCGCTGCAGCTGTGACAGGGGAGCGGCGATGGTAAATCCGTCCAGTTCCGCAGGGCTCCCCAACCCGATGGAGGCACTGGTCACGATGACCAACGGATCAACGGCAGCTGTGAGTGTGACGCTGGTGGGCTGTGAAACAGGCAGGGCGATGTGCCGCGCTGAACGCTCACCCGCCGCGTAAATATCGAGACGGTTCCCGCCCCACACGGCGTTCCAGAGGCGGCCGTCGCGATCCACGTGCATGCCGTCAGGTGATCCGCCGTCGACCGTGACAAACAGTTCAACACCGGAGCCAGGCGCGGTGCTCTTGCTCAGGATCTCGCCAGCCACGGTGTCGCCGATTAGCATGGCTTGAATGTCCGGAAGGAAGATGGGGCCGTTGGGGATTTCCAGACCGCTCAGGATGGAGGTGACGCCGCCGGTTTTGGGGTCCCAACGCCAGAGGTGGCCTTCGGGCGTCGAACCGTCGTGGACCATGGTGCCGAACCAACACGATCCATCCGGCGCGAAGCCGCCGTCGTTGACGCGGTGTCGGCTGCCGTCGAGTCCGGTGGTGGCGATTTCGATGGCAGTTCCGTCATCGCGAAGCCACAACAGGCCCGTTCCGACCGCCGCTATGAGTCGACCATCGGGTGCCTTCTCAACGAAGCCCAACGGTGCGGCGAAAGTGCGAATCAGGGTGGACTTGTCGGTAGTGCCGGGCTCCCAAGCGTATAACTCGCCGCGGAGCAGGTCGACCCAGTGCACGATGCCGTCGATGACGCGAAGGCCCTCGCCCAACTCGAGCCGGGACGGGCTGATGGGCTGCCAAGGGGAGGGGGTCATGGATTGTGCTTCCTGTTGAAGGTGGATGTGACGCGGCGGGGGCCGGCAGTTATTGCGAGGCCGCGGTTCCGCAGTCATCATTTGCGAAGCCGGTGGATTCCCGTTTCACAATGGAGAATCCTGCCTTCACGGTTTGCGGGGCCGCACGGGGGCTCTTTTCGTTGATGCGTTCCACGAGCAGATCAACGGCGGTCTCCGCAATTTCAAGCCGGCCCGGATCGACACTGGTGAGCGAGGGCAAGGAGAAACGTCCTTCGTCAATATTGTCGAAACCAATCAAGGCCACGTCTTCGGGCACCCTCCGTCCGGCGTGCAGCAGGGCGCGCAAAGCGCCCAGGGCCAGGGTGTCGTTGAGGGCAAAGATTGCGTCGAAGCTGACATTGTTGCGCAGCAGCTGACGCGCACCGGCATGGCCTGTCTCTCGGACCCATGAGCCGCCACGCACCACCAGCTGGGGGTCCTCCGGTATGCCGGCGCCCGCCAGTGCCTGGTGGTAGCCGCGTTCACGCAAACTTGCGGAACTTGCATCATCGTCTGCGATATCCGATGCACCGATCAACGCAATGCGGGTGCGGCCGATCTCCAGTAAATGCTCCACAGCGGCTCTGGCCGAGGAGGTGTTATGCATGGTGACGTGATCGGTGGGACCACCAAAAATTCGCTCACCGAGGAGCACCACGGGATCGCCACCTTTAAGGACATCCACGTCCTGCTGGCCAATTTCCGCCGGGCTGAACAGCAAACCGTCAATGTAGCGCATTTGACCGCCGGACAGCGTGGAAATTTCCCGCTCCCTGTCTCCGTTGGTTTCCTCGATCAAGACACGCAATCCCCGCCTGTCAGCGGCGCGAATGATCGAATGGGCGAGCTCTGCAAAATAGTTTTCGCGCAAGGACGGCACCGCCAAGCCAATCACGCCGGTCTTTCCCGAGCGAAGACCGCGAGCGGAAAGATTGGGCCGGTAGCCGAGTTCGTCAATGATCGCCTGGACCCGCAATCGAGTCGCGGGACCAACTTTCGGGTTGTCGTTGATGACGTTGGACACTGTCTTGATCGACACTCCGGCCGCACGCGCAACGTCATGGATCGTCGGACTCATAACGACTTCACGCTCCTTCAGCCATGTACTGCCTGTAATTGGTCACTTCTGCATGGGCAATTCCTCGATCATAACCAGCCCATGTCCGTGAATTTGCCAGCAAGACCGGCAAATCCCCGGATTATGACGCGTTGCGCCACTAAATTTCAGGGAAATCAAAAAACCCTTGACGCCCAGAACTCTGCCGTTTAGCATTTTGGTACAACGTTGTACCTAGCTTAGCGCCAATCGCCATCCATTGCGGACTGCGCGCTCCCAACCCTCTTCACGACAGGAAAAACATGCCCCATGCTGACCTGACTCTCGATCCCCACTTCACAGTGGGCCGAATTGATCGCCGCTTGTTCGGCTCCTTCGTGGAGCATCTGGGTCGCTGCGTTTATGACGGAATCTACGAGCCCGGCCATCCCACGGCGAACGCCGCAGGCTTCCGCCAGGACGTCATTGAACTTGTTCGCGAGCTCGGCACCACCACCATCCGCTACCCCGGCGGAAACTTTGTGTCCGGCTATCGATGGGAAGACGGCGTGGGTCCCCGTGGGAAGCGGCCCAACCGCCTTGATCTGGCGTGGCACTCCACGGAAACGAACGACGTCGGACTGGATGAGTTTGCTGGTTGGCTCAAGGACGTCGACGCGGAACTGATGTACGCCGTCAATCTGGGCACGCGGGGAACGCAGGAGGCGCTCGACGTGCTCGAGTACGCCAATATTGCATCCGGAACCGCACTATCCGATCAACGCATCGCCAATGGGTCCACCAACCCCCATGCCATTCGGATGTGGTGCCTGGGCAACGAGATGGATGGCCCGTGGCAGCTCGGACATGGCACCGCCATGGACTATGCGCAGCTGGCCGGAAAAACGGCCCGTGCCATGCGACAGATTGATCCCGATCTGGAGCTGGTTGTGTGTGGCAGTTCCAGTGCGTCCATGCCAACGTTTGGTGACTGGGAACGAACAGTTTTGCTTGAAACGTATAACGACGTCGACTACATCTCCTGCCACGCCTACTATGAGCCCCGCAATGACGACTTCGCCAGCTTTCTGGCGTCCGCCGTC
>JBBPZC010000046.1:0-11447 GCA_038199275.1 Actinomycetales bacterium
CGTAAATGGCGGTGTCGCCGTGCGGGTGCAGCTTGCCCATGACCTCGCCCACCACACGGGCACTCTTGACGTGGCCCTTGTCCGGGCGCAGCCCCATCTCGCTCATCATGTACAGGATGCGCCGCTGCACGGGCTTGAGCCCGTCCCGGGCGTCGGGCAGGGCGCGCGAGTAAATCACCGAATAGGCATACTCCAGGAAGGAGCCTTCCATTTCCGTGGAAACATCAATATCAACGATGTTTTCAACGAAGTCATCGGCTGCGGGAGGTTGGCGCTTGGCCATGATCGCGGTGGTTCCTTTTCTGCATGGGGGTGAAACGGGCGGCCATGATCGATAAAAATCCAATCATGTCGGTACAGTGATTCTATGGTGAAGCCAGAGCTAGCGCCCGAATATCCGGCCCATTGGGAAGCTGATGTTGTTCTTCGCGATGGTGCGACGGGCCATTTACGCCCCATCACTGCCCAAGACGCGGACGCCGTGCAGGCGTTTCACATGGCGCAGTCCCAAAGTTCCATCTATATGCGCTTCTTTACGTACAAGTCAAAGCTGACGCCGAAGGAACTGCGCCGCTTCACCGAACTTGACTACCGGGACCGTGTGGCATTTGTCATAACGCATGGCCAGGCCATCATTGGGATCGGCCGCTACGACAGGCTTGATGACCCCACCGAGGCCGAGGTGGCCTTCAACGTCTCGGATTCCAACCAGGGACGCGGGCTGGGCTCCATCCTGCTGGAGCACCTGGCCGTTGCAGCCCGCGAAAACGGCATTGACAGGTTCACCGCCGAGGTCCTGCCGGAAAACCGCAAGATGATGCAGGTCTTCTCCGAGGCCGGCTATGAAGTGCACCGACGCTATGACGACGGCGTCATCTCCCTGAACTTCGACATTGACCCGACCGAAAAGTCCCGAGCCGTCATGGAATCACGCGAACACCGTGCCGACGCCCGCAGCGTTGCCGGTCTGCTGGCACCGGCGTCGGTTGCCGTCATTGGCGCCAGCCGGGAGTGGGGGAGCATTGGCCAGCAGCTGCTGGAACATGTGGTGGAAGGCAAGTTCACCGGTGCCGTGTACGCCGTCAACCAGGACGCCCTTGAGGTCTCCGGGATGCTGCCATACACCTCGATTGCCGACGTTCCCGGCCCGGTGGATTTGGCCGTCATCGCCGTTCCCTATGACCAGGTTCCGGCCGTCGTGGACCAGTGTGGTGCCGCCGGGGTGAAGGGCATGGTGATTGCCACGGCAGGTTTTGCCGACGACGGCGGACCCGGCCTCGTGCGTCAGCGCGCCCTGGTGCGCCAGGCCCGGGCCAACGGGATGCGCCTGGTGGGCCCCGCCTCGCTGGGCCTGGCCAACACGGATCCGGCCATCTCGCTGAACGCGTCCATGGCCCCGACCCTGCCGGAACACGGCGGCTTGGGCATTTTCAGCCAGTCCGCTGCCCTGGGCGTGTCACTTTTTGCGTCGATGAGCCGGCGTCAAATGGGCATGTCCACCGTGCTGTCCGCCGGGAACCGGGCCGATATTTCCGGCAATGACATGATGCAGTTTTGGGAGGACGATCCCAACACCACCGCGTGCGGACTGTACCTGGAATCCATTGGCAACCCGCGCAAGTTCTCCCGCGTTTCCCGCCGCCTGGCCCGCACCAAGCCGGTCATCGTGGCCAAATCCGACTCCATGGGCCTGCGCCTGCCACCGGGCCATGCCGTGCGCACCACGCAGGCGCCCGCCGGTGCCCTGGACGCCATGCTCCGGCAGTCCGGCGTCGTGCGTGTCAACACCATTGAGGAACTCTCCGATGTGGCCCAGATTGTGGTGGGGCAGCCGCTGCCGCAGGGGCCGGGCCTGGCCATCATTGGCAACTCGGGGGCGCTCGGCTCGGTGGTGGCCGACGCGGCGGAACAGCACGGGCTGAAGGTGGTCCGTCTCGAGTCCCGGCTGATGCTCGATGTTGGCCAGTCGAAGGCGCTGCCACTGCTCAAGCGCACCATCCTTGCCGCGTTGGGCGAGGACGGGGTGGATTCAGCCATCATCACGTTGCTGCCGGTCATTGGGCTGACCATGGACACCATTGCCAAGACCCTGCAGGAATGCTCGGCCGAGGCCGGCAAACCGGTCATTGCCGTGTTCACCGGCATCCTCGATCCCAACCAGCACGCCAACCGGCAAATGGCCGGAAAGCTGCCTGCCTATTCCAACCCCGGTGCGGCCATTGCAGCCTTGGCAGCGGTGGTGCGGTATGCGCATTGGTTGACGCTGGAGGCGCCCGTTTTTGATGCGCCGGAAGGCGTGGACCCGGAGGCGGCGGAAGCGTTGTTGGATGGCTGGCTCGAAGGGGTTTCCGGTGACGGGCTCGTGACGCTCGACGCCGGCCAGGCCCAGGAACTGCTGGCCCACTATGGCATTGACGTGCTCGAATCGGTCTCGTTTGGCAGCGACGACGACGCCGTTGCGGCGGCACAGCGCCTGGGCTGGCCGGTGGCCATCAAAACTATCGACCCGTCGCTGCGGCACCGGCTCGATTTGGGCGGGGTGCGCATCAACATTGAGGACGAGGAGTCGCTGCGCCGCAATATTGCCCACATGCGCAAGTTCCTGGCGCCCTATGGTGAGAAGGAATTGGAAGTGCAGAGCATGGCCGAGGTGGGCCAGTCCTGCACCATTCGGGCCATTGAAGATCCGTTGCTGGGGCCGGTGGTCTCCTTTGGGCTGTCCGGAGACGCCGTGAACCTGCTCGACGACTGGGCGCACCGGGTGCCGCCGCTGTCCGTGGCTGATACCGCCGAACTGGTGCGTTCCCCGAGGGCAGCACTGAAACTGTTCGGCTACGAGGGGCTTCCGGCCGTCAATATTGCGGCGCTGGAGGACCTGGTGGCAAGGGTGGCCATGCTCAAGGATGAACACCCGGAAGTGGCCTTCCTGGAATTCAAGCCGGTTCTGGTGGGGCCGGGCACGCTCACGGTGTTGTCGGTGAGCATTCGAATTGGCAATCCGGCCCAACGTGCGGACAGTGCCCGGCGGGCCATGAATTCCTGAGTGGAGAACGGATCACCTCGCCCGGTTCGCTTTCGCCGCCGCTAAAGTGCGAAAATGGAGACCATGAACAGCTTCGGAGCCGGCGCCCCGGCCAACACCAGAGGCAGTGAGCTGGAAGCAGCTCTCCAACGCTCAGGTTTTTATCCCCGACTCGTCGCCGACGTAGTCAACGACGCACTTGACGGACAGGAAAGCCTGTCCCACCTGGTCCATTTGGAAACCCACTTCGACCGCAACGAGGTCCACCGGCACATCACGGTGCTGGTCCTGACCAGCGACATGCTGGTCATCACCCACGTTGATGACCATCAGCTCGATGAGTCCGGGGATCAAATGATGGCACAGGTTTCCACCGAGTCGGTCCCCGTCAGCCAGATCCACTCCGTGGTCCTAGGCTACATCTTTGCCCAGCCGCAGGACTACAAGCCCTCCGACGCGGCACGCGAACTGACCCTGTCCATCGCCTGGTCCGGGGGACAGCGGGTGGAGATGGCACCGGCGTCGTGCGGGGATCCCAGCTGCGACGCCGATCATGGCTACTCCGGCACCATTGCCCAGGAAGACATTGTGCTGCGCATCAGCGCCGAGGCCGAGGGGATGCAGGCCGTCGTCGACGCCAAGGCATTTGCCCGGGCTCTGCGCGCGGTCAACACCGCCGCCGGTGTCAGTGGTCATGCGGACGGGGACGTGGCCACCAGCCGCTTCCCGGCCTTTGGGGCACGTTTGGGCCGCTCCCATTACCGCCGCTGACACCGTGGATTCGGCATCTGGCACCGACGCGACAACTTTGGACGACGCCGTGCTGGCCGGGCAGCCCGACCTGCCCCAACCGCCGCAGTACGGCAAAGCCAGCATTGGCGATGTGTTCACCAGCGCCGCGGCTGTCCTTGGGGAAGCGTCCTATGCCAATGTGTTGAACCTGCCGCCAGCGCCGCGCATCTGCGTGGTGCTCGTGGACGGACTGGGCAAATCACTGTTGAAGCAGCGCTCCGCGCACGCGCCTTTTCTGCGCGGGGTGATGGCTGCGGATTCCGCCGGATCGCACCCCCGCACGCTGCACGCCGCCTTCCCCAGCACCACGGCCACCTCGTTGACCTCGCTTGGCACCGGGATCGTGCCGGGACAGCATGGCATGGTGGGTTATGACGTGTTGGACCCGCGCCAGAACAAGGTGGTGAACCTGCTGGGCAATTGGGACGCCGGTGTGGATCCACTGCGTTGGCAGCCGTTCCCCACGGTCTTTGAAACAATTGCTTCCTCGGTTCCCGTCACCACCGTGAGCCTGCCGCACTTTGCGGATTCGGCCATGACCAAGGCGGCCCTGCGCGGCAGCACATTCCATGGTGCCACCTCCACGCACGCGCGTGTCGAAGCCGCGGCGGAGGCGCTTGCCGCCACGCCCCAGGCGCTCGTGTACCTGTACTGGAGCGAGCTGGACAAGGCCGGGCACGCCCACGGCGCCGATTCCGCGCAGTGGGAGCGCCAGCTTGAAGAGCTCGACGCCGGCATGAAACGTCTGGCGGCTACGGCCCCTGCCAACACCTTGATCCTGCTCACTGCCGACCACGGAATGGTGGACGTGCCGTGGTCGGCCAGGGTTGATTTCTCGGTGTACCCGGAACTTGTTGCCGGCGTCAGGCACACGGCGGGTGAACCCCGCATGGTGCATCTGTACCTGGAACCGGACGCCACGGCCGAAAGCCGCCAGGTCCTCATGGGGGCCTGGCTGGAGCGTTACGGCAAGCTCGCCTGGGTGCTGACCCGCGAACAAGCCATTGACGCAGGCTACTTTGGCGACGTTTCAGAGACGGTCAAGGCCAGAATTGGTGACGTGCTGATCCTGGCGAGGGAAAGCATTGCCTTCTACGACCTGCGGCGTGTGCGTGCCACTTCGATGGACGTGGTGGGCCAGCATGGTTCCATTACCAAGGCCGAGCGCGAGGTGCCGCTGTTGCGCATCCCCGTCACACCCAAGACAGTCAAGGGCAAGCGGCGCCGCTAAGGATTGTCCCTGCGAGCATAAAACCGGCCCGCAGGATTGTTCCTGCGGGCCTTAGCCGTCGTTGCTACTGCGAGGGTTTTAGTCGCCCTTGGTGCCGAAGACGATTTCGTCCCAGCTGGGGACACTGGAGCGTTTCGGCTTGCCGGCGGCCTTGCGTTCCAGGCGCGCAGCCACTTCGCTGTCGCTGGGACCGTCCTCGTCGCTGTCAGCGGCCGGGGTCTCATGTGAGGTTCCGTCGCCAACAGCCGCATACGCGGCGTGGAGATGGGGCTTGGGCGCAGATGGCGCTGGCGTCGAGGGTTCACCGGAGAGCACCACTTCGCGGGTTTCCGTGCTTACCTCGGCCACGCTGCCCACGCTGGCCTCGGAGTGATCCTCCGGTTCATGCAAACGCGGTGCCAGCTTCAGGAAGGGCACGTTGCGCATCCGGTTTTTGCCGTGCTTTGCGCCTGAGTCAGACTTCGTGTCAGAGCCAGAACCAGAGCCAGAGTCAGGGCTTGTGCTGGCATCAGCTTCGGAAGCGGGCGCTTCTTGCCTTTCCGGCGTCTCGGGCTCGCTGGCGGGATCCGTCGGCTTGTCCTCACCGTGAACGTGGGTTTCGGGGACGTGGTTTCCCAGCATGGTGGCCAGCTCGTCGTCACCGTCTTCATCCAGTCCCAGCCGGACGCCGCGGCGTGAGCGCAGCATATCCAGCAGGCCGTGGGCGTGGGTTTCCTCAGGGGAGGGCTCGTTGGCTGAGGCGGCTTCCTGCTTGGCGGGTGCGGGTGTTTCCGTCTCTGCTTCCTCGGGAGCATCTGCATCAATGTCAAAAGGTTTGTCGACAACGGCGCTCAGGCGCCGCTCCGGGACCGGGCTGTCGACGGGTTCCAACTCGCTGAGCTGCTGGGCCCAGCGGTTCGCGTTGTGCAGTGACTTGCGCACGGGGTGGAAACGCCACAGGGCCGGGGCAGGCTCGCCAATGCTGTTCGCCGCCCATTCGGTTCCGGGATCAAAATCTGCGCTGACGCTCCAGTTGCCGCTCTCATCGCGCCAGGCATCCCAGCGCAGCGATTTCGGGTCGATGCCAAACGCGCCCAGGCGGTGGCGGACCATGTCATCCAACGACGCCGGATTGTCACCAAACGTGGAACGGTAGCCATCGCTGTGGGTGGCCGCCGCGGCAACCTCAACCTTGCGTGCCTGGCTGGCGATGTACTCGCGCTCGGCCAGGACGGGGCCCTCATAGCGGCGAATTTGTTCAATCGTGTGCCCGGAGACATCCGCCACCTGAGCGGCTGTGGAACCGGAACGGACCATGGCCTGGATTTCGCGCGGCGTCATCCGGACGTTTGCCTGTGCGGGCTTGCGTGGATATTGATGCGGGCCCTTGCCCACAGCAGTGCGCAGCGCCTCGTCCAACGGCAGCAAATAGTTGTCTCCGTCGGGCCCACTGAGAAGCAGATGACTGCCGCCCTCGTGAACGCCCACTAGCCGCAGATCAGCCATGCCGTCCTCCCAAAAAGTCTTTTCGTTCACTTCGAAACTTTGCCACTGAAATGAGTGTTTTCCTACTACCGCCGTAGGCGTGGCGTGCGTTGGCTTCAAATTTTGGCAGCTTTACTGCCCAATACACCCGTGCACCGGTCATGGGGCCGGCTTTGGGCCTCCGTGGAGTGCCTGCGCTTAAGCCTATTGCGAACCGACGCATTCGTGGCATTTGCGGTGCCAGTTTTCATTTTAGGGTGATTGCAGTGTTTACTATTGGCCAGCGCTGGACGTGGACACGTTCGGCAATTTCAAGGGAGCAGCAATGACTACCGGCTACCAGCGGCCGCGCACCAAACCACGCAGTCCACACACCAATGGCGGTGCGAATGGGGCCCAGCGGAACAACTCGGGGCGCACGGATGCACTGATCGACCTTGCCGAGGCCGAGCTGGCTGAGAACTATTTGCTCCCGGGTGGCGAGCTCTCGCCTGAGGAAATCGAGCACGAGATTCTGGCGCAGCAGGCGGATGAATTCACCTGCAGCTCCTGCTTCCTGGTCCGCCACCGTTCCCAGCTGGCGCGGGAGAGGAACGGGCACCCGTATTGCCGGGACTGCGAAGGCTAGCCAAGCATTAAAACGAGCATTAAAAGCAGTGTGGCCCGTCAGCCATGACGGGCCACACTACTTATAACGCTGACGAATACGCCTGAGCCGAGGCTGGAGCGTCAGGCAGTTCTAGTCCGTGGCGTTCTGTCCGTGTGCCGTGCCGTTCAGGGCGGCAGCCAAATATTCCGGGTTCCGGGAAGAGGTAAGCCAGTACGGGGTGCGGTCTGCCGGGTCGGTGATCTCGATCTTCACTACGGGTTTGATCCAGCCGCGGATGCACAGGTAGGCCAGGCCGTTGAGCCGGATGCCACGCTGGGCGGTGGCTTCTTCGCCGTGGTAGACGGATACCTCGCCAACAAATTCCCGGTCAATGTGCGCCCGCCCCACCTGCAGGGAATCCGAGGTTACTCTGATGGCGGGCGTGGAGGTGATCAGTATGACTGACTGAAGGATCAGCAGCACAAAGAATGCAATGTAGCCCGCCAACGGGCTGATGGGTATGAAAATCAGGATTCCCGCGGCAGAGAGTCCCAGCACAATGACCCAGCCCCAAAAATTGGGCCAAAGCTTCTCAGTGTAGATGGCCGTTGGTGGGGACGTGGCGCTCGAAGGCGTAGGGGATGACATGGCCCAAGCTTTTCATCTTTTGCCCAGCTTTTCACCTTGGTGCAGAAAGCGCGGACGCGGGAGTTCGGGATAGAGTGTCCTGTTGTGAGCCACGAGACAGACCATGAAAACCCTGCCCATGACAACCCTCCCACCCTGCAGGTGCAACTGCACATGCTCGACGCCGGGATGGAACCTCCCAGCTACGCCCACCCGGGCGACGCGGGAGCCGATCTGCGCACCCGCATAGACGTCGTGTTGGCGCCGGGGGAGCGGGCCCTGGTCCCGACGGGTGTGAGCCTGGCCCTGCCGTTCGGTTTCGTTGCCTTGATCCACCCGCGCTCAGGTCTGGCCACCAAATCAGGGCTGACCATTGTCAACAGCCCGGGCACGGTGGATGCAGGCTACCGCGGTGAGCTTTCTGTGACCTTGCTGAATACTGACCTGCATCATTCCATCTCCTTGTCCCGGGGCGATAGAATTGCACAAATGGTGATTCAGCGCGTGGAGCGTGCAGAGTTCATCGAGGTGGAACAATTGCCCAGCTCGGTGCGCGGCACCGGAGGATTCGGTTCCACGGGCGGGTTCAGCCCAGCCGCACACAGCTGATTTCCAGGCGCAGCACAGCGCCTGTGTCATCCATCCATCGTTACAAGGAGTCTTTAATCCCATGGCCTTTGGGTTCGGTAAGAAAAACAAGAACGCAGATACGTCCGATCAGCAGGATACGTCCGTAGCAGGGCTGGACGACGCCGGCGCCTCACCCGAGAGCGTGGGCGCAGCCACGCTGGACCTTCCCCCGGATCCCTCCGACACCGCCTATGACCGGGCCACCCACGGACCGCTGGACGAATCCGAAGTTGCCAGCACCGAGGGCTACGTGGACCTTGGCGCGCTCATGGTCACCCCGCGCGAGGGCCTGTCGCTGCGCCTTGAGGTGGAGGAAAGCACCAACCGCGTCATTGCCGTGACACTGGACCTGAACGGCTCCAGCCTGCAGCTGCAGGCGTTCGCCGCCTCTCGGTCGGAGAAGCTCTGGCGGGACATCCGCGAACAAATCGGCCTGTCCGTCGGTTCGCAGGGTGGCGAAATAGAAATCCTCGACGGCACCTTCGGCAAGGAAGTCCTTGCCAAGGTCCCCGCGCAAGGCGCTGACGGCAGCAATGGCTTCCGCGTCGCCCGCTTCCTCGGCGTTGATGGACCGCGCTGGTTCCTGCGTGGCGTTCTCGGTGGCAATGCCGCCATGGACCGTGCCGCAGCAGCTGAACTGGAAGACTTGTTCCGTGGCGTCGTTGTGGTGCGCGGCGAGGTGCCGATGCCTCCGCGCGATCTGCTGTTGCTGCGCCTGCCCAAGGATGCCGTTGCGGCTGCCCAGGGCGCCGCCGGTCCCGACATGGGTGCAGCGCAGGGCGGCTCGCCCATCCAGCGCGGCCCCGAAATTACGGCGATCGGCTGACGTTGTCGCCCTTGTCACCCTCACCCATGCAGCACGGGGACTGGCCCGCAGCCACCGCCATCGACGATCTTCCGGTGCGCGGGCGGGCGGTATGTGCCGGGGTCATCGATGCGGTGACCATCCTGCCCGAGTCCGCAGCGCCGTCGTACGCGGTATTGCTCACGGACAGGGAATCCCCCCGGCTGGCCACTGACGGCCGGAACCACCGGCTGCGGCTGGTGTGGATTGGCCGACGGCGCGTCCCGGGTATTGTGGCGGGCACGCGTTTGCGGGTTGAGGGCATGGTGTCGCGGCGCGAGGGCCTGCCCACCATGTACAACCCGCGGTACGAAATCATTGGAACCCAGGAGAGCTAGTTGAGCCAGCAAAACCCCGAAGAGCACGCCCCGAAGGACAAGCCCGCTGGCAGCTTTGCTGAGATTGCCCAGGACATGGCGGCCAAGAACCCGCTGGTGCGCAAGGAAAACGGGCATATTGACCTGCTGGCCGCGGCCGGTGGCGTGCGCGGCATCGCCGAAAGCATCCTGCCCGGCCTGGTATTTTTGGTGGCCTTCACCCTGACTCGGGACCTGACCATTGCGCTGGTGGGATCGGTCGCCATGGCGGTTGTGTTCCTTCTTGCCCGACTGATCCAGCGCACACCGTTGACGCAGGCGCTGGCCGGGATTGTCGGCGTGGCACTTTCGGCTTTTCTGGCGATGCAGACCGGCAAGGCCGAGGATTATTACCTGATCGGGTTCCTCACGAACGCCGGATACATTCTGGCCATGGTGGTCTCCATTGCGGTGCGCTGGCCGGTGCTCGGACTGTTGTTTGGCTATGCGCGCAACGAAGGCGTGGCATGGCGCGGGAAGCCGGAGCGGCTGCGCGCCTACCGGGTCGCGACCTGGATTCTGGTGGGCGTCATGGCGGCCCGGCTCGTGGTGCAGCTGCCGCTGTACCTGTCCGGGCACGTTGATGCGCTCGGTGCCATGCGCCTGATTATGGGTGTGCCGCTGTATGCGTTCGGGCTGTGGATCGCCTGGCTCGTCAGCCGCCCGGTTGCCGACGCCGGCGTGGTCGCTGATTGAGCCGGTCGAAATCCGCTGACCTGGCCTCAACAAGCCCGAACGGCGGAACGCCGGGGTCTTGATCCGCGCAGCCTCCGCTCTCATGCCCAATAGAGAAGTGGGTACTATCGTGGGTCGTCCGTCGGGCAACGTTCATGTCAGCCAGCGATCTTTCCTTTGTTTCCAGGAAAGAATCTGTCGGCAGGGAGTCACTAAGTTACCCGTGGAAGCCATGGCACAAGGAGGAATTCGAAAGCTGCATCGAATTCGGCGTACCTTCGAAGGTCTAAGTATGTATGCCGAATCACAGATTGTTTCGTGGTTCCCGGGCGTGCCGAGCCGGCGCCTAAGTCGAATTCGGCGATCATGATGGCGGTGAAATACAGCGCGGCGGAATGCAGGAGAGGGGCGGGTATGCTGGCGGCCAGTGTGCTGTGCTTCCCTCAGGACCTGCTGAGAGCCGTCGGGAAAAGAAAATCCCCTTCGGTGCATGGCCGTCCGCCAGCGGGCGCGCTGGTCCCACGTTAACTACTACTGTCTGTAATGATGCGAACAACTTGGCGAAACCTCCCTCCGGAGCCGGAGCCGGAGCCAGCCCGCTGGCCAGCAGATCACGGCAAGTGCGTCCCTTCTGCGTCGCGGTCCTTGTTTGCTGCGTGGATTTTGACGAGGATGGGGATACGACTCCACGGATGGGACGTTTCGTATGAAAATTTTGATCACGCTCCTCAGTCTCGCGACAAGTCTCGGGGCGCCCAGCCCTCATCGGAGCGGTCATCCGGGTCCTTACGCAGCGCCCCACCAGGAAGGTGATGCTAAAGCTCCAACACAACACAAACCAGGTGTAGGCTGACGCCACGCCCGACAACGGCTACAGAGGATTTCAACTTGAATTCGGGCAAGTGAAGCCCACACGAGGCGGTGCGGAGGTCATCATGAAAGTACTTTTGCCATTCAAGGCGCTGGACGGCTTGGAGAACGCTGAATTTCTCGACGGCGTATCTGCGGCGATTCAAAAGACAGTTCGGCGGGTGATCCGTCCCGGTTCCGTCAAGGACGTGCTCCACGGGGTGCCGACGGGGCATCCCCTCCACCCATTGGCGGTGCAGCTGCCAATCGGAGCCTGGACCTCCGCGGTTCTCCTTGACTTCGTCCCCGGGGCCGGGAAAGCCTCACGGGTGCTGCTCGCCGTCGGCCTGGCGGGCGCGGGTCCGGCC
>JBBPZC010000047.1:0-4542 GCA_038199275.1 Actinomycetales bacterium
ACCAGCACCATGAACAACGGCACCAACACATAAAAAACCTCCAACGGGAGGTTGTAGCTCGTCTGACGCGGGAAGCCGGTGGCACCCTTGCGACGACGGTACGCGATGATGCACCAGATGATCAGGCCCCAGGTGATCAAACCAATGATCAAGATGGTGATCCAGGTGTTAACCCAAAGATCGATGACCCCAGCGGTGTGATTGGTGGTATCACGTTCGGCTGGCATCCAGCCGTTTTTATTCTCTGCCGTGCATCCTGACAAAGCTAACGCTCCGGCAATAGCCAGCCCTGTTATCGGGATGACTTTTGCGCGTCGGCTGCCGGTTCGGTCCTGCGAACTCACAGACGGCCCTTCCTCTTGTTACTGCACCCGCAACGGTTTTCAGGCCGTGGGAGCTAAATGGGTTTACTACTCGATGTAGAGCTTACCGCTATGACGGCAAAAAATGCGCACTAAACCCTCCGTGCGTCGGATGTCCGCGTAAAACTTTTCAGCGAGGCTCTACACCGAGTCGAAATCTTTACTTAGTGGAACGAATCGCCACAGGCGCATGAGCCGCCGGCGTTCGGGTTGTCAATGGTGAAACCCTGCTTGGAGATGGTGTCTTCAAAGTCAATGCTCGCACCATCGAGGTACGGCACGCTCATCTTGTCAATGACAACTTCAACGCCGTCAAAATCCCGAACTGCGTCGCCGTCGAGCATGCGCTCGTCGAAGTACAGCTGGTAAATCAGCCCTGAGCAACCACCCGGCTGCACGGCGACGCGCAACCGCAGGTCGGTGCGGCCTTCCTGTTCAAGCAGGCTGCGCACCTTGCCCGCAGCGACATCGCTGATGAGCACTCCGTGGGTGGGCAATTCCGTGGCAGCAACGGAAACTGAAGATTCTTCTTGGACATTTGCAGTCATGACATTTCCTTACGTGAGGGTGGTACTACTACATGCTACGTCGAGCCCGGCACGGGCGCTAACTAGTGACAACGCCGGTTTGCCCGCCGCTGTTCCCTATGCACCTTCCGACAGGGCGCCTGCGTTGATGGCCGCCAACATAAGTGCCTGGGAAAGAATGGCCCGTTCGAACTCACCCAGGTGCAAGGACTCGTTGGCGCTGTGTGCACGGGAATCTGGATCTTCGACGCCGGTGACAAGGATTTGCGCGTCCGGGAAGCTCACCTTGAGGTCTGCAATGAACGGGATGGACCCGCCCATGCCGGTCTCCACGGCTGGTACTCCCCACGACTCCCCCATGGCCCACAGTGCAGCCTGGGCGGCAGGTGCCGACGTGTTGGTGGCGAAGGGCTGACCGGCTTCACCGGGTGTAAAGGAAACCTCCGCACCGAAGGGTGCGTTGGCCAGCACGTGCGCTTCGAGGGCTGCCATGGCAGCCGCGGGGTCCTGACCGGGGGCGATGCGCAGGCTGAGCTTGGCGCGGGCCATGGGAATAAGTGTGTTCGAGCTCATATCCACACTGGTGATGTCCATGCCAATGACCGACAGGGCCGGCTGGGCCCACAAGCGTGAGACGAGACTGTCGCGCCCGGCCAGCTCGACGCCGTCGAGCACCCCTGCATCTGCACGGAAGCGTTCCTCCGGGTAGTCCAGGGTGGGCGCTTCCGTACGGTGGAGACCCTCGATGGCCACCGCACCCTGCTCATCGTGGAAGGTGGCGATCAGCCGAGCCAGGAGGGTGGGGGCATCCAGCAGCGGTCCGCCGAACATGCCCGAGTGAACGGCATGGGCACTGACCCGTACCTCGACGGTGCCGTCAACAAGTCCGCGCAGGCTGGTGGTCAGTGCCGGGATGCCCACCTGCCAGTTCGCGGAGTCCGCCACCACGATCACGTCGCCGGTCAGCAGCTCGTGGTACTCCCGCAGGAAGTTGGCGAAGGTGGGTGAGCCAGCCTCCTCCTCCCCCTCAATGAAGAAGGTGATGCCGACGCCGAGATCCGCGCCGAGGACTTCCTTCAGTGCGCGGAAGGCTCCGATGTGCGCCATGATTCCGGCCTTGTCGTCGGCAGCGCCGCGGCCGTAGAGCCGGCCGTTGCGCTCCTGCGCCACAAAGGGGCTGCTCTCCCACAGGTCGGCGTCCCCGGGAGGCTGTACGTCGTGGTGCGCGTACAGGACAACAGTGGGTTGGCCCGGTGCCGGTTTCTTGCGTGCGACGACGGCCGGCCCGCCCGGGGTGCCATCGTCCTTGGGAACGCGGAGGATCTGGACGTCATCCAATCCGGTGGAACGGATCAACGCGGCCACGGCCTCGGCACTGTGCTCCAGCTGGGCGGCGTCGAACGCATCCCAGGCGATGCCGGGAATCGCGACCAGATCCACGAGCTCGGCGACGGTGGCCGCGAAGCTGCCGGAGATGCTAGTGCGCAGGGCGTCGGTGGGGAGTTTGTTGATCAATGCGGGTGCAAGCTGGTGGCCTGCTGCTTCTTCAAGGGTCATGTTCCCCAGACTACCTGCCGGTATCGCTGGGGAGGTCAGTTGCTGCACGCCGTTCGGGGTATCCTTTATGGGTGTTTGGACGAAAGAAAGATCAAGCCCCTGACCCGCAGGCGATGCCTGTCTACGACGAGCAGAATGGACGGTCCAAGGACCCTCGATCTGCCAAGGGAGTACCCACCCCTTCCCGGAAGGCACAGGAAGAGGCGCGCAAGCGACCCCTCGTGCCCAACGACCGGGCTGCCGCGAAGGTGGCTGCCCGTGATGCCCGCCGCGAAGAGCAGGCCCGCATGCGTCGTGCCCTGGACACCGGAGAGGAGCGCTTCCTCCCGGCCCGTGACAAGGGTCTGCAGAAGCGCTTTGCCCGCGACTACGTCGATGCCCGCTTCAGCCTGGGCGAATACGTCATGTTCGCGGCCCTGGCGATCGTGGTGCTGACAGTCATCATCCCCGTGCGCAACGCCGATGGCACCTCCAACGATTCCCAGCTGATCATCTTTGGCCTGTTCTGGGTCATGGTGGCCGGTGTGGCCATTGACGTGTGGCTCATGTCCCGCAAGTTGAAGAGGGCCCTGGTGGCCAAGTTCCGCACCATCGATTCCGGCGTCATCTGGTACGCGTGCATGCGCTCCATGCAGTTCCGCCGCCTGCGCCTGCCCAAGCCCGCGGTCCGCCGCGGGGAATGGCCCACCTGACCGGTCTCTATACCCAAACTGTCCACAGCGCAACACGCCGGCTGCTTTCCTTACGGAAGTGGCCGGCGTCGTACTTTAAACGCGGCGATTCGGGACTACGCTTGGGCTATGGAATATCGCTACCTGGGCCGATCGGGCCTGAAAATCACTGAAATCACCTATGGCAATTGGCTGACCCACGGTTCGCAAGTGGAGAACGACGTCGCCACTGCGTGCGTGCGTGCCGCGCTCGACGCCGGCATCACCACCTTTGACACTGCGGACGCCTACGCCAACGGCGCCGCTGAGGAAGTTCTCGGCGCCGCGCTGGCCTCCGAACGCCGCGAGTCGCTGGAAGTGTTCACCAAGGTGTATTGGCCCGTCGGCCCCAAGGGGCCCAACGACACCGGCCTGTCCCGCAAGCACATCATGGAGGGCATCAACAACTCCCTGCGCCGGCTGAACATGGACTACGTGGACCTGTACCAGGCCCACCGTTACGACCATGAGACGCCGCTGGAGGAAACCATTGCGGCGTTCGGTGACGTGGTCCGGGCGGGCAAGGCACTGTACATTGGCGTGTCGGAGTGGAACGCCCAGCAGCTGCGCGACGGCCAGCATCTGGCCCGCGAGGCAGGTTTTTCGCTCGTCTCGAACCAGCCGCAGTACTCAGCTCTCTGGCGTGTCATTGAACCCGATGTCATCCCGGCCGCCAAGGAACTGGGCATGTCCCAGGTCGTGTGGTCTCCGATGGCCCAGGGCGTGCTCAGTGGCAAGTACCTCCCCGGCGCACCGCTGCCGGCCGGCTCACGAGCCACGGACGAGCACGGCGGCGCCAACACCATCAAGGCCTACCTCGACGACGAGATCCTCACCAATGTCCAGAAGCTGCGCCCCGTCGCCGACGAGCTCGGGTTGACCATGGCGCAATTGGCCATCGCCTGGGTGCTGCAAAACGAGAACGTGGCCACCGCCCTGGTTGGCGCCTCCCGCCCGGAACAGGTTGCCGAGAACGTTGCCGCCTCCGGTGTGAAGATCCCGGCCGAGCTCATGACCGCCATCGACACGGCCCTGGCGCCGTCCATCATCAACGACCCCGCCAAAACCGTCAGCCCGCCCACCCGCGTGGCGTAGGCGCGCGGGCGCAGGACCGGCGGGAGCGAGGATCCTCTCGCGGGCAGTAAGATTTCTCGCCCGTTCTTCGTTCCTCAGACCGTGCGGGGAAATCCATCCCCGCTCCGAGGACCCCGGCTCCCGCTCGGCGCTGACGTCGGAGGTCTCGGAGCGAGGATGGCGTGATTTCCTTCCCTCGCTTCGCAAGCTCAGCAGGGCACCCTCGCAAAAATCTTAGCCCGCCAGGAAGGGGCGATAAATCTTACTGCGCGCGCGGGACTTCCGACGTCAGCGCACCGCCAGTGCTATTTG
>JBBPZC010000048.1:0-54319 GCA_038199275.1 Actinomycetales bacterium
ATCCGGAGGCATCGGCCCGTGAGAAACGGTCGCTCTGAGTATTCAAAGCGACCTTTTCTCACGGTCCGATCTGCGCGGGCCACCGGAGTGGCCTCGCCTCGGGGGTTCCCAGGCCCAACCGGCGCCCGGCTAGATCCCGTTGAGCGCCTCCGAGGTGGCCATGGTGGTGTAGCGGGCGGCATTGGCCAGGGCGGCCTCCGGGGAACCGGCCACATCCGTTGCGCTGACGGCAGCAACCACGCCGCGCTTGGCCAGCTGGGCCGGGGTCACGGTGATCCGTCCGGCAACCACGACGACGGGAAGTCCCCTTTCGTGCGCCGCATCAACCACGCCGAGGGGCCCCTTCCCGGACAATGACTGCTCATCCAGGGAGCCTTCACCGGTAATCACCAGATCCGCCGTCTCCAGGGCCGTATCAAGCTTGATGAGGTCGGCGACGAGGTCGAAGCCGCGCTCCACCTCTGCGTTGGCGTAAGCCAGGAACGTTGACGGAAACCCGCCGGCGGCGCCGGCGCCCGGGATGTCAATGTCAACCCCTGTTGCTGCCCGAACCACGGAGGCCAGGTTCCGCAGACCGGCATCGAGGCGTTCGACGGCGTCCGCGTCGGCTCCCTTCTGCGGGGCAAACACATGGGCTGCCCCATTCGCCCCGTACAGCGGGTTGTCCACATCCACGGCCATCCGGACCTTGACCTGCGCCAGACGCGGATCGAGTTCACTGGCGTCCACGGCTGCCACGTCGATCAGCTGCCCTCCACCCAACGGCACCAGGGCGCCATGGGCGTCCACGAGCTTGAGCCCCAGCGCGCGCAGGGCACCGGTTCCCGCGTCGGTCATGGCAGAACCCCCCAAACCGACGATGATCTCGGTGGCGCCGGCGTCAAGCGCGGCCGCGATCAGTTGCCCGCAACCATAGGAATGGGCGCGCAGGGAGTTTTCCACCGTCGGCTCGCTCAGAAGGTAGCCGCTGGCCTGGGCGGTCTCAATGACGGCCACCTTGCTGCTCTCATCGAATCCCCACACTGCGCCGGTCGGCTTCAGGATGGGGCCAATGACTGTGGCGAACCGCTCGGAGTAACCGGCGGCAACGGCGGCTTCAACGGTGCCCTCTCCGCCGTCGGCAATGGGAAGTGCGGTGACTATGGCGTCCGGGTAGACGCGCAGGGCGCCCTCGGCCATGGCGGCGGCGGCTTCCGGGCCGGTCAGGGTCCCCTTGAACTTGTCGGGGGCAATCAGGATTCGCATGCCTCCATCCTGCCACCGCTTATTGGCAGGGCTGAATCATTACGTCCAGTAGCCGCGCTCATGCATGACCTGGGCCAGCAGATCGGCCCGGTCCGTCATGATCCCGTCCACGCCAAGGTCGAAGAGCTCATGCATTGTGGCACTGTCATTGATGGTCCAGACGTGCATTTTCAGGCCGAGCCTGTGCGTGCGCCGCACCGTGGCCGCCGTAACCAATGCCAGCCCTCGGAAGTCCGTTGGCACCTGCAACACATCAACGCTGCGCATCAGGCGGCGGATGAGTGGGGCCGGCAGCCAAGGGGAGAGTAGAAAATACGCGATGAGAAGCCACTTTCCGGGCGAGCTCGCCACGGGGCGGCTCAGCCCCGCCAGCACCTGGCGGCGGCGCTTTTCGGAGAATGAGGCCACGCACACCCGGTCATGCAGGCCATGTTTTTCAATGGCACGGATCATGGGCTGCACGGATCCGGCGTCCTTGACGTCAATGTTCAGCCTGGCCTCCGGCAGCGCGGTGACGAATTCATCGAGGGTGGCGATTGGCTCCCGTCCGCCGATACGGGCCGCACGCACATCGGAGAAGGGCAGCTCTGCTATTGTGCCGTGGGCATCCGTGGTGCGCTCCAGCGTGGGGTCGTGGAAGACGACGGCGACGCCGTCGGCGGTGGTGTTGACGTCGGTTTCCAAGTAGCGGTAGCCCAGATCCATCGCGGACCGGAACGCCTTGAGTGAGTTTTCCAGCCCGTCTTGGGAGTAGCCGCGGTGGGCTATGGCCACCGGCTGCGCGGAATCAAGGTACGGTTTGGGGCTGCGGTTCCAGGCCATGGTCTGCGGACTCCCCGCCTAGGCCGGCCGCAGCGCGGTCAACCGGGACTCGATGATGCGGGCCACGCCGTCGTCCTCAAATCGTGGAGCCTGCAATGCGGCTGCCGCGAGGGCGTAGGGATGGCCGCTGGCCATGGCGTAGCCGGAACCGGCCCAGGCGAGCATTTCAATGTCATTGGGCATGTCGCCGAACGCCACCACGTCGGCGGCCTCGATCCCACGGGCCGTGGCGTATTCGGCCAAGGTTACGGCCTTGTTGACCCCGAGTGGGCCCATTTCAAGCAGGGCCAGATTGGGGGCCGAATGCGTGACGGCAATGAGGTTTCCAATGCGTGGTGTCACCAGGTGCATGAAGTCGTCGGCGCTGCCCATGTGGCGGACGGCCAGCATTTTCACGATCCCGCCGGCGGCCATGTCCGGCGTCAATTCACCTGAGGCAAACTCAGGGTTGGCGGCGGCGCGGGTGCCTTGGAATCCGTTCTCAACATGGAAACCGGTGAGTGACTCCAGCGCAAAGTAGGAATCCGGTGCGAGGTCTGTGATGGCATGGCGGACCTGGTCCACGGCGTCCCAGTCCAGGACGTGGGAGCTGGTGACGGTTTCGGTGCCGAGGTTGTAGGTGATGGCACCATTGGAGCAGATGACGGTGCCGGTGTGGCCAATTTGTTCGCGGATGGGATCCAGCCACCGCGGCGGACGCCCGGTCACAAACACAATGTCAATGCCGGCCTCGGCGGCAGCCGCGAAGGCCTCCACCGTGCGCGCACTGATGATTCCGTCATGGCCCAGAATGGTTCCGTCGATGTCACTGGCAATTAAACGCATACCCAAGGCTATCCAACTTCCTTGTCTTGGCGGGAGTCCCAGCCGGATACGGCAGGCCCGGACTCCACCGGCTCCCGGCCCGGCCCCGCCCGGCACCGCTCCGGCCACCCAAACTCGGCAGACCCGCTAAGCCTCGTATATCCCCGTGATGCGTGCGCGTGCCAATGTGTGGAAGTGCAGGTTGAAGCCCAACGTGGCGGGGGTGTTGTCCGCCGTCAGGTCCAGGGATTCCACATCCACGGCGTGAACAACCACCATGTAGCGGTGCGGTCCGTGCCCGGCGGGAGGTGCCGAGCCCATGTAACCGGGGAACCCGCCGTCGTTCTTCAGGGAAAGCGCAGCTGCAGGCAACAGCGCCGAGCCCTCCGTGCCCGCACCTTCGGCCAAGGACGTGACCTCGGCCGGAATGTTGGCCACGGCCCAGTGCCAGAAGCCGCTGGCGGTAGGCGCGTCGGGGTCGTAGACGGTGAGCGCAAAGCTGCGGGTCCCTCCCGGGAAGCCCTGCCAGGACAGTTGCGGCGAGAGGTCCTGGCCTTGCGGGTGGGCGCCGGAGTTCACCTGGGCCGGGGAAAAGATGGCCCCGTCGGCAAACGACTCGCTGGTCACGCCAAAGTCCGGGACCGGCGGCAAAAAGGAATAGGGATCGTAATCAAACATGACGGCCTTCTTTCTACTGTTGCATTTCCGCGCGGTTGGGCGGGTTGGCTCCGGCACGGGAGACTGTGATGGCGGCTGCCCGTGCCGCGTAATTGAGCAACTCGCCCAGCGTTGAGGTGCTGATGGCGCGCAAGTCGCCGCGACGTTGGGCCCCGTCCAATTCCCGGTCCACAATGGCGGAGAGCAGGGCCGCCATGAAGGAGTCCCCCGCCCCCACCGTATCCACAACTTGGACCGCAGGCACCTGGCAGGCCGCTTCTCCCGCGGCGCAGATGGCCCATGGGCCTTCCCCGCCCTGTGTCACAACCACGACGGCGGGACCTTCCGTTCCGCCCATCGCCAACCACCTGCGGGCCGATTCCTTGGGGTCGACGCCCGGGTACAGCCATTCGAGGTCCTCGTCGGAGGCCTTGACGACGTCGGAGAGCACCACGAACTTCTCGGCCTGCCCACGCGCGTAGTCAACGTCGGTGATGATGGTGGAGCGGCAGTTGGGGTCAAAGGCGATGGTTGCGTGCGGGTGCGCCTCAACCACGGCAGAGAGCACCTGACCGGCCCCGGGTGTGAGCATGGCGGCGATGGAGCCGGTGTGCAGCAAGGTGGTGGCGGCCAGCATGAAATGGGGTGATCCGTCGGAGCCGGAAAGATTGGGCAGCGACCAGTCCAGGGCGAACTCGTAGCTGGCGGCGCCGGTGGAATCCAGCACGGCGCGGGCCACCGAGGTGGGGTGGTCATCCGGTGAGAGCGGGACCATGACGTCGTTGCTGTGCAAGTGTCCGGCCACCATATCGCCGTACGCATCGCGGCCAAAGCGGCCCATGAACTGCACCGGATGTCCCAACCTGGCCAACCCCACAGCCACATTCATGGGGCTGCCACCCACGTGCGGAACCGGTGCCTGGCCGGCGTGCACCACTTCGTCAATGAGCGTTTCCCCTATTACTGTCAACATGGCTACAGCCTACGGCGTTGGCCCGGTGATCCGGCTCATCTGAGGATTCGTGACGGCTGGCCGTGAACGGTGGTTCCGCCCGCCGATTTTCGCTTTCTCGTGACGCAGGCGGCGGTGCTGCTCGCATGGAGGGGCCGTGGCGTTTAGGCTCAAAGCCATGAGTAGTAATTGGGAACAACTCGACGATTCGCTGCGGCCCGCCGTCATCGCCTCCGTCGCAGATTTTGAACGGACCCGCCCTGAGTTGGAGAAGGTCACGGCGGAGATGGAGTCACTGGTCCGTGAAGTTCTCTCCGAAGCGGATGACAAGCCGCTGTTCGTCACGAGCCGTACCAAAACCGTTGAGTCATTCCAGGAGAAGGCATCCCGCATGGTGATCGAGCCGGGCGCCGCACCGGCACTGCTATTTCCTGATCCATTGCGGAATCTCACCGACATGGTGGGCGTGCGGGTCATCACCACCCTGCCCGGTGAAAACGCCCAGGCCGCCAACTTGATCAAGCGCCAGCGCAGCATTTTCGACTGCCGTGGCGATACTGAGAAGGACATTGGCTCCATTGAATCCGGCACCTATGGGTATTCCAGCCGGCACCTGATCCTGCGCACCATCCAAAACGACGCTGTGAAGGCCTACCAGTCCTTGCTGGATCCGGACACGAAGCCCAACGGCAGCTACTTCTTTGAGTGCCAGATCCGCACCATCTTTGCCCACGCCTGGAGCGAGATTGAGCATGACATCCGCTTCAAGTCCCAGGACCCGCGGGCGTGGAGCCCGTACTTCGACCGGCAATTCACGGCCACCGCCGCCATGTTGGAAACCGTGGAGTCCGCATTTTCAGAACTTCATGAGCGGTACGAGACAGTCACCAGCTACTGGGATGAAGACGGTGAGGGCGACGTTTCATTGACCCCCAACCGGATCAAGGCCGTGTGGCAGACCCTGTTGCCGCACGTTGACCGAAAGGCCGACGACGACTGGGGCTGGGCCGCGGAGCTCGTCGCCGCACACGGCCTGACCAAGACGGTGGACCTGGCGGCACTCCTGCAGCCGGAGATTATTTCCAACGTTCGCAGGGCCCTGGAGCACCGGTACTCGCCGGGACCGGACCGCTTGTTGGATGACATGCTGCTGTGGCAGTTCGGCCAGAACCACATTGACCTGACGGCCGAGGAGGCCGACGCAGGGCAAACCCCACGCCGCGACAGCCTGATCCGCCGTCACCAGCAGATGCAGCGCTATCGCAAGGCGCAGGGGTTTTAAGGGTTGCCATAGGTCACTGTTAAAACAACAAACCCCATGTCGCGGAAGTCGCGGCATGGGGTTTGTTGCAGGACTGTTCTGGTTTAGCAGAAGCGGAACCCAAATACATCGCAGGGGATGTGCCACATGCCGTAGGTCGTCATCGTTCCGCCGCCGGCCTTCGGTCCGAGATCGGCAATGCTGATGGAGCTTGCGGGGCTGGGCGCCAGCGTGCTGGCCTGGGCGGGTGAAAGGCCCGGCGCCAGGATCAATCCTGCGGCAAGAGTTGCGGCAATTCCGACTTTGGCAAAGGGGTTTTTCATGGGAGGTGCCTTTCAAAAAGAATGATATCGATCACCATGACTTGGCTGCTTACCAGCTTATGCGGGCAAACCCCGCATAGGAACACCAAAAGGACCCGCCCGCCTGTCCTTTTGGACAGTCTTTTGCCAGTGACCCACTCGATTAATGGCGTTGGTTACTCAACGACGCCGGTGCGAAGCGCCGTAATCACGAGCTGCAACCTGTCACGGGCCTGGAATTTCCTGCCCAAACGGACCAGGTGATATTTCACTGTTGACTCTGAGAGGAACAGCTCGGCGGCAATTTCACTGTTGCTCAAACCCTCGCACAAGAGCTTCAGCACGGCGTCTTCCCGGTCCGAAAGTTCCACCTCAGGCTCACGGTGTTTCGCCGCTTCTTCATTCCTGATATCTGAAATGAGCAGGTGGGTGACGGCAGGATCAATAGGGCATTCACCCGCGTCGACTTCACGGACCGCCTCAACAATGCGCTCGGGTTCCGCATCCTTGACCACGTAGCCGCTGGCTCCGGCCACCAGCGCAGCCTTGAGGTAGATATCCGAGATATGACCCGTGACAACGAGAATTTTAATCTCGGGGAGTTCTTCCACAATGCGGCGGATGGCTGCGATTCCGTCCATGACTGGCATTTGCAGGTCTATGAGCAGGACGTCCGGCTGATGTTCGTGCGCAAGGGCAACGGCTTCCTCACCGTTTTCGCCCTCAGCGACGACGGAGATGTCTTCGGCCTGGGACAAGTAGGTCCGCAAAGCGCCCCGCACAAACTTTTCATCGTCAACAATGATGACGTCAATGGATCGAGTTACTGCCAGATTCGCACTCATGGGCAACAGTCTACGTAACTCCAGCGGTGCCGCTGGCATGTGCCGGCCACGGCCGACCAAGTACTTTGCAGATTTTGCTTAGTGCTTAGTAGTTGGGGTGGAACCGGTGGGCCAAATTCCTCCGGGCATTGACTTGATTCGCCTGCTGTCAGGACTTGCGCCAACGAAGTTCAGTTCATTCATGGCTGTCTCCTCTAGGTGTGGAACTCATGACGTTCCCGGATTTCTCCGTGCACGTGCGGTCCCCTTGCCCGCGTCTCTTTGACGCTACGGAAGGCCAGTCTCGAGCTCAATGCATTTGCCGCGGATCAGTCCGATTGGACCATGAAAATGGGCCCTAAACCGGCATGTCTGTCCGTTTGGACAGTTGCCCAAACGGTCTCTTACCGCGGATACAACGGTTCCGTTGCCGCCTCGTTAACGTGCGGTGAAGGGTACTTCCATCCGTAAGATCCACCAGCCGTTCTTGGGTCCGGTGTCTATGGTGCCGCCCAGACGGGAAATTCGTTCCCGCAGGCCCACCAGACCGGTGCCGGAGACGGGCAGGCGCGGCTTTCCCGGGGTGAGCTGATTCTTCATGACCAGTTCCAACCGGTCGGCATGCACTGACAATGAAATTTCACACTCGCTGCCGCCCCCCGTATGTTTGATGGCATTTGTGGCACCTTCCTGAAGCACCCGCTGGACCGTTGGACGCAGGCCTTTGGGTGTCTGGGCAAGGTCACCGGAGGTGAAGATCCGCGTGGGAAAGCCAAGGTTGTTAAGCCGCTTTTGGGAATCGGCGACGCATTCGGCCAAATCAATGACGGCAGGGCTGGTTTTGACCCGGGTTTCCGTCTCCTTCAGTTCAAGAGCGGCGGAGTCCTCTGTCCGCATGGTCTGCAGCAGAAGACGCAGGTCATCGAGCGAGCTCCTGGCCATTCCGCCAATTTCACCCAATGCATGGTTTTTCTCTTCACTATCTCGGGACAGTGCGCCCAGGTTGGCTTGCACGGCAATCATGGTCAGCCCGTGCGTCACAACGTCATGCAATTCCCTGGCCAACGCGGTGCGCTGCTCCAGCGCTGCCCTAGCGGATTCTTCTTCGGCGGTGTGCCTGGCTCGTTCAGCCTGAACGGCCCTCTCCCGAAGCATCTTAATGGCCAGGCCGGGTGTGACGAGAAGCAACGTCGTTGGGACGTAGGCCCACAACGTCGTGGAACCCAAGTGCGCGACGGCCAAGACCCAAACGATCTGCCACACAAGAAAGCCCGATACCATTACTGCCACACTGCGCGTCGATGCTCGGTACCCAGACACTGCCAATGCGGCGAAAGCCAGTAGGAGCGGCCCCCCTGATTGAGTCTGCAGCAGCATCACCAGCAACATTGCTACGAATAGTGGCGCAACGGCCCTTGGCAGGAAGGCCAGCGCCATCCAGACCGCCCAATAGGCGATCGTTCCGGCCCATTTGAGCCAGCCATTGTCCACGCTTTGATCTGCAGTAAGGAACAACCGGGCGTCATCGAAGGCCGAGACGGTGACGAACACCGCCAACACGAAGGAAATCCACAGCGGGACCGGCGACGGACCGATCTTGAGCACGTTCCGCGCGGTGATTCGCCAGGCGCGTTTCCGCACGTTCAATTTCACGTCTTGACAGCCGTTGTCAACGAGCGAGCGCTGCTGAAGTTATACATGCCCCAATCGTGTCAGTTTTCCCGGCTCTATACGAACCATTCCCGCCAGAGACACGGTTTATCTCAATACGAAGCCCAGCCCAAGTTCATCGTCCGCGTCCAGCATGAACTTTCCCTCGCCCACAGGAAAGGCCCGGCCGCTGACTTCGACCACCACACCCTCCGCGGTCCTATCCACCACCTGAGCGGCAAACCGGGAGTCAATCATGGAATAGTGCTCCAGAACTTCTCCCTCTTCCAGCTCGCCGGAATCCGTCAGCAGCGCCACCCTTGCCGCCGTCCCCGAGCCACTGGGCGAGCGGTCCACCTGGCCATCGGCAAAAACACTCACGTTGCGCTGTTTCAGTCCCCGACCGGACCCACCCATGGGTTCGTGGAAAATGGCGCCGAAAATACCTTCCAGCCGGGTGTCCGCCGGATGGTGTGCCACCGGGTCATCGGCCAACGCTGCTGCGATCTGGTGCCCGGCGGCAATCACCTTTGCAAGGTTCGACGGCGTGACCTCCAGTCCCGCCGCTGCTGCAGGCACGGAGGCGTACAGGGCCCCGCTCCAGGCCAAATCCACGCGCAGCTTGCCAAAATCTGCTGTCTTCACATCTATATCCCGAGCCACCACATACGAGGGCACGTTGTGGAAGGCGACTTCACTGACTTTCCCCTCTGCCATGGTGACCCGGGCGGTGACTCGACCCGAAGGAATATCAATCACAACGTCAGTTTCGCCGTCGTCCGGGGCACGCACCAAGCCACTGCGGACGGCCCAGGTGCCCAGCGCCATGGTGCCGTGGCCGCAGACCGTGGAGAATCCCTCCCGGTGCCAGAACAGGGCGCCGAAATGCGCGCCGGGATCATTGGGCGGCACAATGAAGCCGCCGTACATATCGGCGTGGCCGCGGGGTTCATTGACCAGGAGTCTGCGGATTTTGTCGGCGTCGCCGGTCTTGGCACGCTCGCGCCGGTCCAGCACGGTGGTGCCTTCAATCTCGAAGGGCAGCACCGGAACAATCCGAAACGGCTCACCCGCTGTGTGGTAGTCGAAACTCTCAATTTCCCATTGCGCCGAACTCACAGTCATCTCTCCTTCGAGCTGACAAACCATGGCCCGGCTGGTCCGGGACCAATGCCGTCAATATGGCACGACCCAATTGGCCTGTCAATGACGCCACTGACCCTACTGGCCATCCTCCGGGTGCTCGTCACCAATGTGGCCGGAGGCGTTGACGTCCAGAACCCGTGCAATAAAGCCCGCATATTCGTCCATGTAGTGCTTGAGGAACTTCGACGTCCCTTCGTTGGTGCACTCGCCATCGGCTCCGTAGTCCGCCGCCACAAAGCTGATGTACGCCTCAGGTGAGTTGAGCTGGGGCGCGTCGAGGAAGCTCAGCACACTGCGCATTGACGACTGCATGACGGCCGTGCCGATGCCTCCGGGTGAGGCCCCCACGATGCCGGTGGGCTTGCGGGCGAACGAGTTTGTGCCCCACGGGCGTGAACCCCAATCGATGGCGTTCTTCAACGCGCCGGGAATGGACCGGTTGTACTCCGGGGAAACAAAGAGGATTCCATCTGATGCCTCGATGGCGTCCTTCAGGGCCTTTCCTTCGGGCGGGTAGGAACTGTCAAAGTCGGAGCTGTACAGCGGCAGGTCTCCGATGGGAATCTCGTGGAACTCGAGCTCCGGGGGTGCCAGCTTGATGAGGGCCTGGGAAAGAGTTCTGTTGATGGAAACGCTTGAAAGGCTGCCGACGAAATACCCGATCTTGAAAGTGGCCATTGCTTTCTTACCTATCTGCCGATGGTGCGCCAACGTAGCTGTCAGGCCAGTCCACGCACCTGTGTTTTCCGCTGATGGTGACGCGCTACCGAGCCTAGTGCAGGGCTCCTGCGCTGGCTAGAGTTCCGGGGCCGGCCCAGACCAGATTTAATGTGGGTTATTTGGCCGCTGCAGTCACTACTTCAAGATGATGGGGCCGAACCAGCACCGAATGCTGTTTGAATTCGGGATGCTTGCGTATGTAGTCCTTGAAAAAGGGACATACCGGCACCACTTTTAGTCCGTCTGCAATGGTGTCCTCAAGCGCGAAGCGCGTCAGCTCGCCAGCGAGGCCTCGGCCCGTGTGGCTGTCATCGACCGTTGTGTGGAAGAAGATCCGTTCGGGACCGGAGCAGCCCTCATAGGACAGCCAGTGGGCCTTGCCAATCACCTTGTCGCCGTCGAGCAGTTCATAGCGATGGCGGTCGGCGTTATGACGCATCGTGATGGTGGGTTCGTTGTCCATGAAGGGTCCTTACGGTGTTTCAGCCGCGTGGGCGCAGTTGCACATTGGGCAGTCCGGGCGCCGGCAGAGGGGCGGGCATGCCCTCGGGGAAGGGCCCGAATCGGGGATAGGGGGTCCCGTCCGGGTAAGCGCCGTCCGCTGGCTGTGGGGCCGGTTCGGCGTCGATCTCGGACTGCCACGCTGCACGGTAGGCCACGACTTCCTCGTGGCTTCTGCCAATGAAGTTCCACCACATGACAATCTGTTCGCCAAGTGGCTCTCCACCGATGAGCAGGATGCGCACCGGGCTGGTTCCAGCCTCCAGCACCAGCGTGGACCGTCCCGGGGGCAGATAAACCAGATGGTCAACAGGGACGGGTTCGCCGTCCAGTTGCAGATCTCCGGTGTCCAGCAGTATGCCGTACTCAAACGACGGGTCCAGCTCCAGTTCCAGTCTGGAACCCGTCCGCAGCACCGCCTCGGCACCCAACAGCGGCGGCGTGTAAGTTTCCACAGGCGAGGTTGAACCTGCCAGCGAGCCCAGGAACACCCTTAGTTCCGTGCCATCCCCGATCACGGGCTCCGGAACGTAATGTGAGAACGTGGGTGCCATGTGCCGGGTACTGTCCGGCAATGCGTACCAGAGCTGCGCACCGTGCAGGATTGAGGTGTCGGCCGTGGAGAACTCTTGGTGTGAGATGCCCCGTCCGGCCACCATCAGGTTCACTTCACCCGGCTTGACGACGGCGGCAAATCCCGCGGAATCCTGATGGTCAATTTTGCCGGAGAACAACCAGCTGACCGTCGCCAGCCCCGTGTGCGGGTGACGCGGGACGTTCATGCCGCCCGAGGCTGCGATCAGATCCGGGCCGTAGTGGTCCAGGAAGCACCACGCACCGATGAGGCTGCGGCGCTTCTGCGGCAAGGTCCGGCGCACGTCCATGGCCCTGACTCCGCCCAACGGAACGTCCCTCGGTGGAAGAACTTCAGAGGCGCCAATGTTTTGCTCGAACTCGCAAATCACTTCTTCGGGCTTGGTCTCGAGGTTGCTCATGGGGCAAGTGTAGGACTAACGCGTCGGAGTTGGGGACTAGCGGCGGCCGCGCTTGGCAGCGCGGGCCTTGCCGCCCGGGCGCCCACCGCCGCGCAGGTTCGCCCCGCCCGCCTTGGGCTTGGCCGCATTGGTTCGGGCCGGCGTCGTACTTTTCTTGTCACCCTTTTTGGGGGCGGCGTCCTGCTTTGCCTGGACGGAGGGCTGGCGGGAGCTGTTGGCGCTGCGGCCGCGGACCACGCCAATGAATTCCTGGAAGACGGGCTCGTCGGCGCTGGGCGGGTCCAGAAGTGGCCAGGCGATGGCGATGCTGGTGTCCGCTACGCCGTGCAGCAGGCGTGAGCGCAACGTCTTGCGACTGAAATGACGGCCCACGGACATGGGCAGGATCAGGATGCCCAACCCGGCCTCGACCAGGTCCAGCGCTTCTTCAATGGAGCCCATGGCGGGCAGTGGCTTGCGGGTCCCGGCGGCGATTTCGGTGGAGATGTCGCGCCATTCCGGGAAGTCGTCGGGGTCTGCGAGCAGGTACTCATCGGCAAGATCGGCAACGTCCAGCTCTTCGAAAGCGGCGATGGGGTGGTCCTTGGGCGCAACCACAACGGAGAGTTCGGTGTAGAGCTTGACCACGTTCAGGCCGGTCTTGTCCACTGGCAGGCGGACGAACGCCATGTCCGCTTCACCGGCGCGCAAAGCGTCCAGCTGGTGGCTCTCCGGAACCGGGTTGGACACGAGCGGCACGTCGGGCATGCGCTCCTGCCATCGGTGGATCCACTTTCCAGGGGTCACGCCCGGGATGAAGGTCACTGTCAGTTCGCTGGATTCAAGCACTTGTTTACCCTAACTCACAGCTTTGCCACTAAACTACCGTCCGCGCACCGGTACCCTTGATACATGAGCATTGAACCTTCCCCCCAGGCCATGAAATCCGCCACAGCGGCCAAGAAGCTGGGCATCCACCTACCCGCAGCCCCCGCAGACTTCCAAGAGAACGCCATCAGCCGGGAGGACTTCAAGGTTTTGCAGGACACTCCCCCGGAATGGCTGGCCGAACTGCGCCGCAACGGCCCGCACCCGCGAGAGGTCATCGCGCAGAAACTGAATGTCTCCATTGGTGGGCTGAACCGCTCCAACATCACCGAGGCATTGACGACGGCGCAGATCACCGCGCTGCTGCAGGCTCCCCCGGCGTGGTTGGTTGAGGAACGCGCCGTGCACGCCCAGGCCCGCGCCGAGGCCAAGCTGGCCAAGGAGCGCGAGGCAGCGCGCCGCGACAAGAGCTGACCGCTCCCGCCGATTCCACAAAAGACGGCGTTTGCGTAAAAAGCGGGGATTGGCTCACCGTCTTTTTACGCAAACGCCGTCTTTTTTCGTGGGCAGGCCCCGGCACGCCGCGGGAACGTCGTCGATGGTTAGGGTCCGGCCCCTTTACGGGTTGTAGAGCTGGCTGGCCTTGCCCAGGACCTCGCCCTTGAAGAACTCCGGGTTCTTGCGGTACATGAAGAACATCAGCACGGCACCGAGCGCAATGACGCCGGCGCCGAGGATGAACACCAGCCCGAGCCCGCCAATGTTGGAGCCGGAACCGTAGCTGGGGTCCATGGAGTCGTAGGCTGTCTTGCAAAACATGACCAGCAGGATGACCCCGCCGACCAGCGGTGCCAGGAACTTGAAGAAGAAGTTTTTGGCCCCGTGGAATGCCTCGGCACGGAAGTACCAGACACAAGCCAGCGCCGTGATCCCGTAATAGAAGCAGATCATCATGCCCAGGGCGGTGATGGTGTCCCACAGTGCGTTCTCGGACAGGGTCCGGGTGATGATGTAGAAGCCGGCTGCGGCAATGGCGGCCGCCACCGTGGCGTAGCCCGGTGACTTGTGGGTGGGGCTGATCTTCCCGAAGCTCTTGGGCAGGGCGCGGTAGTGGCCCATGGACAGCAGGGTCCTGGCCGGTGAAACAAACGTGGATTGCAGCGATGCCGCAGAGGAACTCAAAATGGCCAACGACATCAAGATCGCGAAGGGCCCCATGACGGGTCCGGCCAGGACGGCGAAGATGCTCGCCTGGTTCTCCGGGTTCCCTGCGCCAAGGCCCGTGGTGCCGATGCCGGCAAACGACAGGGTGGCCAGCGAAACGGTCATGTAGATGAGCACAATGACAATGATGGTGACGGTGGCGGCCCGGCCCGGGGTCTTCTTCGGGTTCTTCGTTTCCTCATTCATGGTCAAGGTGACGTCCCAGCCCCAGAAGATGAAGATGGAGAGGGAAACACCTGCGGCAAACTGGGAGAACGATTCCACGGCGAAGGGGTTGAACCAGTCGGCTTGGATGGTGGTGGCGTCAAACGCCGTGCCGTTGGCCACGTGGGCGAAGGCCGCAATGGCGAACCAGCCAAGGACCAGCAGCTGGAACGCGACCAGGATGTACTGGAAGGACTTGGTGGTTTCCATGCCTCGGTAGGAAATCCAGCACGCCCCGGCAATGAACACCATGGTGGTGGCCAGGTTCAGCGGCAGGTTGCGGGTCAAATCGGCCAGTGAAGGGTTGGAAAAGATCTGCGCCAGCATCAGGTAAAAGAAATCCACCGCCACCGCGGCCAGGTTGGAGAGCACAATGATGGTTGCGGCGATCAGCCCCCAACCTCCCATCCACCCCAGCCACGGACCAAAGGCGCGCGTTGCCCACGTGAAGGAGGTTCCGGCGTCGGGCATGGCATTGTTCAGCTCGCGGTACCCCAGCGCAACGAGCAGCATGGGGATGAAGCCGACCAGGAAGATCGCGGGCAGGTGCACGCCCACCTCGGACACCGTGGGGCCCAGGGCAGCGGTCAGCGTGTAGGCGGGCGCGATGCAGGAGATGCCGATGACGACGGCGCCGATCAGCCCCACGGAGCCGGCCTTCAGGCCCTTTTCGCTCAGGCCGTGGTCGCCGGCGACGTTTCTTACAGTGTCTTTGGAAGTCATGTCGTCGCCTCGATGGGGCCGGTCGTGTCAGGCGTCGCTGCCATGACGATGGGAAGTGCTGTGGTGTGGAAAAGTTCCTCGGACAGTGGCACGTAATTGCGCGGCACCACGATCATGGGCACCGGCAGGGCGCGCAGGATCCGGTTGGCAGTGGCACCGAGAAAGATGGACTTGTTTTGGGCCAGCCGGCTGGATCCGATGAGCAGAAGCTCGCCCTTTTTCCAGTCGAGGGCGTCCACTGCGTCTTCAATGGTGCGGCCATGTCCAACCACGATGTCGAGCTTGTCGAGCTCGTCCACTTCCACACCCTGGCTGGCTTCGGCAACGGCGCGCAGGTGCGCTTCCGCGTCGTGGACCGTGGCCTCGGAATCACCAGGGCCCAGCGCCACGAGTGAGACGAGCCGCAGCGGCAGGTTGCGGCGGCGGGCCATGGCGATTCCCGTCTGCAGCACGTCCTCGGCGCCGGCCCTGGTGCCCAGGGCGCAGGTGAGGCGGGTGATGGGCTTGGTGCGGCTGTATCCCGATGGCGCCAGAACCACGGGAATCGTGGAGGCATGCAGCAGCGCGCCGGCCACCGAGCCGATGGAGAAGCGCTTGAACAGGCCGGTGCTGCTGGCACCAATGACGAGCAGGACGGCACCGAGCTCCTCGGCCGCGGCAATAAGGGCCTCGGCCTCGGATTCGCCGCGACGGATGTGCGCCTGGGCTTGGACATCGTCGGGGATGAGTGCCAGGGCCTCATCCAGCCATTCCGACACTTGCTTGGCGAGGATGTCGCCGTAGCCTGCCTCGGGAGGATAAACCCCGTTGTAGGGCGAGTCCAGGGGCATGACCATGACAAGGTCCAACGTGGCACCCTGCCTGCGGGCCAATGCCACCGCCAGGTTGACGGCGTCGCCGCCGCGCGCGTTGGCGGAATATCCAACTACATACCGCATAAGGGTCCTCCTCAGGACGTCGTTGTCAGGGGAATTGCTGCTCGGGCGTGTTACGCCAGGTCTGCGATGAGCGTGGCGGCGGTGAATTGGCCCATGCGGACCGCACCGTCAACGTGTTGGTAACCTTCGGCGGCCAAATCGGAGCAGGACCAGTGAATGGGCCCCACGGGGGTGAGCTGGTCGGCCGAGTAGCGGTGCAGGCCGCCCAGGTCGTAACTGGAGGCGTAGGCGCCGCGGGTCCACTCCTCCGAGCCCCAGTCGGATTCGTAGTAAACCACCGGTTCGGCGGCCGCGTCGCCGAGGAACTCGGCAAGCGAGGCCGTGATTTCCTTCTGGCGCTGCTCGGCGGTGAGCGTGAAGGCGTAGTCGGCCTTTTCGTCGGAGATGAAGCCCACCAGGGTGCCGCGGGGGTCTTCGTGGTTGGTGTTGTCGTAGACCTCCTGCACCAGCGAGGACGCGCTGAAGCCGGTGCCGGAGAGTCCGTCTTCGCGCCAGAACGGTGTCTCGTAGACGGCGTGGACCTTGATGACGAAGCCCAGCGACTGGTGCTGGTGCATCTGGTGCTGGCGGCGCGGCAGCGGCGGATCGAAGGAGACACGGTTGTACAGGTTCGGCGGAACGGCCATGACAACGCGCTTGGCGGTCACGGTGACGCCGTCGGCAATCACGGTGGCGAGGTAGCCGCCGTCGTGCTTCTCCCAACGGACGGTCCGGGCCGGGGAATTCAGGAAGACATCATCGCCCAGCTCCGCCGCGATGGCGAGGGAAACGCCCTGCATGCCGCCAACCACGCGCTTGTCGAGGATGAAGTTGTCATCCACAAGACTGCTGAAGGAGCCTGCCGAGGACGCCATGAGCACGGCCTGCAGGGTGGAGAAGGCGTGGGCGGGCTTGGTCAGCATGCCCCCGGCGATGAACAGGCCGATGTTGTTGCAGGCTTCCTCGTTGCCGGACTGTTCGCGCAGCCAGTGGTGGAAGGAGATGATGTCCAGTTCGCGGGCCTGCGGGTGCTCCCACGGCCTGGCGGGGTCCATGGCGGCGGCGAGCGCATCGAGGGTGTCGATGAGCTTGTTCATCTCGGCCTCGGTGTCCGCGGCGACGGGGAACATTTCACCGGTGTAGCGGGTGCGGGTGCCGTCGGGGGCGATGTAGACGCTGTCGCCGTCCCGGTAACGAGGGTAGGTGTCCAGGCCGAGCTCATCGAGCAGCCCGATTAGCGCCGTCTGGTCCGGGGAGACCCACTGGCCGCCGATTTCCAGCCATGCGCCGTCGATCGTGTTGGACCAGGTGCGCCCTCCAACACGGTCGCGGGCCTCGATCACGGCCACGCTCAGGCCGGCCTTTTTCAGCTCGCGGGCCGCTGTCAGGCCGGATGGGCCGGCGCCGATGATGACGACGTCGCGGTCGATGCCGGGGTTTTTGGGGCTGCTGGGGCTTGCTGCGGATGTCATGTTTCCCTCTCCTGCGAAGCGGCTCGTGACACGCTTCACTAAATGAATGACGTTCATTTAGATTAGACTGTAACTGACATCACCACATTCGTAAAGTGGTTCGCGGAAAGTCTTGCGCCCTAAACGGGCCCAGTTAGGAGAGTCAGGCATTGTCTCTACCTGCTGACGTGCCCAAACCATCACGACGCCGGGCAGGCCGGCCTCCTCAGGCACTACTCAGTTCCGCCCGTATCACGAAGGCAGCGCTGAAACTTGTCAGCCATGACGGCTACAAGGGATTGACCATGGCGGCACTGGCAAAGTCGCTGAACGTTGCCCCCTCCGCTTTGTACAACCATGTCAGCTCCAAGCAGGACGTGCTGCTGCTGGTGGAGGACCACCTGATGAGCCGGGTGGACGTCTCGGCGTTTGGCACGGAGACGTGGAAAACGGCAGTGCGCATCTGGGCGCATTCCTACCGGAACGTCTTCGCTTCGCATCTGCCCCTGATCCCCGTCATCGCACTGCTGCCGGTGACGAACGCGCCCGCGACCATCACGATGTACGAGGCCGTCACCAACGGGTTCCTGGCCGCCGGATGGGCCCCCGAGGCTGTCATCGATGCAGTGGTGGCGCTGGAGTCCTTCATTTACGGCTCCGCCTATGACGTCAACGCCCCTGATGACATTTTCGACGCCGGCATGATGGCGCCGGCGGTGCCCAACTTCAGCGCCGCAGTGGCACGGCGCGGACTGGTGCCGGGCGTGGACCCTGCTGCGAAGCCGGAACCCCGCAAAGACGCCGACGCAGCTTTCACCCTGGGCCTGAACGCGATGATCGAGGGGCTCGCGGCCACCCGGTAGCGCTGCACATTTGCGCGGCCTTGAAGCTGCGACGGGCTGCCGCGTCCCGGCAAGAGCTAACCGCTCCCCTGATTCCACCAAGGACGATGTTGGCGTAAAAAGAGCGCGGTGTATCACCGTCTTTTTACGCAAACGCCGTCTTTTTCTTGGGTGGGCCGTGTTTTGCGGGGCGCGCCGCGGCGGCAGTGCCTAGCCATGGAGACAAGCCGGCCATAAGGTAAAAGCAGCAACACCGTCACGTCAGGACCACAGGAGGCAACCATGGGATTCAGCATCAGCAACGCAGCACTTCGATTAGTTTCCGGAGCATTCATCCTCAACACTGGAATCGGCAAGCTCAGCCTGCCGGCGGAGTCCGCCGCCGGGCTGCAGGAATCCGCGCAGCGGGTCATCCCCCAACTGGGACAGCTGGCCCCCGAACAGTTTGGCAAATACCTCAGCTACTCCGAAATCGGTGTGGGCACAATTGTCCTCGCTCCCTTCATTCCAACCCGGCTGGCCGGACTGGCACTGGCCGCATTCTCCGGCGGGCTCGTGGCCACGTATTTGAAGACGCCCGGCATGACGCAGCCCGGCAGTATCCGGCCAACACCTGCCGGAACAGCCATGGCCAAGGACTTCTGGCTCGCCGGAATTGCCGTTGCCCTCCTGTTCCACAGCAGGAAGCGGTCGCAGGAGAGCTGACCTCCGGCTCCGTCGTCGTACGGGAATTGGAGGACAAATCCGGACTTGGCATCTAGTCAGTGCGGGTGCGCCGTGGCACGCTTGAAGCAGGCCGTTCTGGGGGTCAAAGCACCGTGCTGCGGCCAAGCCTCGGAGGGGCCGTATGCAAGCAACACCAGAACCGTCACCGTCCGGCGGCCGACCCGAATTTGAGTCGCTGCGCCAAAACCTGTCCGGGCCGTTATACGAACCGGGAGACCCCCACTACGCTGAACTGGCCACACCTTGGAACATTGCTGTGGCGACTTCCCCGGCGGCCGTGGTCCAAGCAGGAACGGCACAGGACGTGGTGGAAGCCGTGAAGTTTGCGGCCGCCAACAACCTCCCCGTCACTGTCCAGGCCACAGGACACGGGATCGCCAGCGACATGGACGGCGCCTTGCTCATCCACACCGGCGCCCTCGACAACTGCACCGTCGACGCGGACGCCCGCACCGCCACCACCGGCGCCGGCGTCACTTGGAAAACGGTGCTCAGCGAGTGCGAAGGTCCCGGGCTGGCGCCCCTGTGCGGGTCCTCCCCCGGTGTCAGCGTGGCCGGCTACACCAGCGGCGGCGGGGTCGGGCCCATGGTGCGGACGTACGGGGCGGCCTCGGACATGGTCCGCTCCATCGACGTCGTGACCGGCGACGGCATTCTGCGCCATGTGACCGCCACCAGCGAGCCCGAACTGTTTTGGGGGCTGCGCGGCGGCAAGGGCTCCCTCGGCATCATCACCGGCATGGAGTTCGAGCTGCTCCCGCTGCCCATGATCTACGCAGGCGCGCTCTTCTTCGACACCCGAGACGTCCCCACCGTCCTGCGTACGTGGGCGGACTGGTGCCCCACCCTGCCGCCTGCCGCCACCACCTCGGTGGCCCTGATGCAAATGCCACCCATGCCCGGTGTGCCGGATTTCTTGGCCGGAAAATTCACCATCGCGGTCCGCTACGTCTTCACCGGCAACCCGGACGACGGCGCAACCTGGCTTGCGCAGATGCGTTCAGTTGCGCCGGCGCTCATGGATACGGTGGGGCCCATGCCGTCCTCGATGATTGGGCTGGTGCATTCCGACCCCGAGGACCCACTGCCCGCTACAGAGGGTGCAGCGCTGCTGACCAACTTCGATGCCGCAGCGGCCGATTCCCTGCTGGACATTGCCGGGCCCGAATCCGGGTCGCCGCAGTTGCTGGTTGAAGTCCGCCAGCTCGGCGGAGCGTTAAGCCAAACGCCGGAAATTCCCAGCGCACTGTGCCACCGGGAAGCCGGATTCGGGCTGTACACCGTGGCCGTGGCCCCGCCGCCGGAGCTGCCCGGGCTCGCCGCACATGCGGCGGGCCTACGCGAACATATGTCACCCTGGGCATATGGCGGCACGTTGGCCAACTTCTCTGCCAGTGACGGACAAGCGGGGTTCGCCGCCAGCTACACGCCGGAGGTGTTGACCCAGCTGACGGAACTGGCCCGGCACTTTGACCCTGACAACTTGTTCCGTCTTGGCCAGGTGCCCACGCGGTAACGCGGCCTTCCGGGCGGGGCATTAGGCTCACAAGTGGGCGAACGCCCATATGCCCCGTCCTTCATCGCAGCCAGGAGCAGCACCTTGCCCAGCCAGTCCCACCTCCGCCGTGCCGCATCAGCAGCAGCACCAGCACCAGCACCAGCAGAAGACCGCACTGCGGCCATCTTGGGCCGTGATCATGTTGTGCAGCACGGCAGTCGGCTGGCGCTCATCAACAATGCGGCCGAAGCAGGAAACGGCAACTATGCGCTGATGCCGCACGAGGCCACAGTGGAGGACCTGTTGGCAGTCCGGGAGGCGCTTGAGGCATGCTCCATCGAGTATCTATTGGTCCGCGGCAGGGGTTCCCGCCCCGTCGTCGCTGTTGACTCCGCGCTGCGGCCGGACACCGAGCGTGCCGTGGCCCTTGCCTTCGCCAAAGAACCCTTCTACGCCCGGACTGTGGGCGGGAAGAAGTCCACCCTGTTGATTGCCAACGGGAGGCTTTCCGCAGACCCCCGCGCCCGGATTGTGCGGCTCTTTCGTCCGCGATTGGAGCCACACGGAGGGCTGCACTACGGTGCCGCAGCGGGCATCCAACTCGAGTTCTGGAATCACACTCCCACCCACATTGAACCCCCTACCGCCAATGCCCTGACCCGAACCAGCATCGAGCGCCGGGACGTGGTGCCGGCCGTTGTGCAGCGTTACGGCCAAAGCTGGCCCACACTGGAAAACATGTTTTCTCCACAGGTCTTTGACATCGACTTCGAGATTGACATGGTCTTTTCCTGGGTCGATGGCAGCTCCCCTGACTACCAGGTGGCCCGGCGCGAACTTCAAACCGGGGCCGTGCTGGGTGAAGGGGATGACCATGATTCCCGCTTCCGGCATGTGGATGAACTGAAATATGCGCTGCGGTCCGTGCACATGTTTGCCCCTTGGCTCCGGCGGATCTTCATCGCCACCGACTCCCCCGCACCGTCATGGCTGGCCGACCATCCGCAGGTCACCCTGGTCCGCAGCCGCGATCACTTTGCTGATCCATCGGTGTTGCCAACGCACAACTCGATGGCCGTGGAATCGCAGCTGCACCACATTGAAGGATTGGCAGAGCATTTTCTTTATTCCAATGACGACATGTTCTTTGGCCGGCCACTCACCCCTGACTTGTTCTTCACAGCCGGCGGGACCACCCGGTTCATGCTCTCGCCAAACCGCATTGGGCCCGGCGAAAGCGACCCCTCGCGCAGCGGTTTTGAAAATTCCGCCCGGACCAACCGGCACCTGCTGTGGGAGCGATTCGGCACACTCACCACCCGCCACCTGGAACACAGCGCAGCTCCCCTGCGCCGCTCCGTCATGGCCGAATTGAACCGCGAATTTCCCACCGAATTTGCCGCAACCGCGGCCAGTACTTTCAGGGCCGCGGACAATATTTCCGTCACGAACTCGCTCTATCATTACTACGCGCTGCTGACCGGGCGGGCCGTGGTCCACAAGGATGGCAAAGGCATTTACGTGGACACCTCCAGCGTGGCGGGTTTGGCTTCGCTGGAGGGCATCCTGGCCCGGCGCAATGCCGATTTCCTGTGCTTGAACGACGGCAGCCACGGCGACGCAACGCAGGAACAGCGCCTTGCGATGGTCACGGCGTTCCTGGAGCACTACTTTCCCTTCAAGGCGCCCTGGGAAAAATAGTTTCCTGAGAAAAGTGGCCCTGCTCGAAAAAGCCGGGCCCTTGAGTTCAGGACTCAGTCGTCGGCGGCGTCGCCGTCCACGCCGGGGTCCGCGGAGGAGCCGGTCAAGCCGAGGGCCGCAAGAATCAGCTGCTCAGGAGACGCCTCGGTAGACGCTGCCGAGCCTTCAACGGCCTCCAGGTTGCTGGCGGACACCGCATCCACCACCTCGCTTCTGTGAATGGTCACATCGCGCGGTGCGTCAATGCCGATGCGCACCCCCTCGCCGCGGCCGCCGTCGAGAATGGTCACGGTGATGTTTCCACCGATGACGATTTTTTCGCCAATTTTTCGTGTCAATACCAGCATGCAGTTCCTTCCATGGATGTGCAGATGGGGCAAATACTAAAGTTCACTCGCCGTCGCTTGGCGGCCGTCGACCCAGCCAACAGGGATCTTGAGGGCGTTGACGCTTTCAGGGGTCGCTGTGTCGGTCACGCCCACAACTGCAAGGGCGTCGGGCACCGCGTATCGGCAGGCGCGGCTGACCCAGGACTGGGTGTCGTCCAGCTTGTGGGCCGCATCCACCACCAACCACAGCTGGTCTGAGTGCACCGAACCAAGGATTGACAGCTTCGAGGAACCCCGCTGCCCGAAACTAAATGCTATCAACAGCGGCTTGCCGCCTTCCGCCGCCCGGGCCTTCGCCTTCTTCACCTCAACGCTGTCGAGGAAGACGTGGCTTAGTCCGTTGTAGCGATGGTCTCCGGCTGTGAGCAATTCCGCTCCGGTCTGAAGCTGCTTCGCCATGCTCCATGCCGTATTCAACGGCTGGTCACGGAGCCCGGCAAGGACTATCACATCCCCCGGCCTGGTCGACGGCCTCGGCACCAGTGTCGACTCCGCCGCGGAACTCTCCTCCTCGGCGGTTGTGACGGCCTCGGACTCGTCTTCCTCGCTGCCAGCGGCTCCGGCAGCGACTGAAGCTCCGGCTGCCCCACCGCCGCCAGCTGTCCCGGCCATTCGTGCACCGCGGGCACGGCCGGCTCCGGCTGCGCCGTCAGCGGTCCCGGCCGAACTACCACCGGCCACCATTCTCAACACCGCGTCAAAGTCAGGTTTCTGTTCCAGGGCCAGCGGCGTTCCGGACGGCCGGGCTTCATCGGCACTGTCTGCTTCAGCCAACAGATCCATCAGATTGCGTCGCGGAGAGGCAGCCCGGCGCGCTGGCGGGGTGCGACCGGATCGGGCGGATCCACTCAGACCTCCCCGCCCACTCGAGCCCCCCGAACCATTTGAGGGCCTGTTTACCGTCCGGTTCGCGTCAATCTCGACCAGCACTTCAAAGGTGGTGGTGGCTCCGATGCCGAACAACCCACCCGTCTGGATCCGCTCGGCACGGATGATGCGGGCCGCATGACCATATGATTCAAAGAGCTGCCAGCGCAGGCTCTCCAGGCTATGGCCTCTAAGCTGAAATTGACTGGACACCGCGCACAACTCCTACCGTTTCTATTGTTGGGTTCCCGGCCGTGGCCTCCGTGTAGGAAAGTACCGGCAGCCCCTTGATTCTGCCAGACACCAGCCTGCCGATGGCGGGACGCAGCGCCGGCGCACACACCAGGACAGGGCTGTATCCGGTGGATTCCGCCGATGCATACAGCTCCGTGACCGAGGTGAGGAAGCCTTCAATGCGGGTGGGGTCAACCACTATCTGGGTGCCGAGCTCTGAGGGGCGCAAACCCTCCAGCAGCGATTGCTCCAAGACGGGATCGATCATCAGTACTGTCAGCGAGCCGTTGTTGACGTACTTGTCTGCCACCACCGGCCCCAGCGCGGTCCGACCCGCTTCAACCAGGCTTTCGGCATCGGTGCTCTTCTTTGCCTGCAGTGACAAAGACTCATAAATTCTGGGCAGGTCGTTGATCGGCACCTGCTCCGCAAGCAGTCCCTGCAGCACGCGTTGCACCTCGCCAAGTGAGAGCAGTCCGGGAATCAGTTCCTCCACCGTGGACGGGGAGCCTTCCCGCACGCCCTCCGTCAGCACGCGGACATCCTCACGGCTCAGCAGCCTGTCAGCATTCGTTGTGACCACTGAGGAGAGATGCGTTATGAGTACCGAAACCCTGTCCACCACCGTGGCTCCTGCCATTTCCGCGCTGTGGCGCATCTCCGCCGGAACCCACTTTCCGGCCAGCCCAAAGACGGGCTCCACGGTGGGTGTGCCGGGCAGTCCGGAAAGGTTGTCCCCCAAGGCCAGCACACGCCCGGCAGGCGCCGTGCCGCGCCCCGCCTCGACGCCTGCGATGCGGATGACATAGCTGGAGGGCGGAAGCTCAACATGGTCCCTGGTCCGCACTGGCGGGACCACTATGCCCAGCTCCATGGCAACTTTGTGCCGCAGTGCGCGGATGCGTGCCAGCAGGTCGTCTGCGGAGCCATTGACCAGGTCCACCAGGTCCGTGGCGAGCTGAATTTCCAGCGGTTGGACACGCATTTGTTCAATGATGTCCTCGGTGGTTTCGGCCCGCGGGCCCGCAGGCAATGCCTCAAGTGCCGCCGTCTTGGCCGCAGCAGTTTCGGCAACCTTGACCCGTTGTCCCATGAAGAGCAGCAGGGCGCCAACACTCAGGAACAACAACACCGGCATGCCGGGGATGACCGCCATGATGATCGCCGCGATCCCGGCCACCATCAGGGCCGGACGTGACTGCGTCAGCTGCAGGGCCGCCGTCGTTCCCATGTCAGAGGAGGCGTTGGATCGGGTGACGATCATGCCGGTGGCCACGGCCATCAGGAGTGCCGGGATCTGCGTTACCAGACCGTCGCCAATGGAGAGCAGGGAGTACGTGTGCAGGGCGTCGCCAATGTCCATGCCGCGTTGCAGCATGCCAATGGCAATCCCGCCAATGAGATTGATGATGATAATGATGATGCCCACAATGGCATCACCCTTGACGAACTTGGAGGCCCCGTCCATGGCTCCGTAAAAGTCCGCCTCGGCCGAGACCTCTGCGCGCCGTTCCTTGGCCTCGGCGTCGGTGATCAGGCCCGCGTTCAGGTCGGCGTCGATGGCCATCTGCTTGCCGGGCATGGCGTCCAGCGTGAAGCGCGCACCGACCTCGGCGACACGCTCGGCGCCCTTGGTGACCACCACAAACTGGATGACAACCAGGATCAGGAAGATCACCGCACCAATGATCAGGTTTCCGCTGACCGTCACCTCGCCGAAAGCCTGAATGACCGCCCCGGCATGGGCCTGTCCCAGGACCAGCCGGGTCGAGGCCACATTCAAACCCAGCCGGAACAGGGTGGCCACGAGCAGCAGGGACGGGAACACGGAAAAGTCCAGTGGCTTCTTCACAAACATGCTGTTCATCAGCACCAGCAAGGCAAAGACAATGCTGATGATGAGCAGGACGTCCAGCAGCATAGTGGGAATGGGCACAACAAGGAGCAGCACAATGCCGACCACGCCCAGGGGGATGGCAAGTGCGGACACATTGCGGTTCACGGGAAATTCCTTAGCTTGACGGGGTGGGAGAGATGCTTTGATGAGTTCATTATCCGGGGACCAGACCCGCCGGAATGCTTGATCCACCGGGCAGGATCTGGTGTGTACCGGAGGCGCTGCCGCGTTTCTTCAGGGCCATGACAAAGGCCAGGACGGCGGCCACCTGGTTGTACAGTTCCACGGGAACTTCTGCACCCAACTCGCACGATCCGTGCAGGGCCCGTGCCAGCGGAATGTCCCTGACCAGGGGCACCTTTTTGGCCTCGGCCTCGGCGCGGATGCGCTGGGCAATCCTGTCGGAGCCCTTCGCCACCACGCGGGGTGCTGACTTCCCAGGCTCGTAGCGCAGGGCCACCGCCACGTGCGTTGGGTTGATGAGGACGACGTCGGCGCTCGCCACCGCGCTCATCATCCTGTTGCGTGCCTGCGCCAGTTGGCGCTGACGACGGGCAGACTTCACCAGCGGGTCGCCTTCGGTGCTCTTGTGCTCGTCCTTGACTTCCTTTTGAGTCATCCGGGTCCGTTTCCGGTTGCGCCGGGAGACCACATAGACGTCCGCAACGGCCAGCAGCATCCCCGCCGCGACCGCGTATTGGATCAATTGCACCAAGCCCGCTCCGGCGGTGGCAAGAAGCTCAGCAATCGGCAATGCCCCCGCCCCCAGCAAGGTGGTGGTCAGCCCCTGCACAACAATGAACAGCACCAGACCCACGACGGCTGTCTTGAGCAGCGCCTTGGCGCCATTCCACAGGGCCTGGGGGCCCACAATATTCTTAAGCCCCTTGAGCATGTCGAATTGCTCAAACTTAGGCTTGAACTTCTTAAACCGCACCCCTCCCTGCAACACGGCCGCTGCCAGCACCGCGACCACAACCGCAACGAACAACAACCCCAAAATACCTGCGAGGGAGCCAAATCCTTCTTCCATGGCCCGCACCGCGGCCGGCACCTCTGGATTGGCAGCAAGGGTTGTGACGGTGAACATTTGATCGGCCAGGGCGTCCGCGGCGCGCGCAATGACCCCCGGGAACATGATCACAGCCGCCCCAATACCCACCCATGCCGTCAGGTCCTGGGAACGGGAGAGCTGGCCTTTCTGGCGTACCTCCCGCATGCGCTTGTCGGTGGCTTGTTCGGTTCTTTCCCCACTGGGCTCATCCGCCACGGCTGATCACCCCCGTCAGTCCGGTCATGGCAGATGTCACCAGGGCGGCAACAATGGGTCCCAGCGCCATCAGGAGCATCCCGCCCAAGGCCAGTGTCAGCATGATCTTCAGCGGAAAGCCCAGGGCAAAGGCGTTCAGGGCCGGGGCCACGCGTGTCAGGAGTCCCAAGCCGGCGTCTGCCAGGAACAGGACGACCAACAGGGGGCCGGCGATCTGCACGGCCGCCAGGAACATCTGCGTCACTGCCGCCACCAAGGTTTGAACGGGATTGCTCAGGTCAAGCCCGCCGCCCAAGGGGATGGCTTCAAAGGACCGGGCCAGTCCCCCGATGATGAGCTGGTAGCCGTCGGAGGCGAACAGCAGGGCCAGTGCTGTCATCTGGAACAACCGGGTGAACTGGGCTCCGTTGACCATGGACTGCGGATCGAACGCCTGGGCCATCGAGAATCCGCCAAACAGGTCGATCAGCGACCCTGCCGACTGAACCGCGGCAAACACCAGATATACGAGGAAGCCAAGGGCCGCCCCGGTCACAAGTTCCAACATGATCGAGCCAATGAACTCCCCAGTGCCGCTGACCTGGTGGTCAACGCTGGCACGGCTTGTCATGGCCAATACCAAACCCAGTGCCAGCATGCCCTTGATGCGCAGCGGGAACGCATTGTAGGAAAAGGGCGGGGCAATGACAATGAACGCCGTGACACGCACGACCACCAGCAGTGCCGCCTCCAGCCAGCCAAAGTCCACGGGGATGTTCATGGTTTGCTGTCTAACCCGCCAGCAATGCTGGGATTTTCTCAAAGAGCAGGTGCGTGAAGGAGACAATTTCATTAATCATCCAGTGCCCGCAAATGACCAGCGCTATGACCACGGCGACCGCTTTGGGCACAAATGACAGTGTTGCTTCCTGGATTTGGGTGACTGATTGCACCAAGGAGACGGCAAAACCCACCACGAGCGCCGTGATCAGGATCGGGGCACTTAACTTGGCGGCCACCAGCAGGCCCTGCACGGCAATGTTGAGAACTTCGGCAGAATTCACGGGCCACCTGAATAACTTTGGATGAGGGAGGTGAGGATGAGTCCCCAGCCATCCACCAGAATGAAGAGCAGAATTTTGAATGGCAGCGAGATCATGACCGGCGGGAGCATCATCATGCCCATTGACATCAATGCCGAGGCCACCACCAGGTCAATGATCAGGAAGGGGATGAAGATGACAAAGCCGATGATGAACGCAGCGCGCAGTTCAGAAATCATGAAGGCAGGGATAAGCGTCAGCATGGGGACGGTCTCAGGTGATGCCGGGTTTTCCCGGTTCGCGGCCCGGGTCATCAAGGCGATGTCTTCCTCACGCGTTTGCGGGAGCATGAAATGCCGCAACGGTGTCCCGGCCAGTTCAAAAGCCCTGTTGACGTCCACCGTGCCGTCCAGAAATGGCTGCACGGCGTTGTTGTTGATGTCGATGAGGGTGGGGGACATGATGAACAGGGACAGGAAAAGGGCCAGGCCCGCCAGCACCTGATTGGGCGGTATGCTCGGCAGGCCGATCGCGTTGCGTGTCATGGCGAGCACCACGAAGATCTTTGTGAAGGACGTCATCATCAGCAGCAGGGCCGGGGCCACGGACAACAAGGTGACGGCGAGCAGCGTGACGATGGAGGAACTTGGCGTCCCGCCCAGTCCATTGACCGTCAGGTTGACCCCGTCGGTGCCCGCGCCCGGATCGCTCGGATCGGTGGGAGGTGTTGGTTCCAATGGGTCGGTCGGGGCCATCACCCCGATGGCCTGCGCCGGCGCGGAGTTAAGCACGCTGATTAGGTACAGCACCGCCAGCACCAGGACAGTAACGACGGCGGCGTGAGCCCAGGTGCGCGGGTGCACGAAGCCGCGGTTCACAGCCTCATGCCCTTTTTCACTGCTGCGCCGGCCTGCGTCCATGTGCTGCGGGCGAAGATGGTGCCATGAAGGGCGCTTGTCCCGCCGGAGGCCTGGCGCATCCGCCGTGCGCCAGCGTCGCGGCGCAGCGGCGGCTCGCCTGCGGCCTTGAGCACCTCTGCAAAGGCTGGATCGCCGTCGGGCCCGCCGGTGGGGCCGGCGTCCGGGTTGGGAATGGGAGCTTCGGAGGCGTGCAGGACATTGATGGAACTCTCGGTCACTCCGAGCAGGAAGCGTTGGCCATCGGATTCCACGACCACAACGGAGGCTTTCTGTCCCACATTGCGCCGGCCAATCACCTCGACCACGGCTGGGCCCTGGTGACGCCCGCCCCGGGAGAAACGCTTCTGTGCCATCCACAGCAGAACCATGACTACTGTGAGTGAGAGTCCCACCCGCAGTATCAGGAGGAACGCGTCCATCTAGCCAACCGTCTCTGCCGTGTCCAGGATCTTGGTGATGCGCACGGCATAGTCCTGATCCACAACAACAACCTCGCCGTGGGCAATCAAGCGGCCATTGAGCAGGACGTCGGCCGGGGAACCGGCCGAACGGTCCAGGTCCACCACGTCGCCGGGTTCAAGCCCCAGCACGTTGGCCACGCTCATGCGGGTACGCCCAATCACCACCGACAACGCCATTTCAATGTCATGGATGCGGCCAAGATTTGCAGCGCTCAGTTCGCTGCTTCCCTGGCCCGCTGAATTGCGGATCTTAACCGCCAGCCAGGCAAACGGTTCCTGACCGGCGCCGTTATCGTCGACCAGCTGGAAAACTGCTGCTGCCGAATCTGCGAACAGTACGCTGGACACGGTCTCGGAGACCTCTCCCAAGACTCCCGAGCCCAACCCGGCAGTTGCCGCTTCAAAGGCCGGACGCAGGACGTCCGTGATCGAGAACGCACCCGTGCCTCCCGCCAGGCGCAGCGAAGCTTCGGCGCGGGAAGAGAACACCAGGGCAAACTCCGCCGAGTCCGGACCCACATAATCCACTGCCACACCCATTTCTCCGGAGGGTACAGTGCCCGCAGGCTGCGTAATTGCTGTCAGTGGTGCCGGGGAAGGCAGCAAATTGGCCAGTGCCGAAGCCGCAGTTTGGGCCGCCAAGGTGGTGCTCATCGGTTTGTCTCCTCAGTTGTAACAATTTGCCCGGCCTTGCGTGACCCCCGCGTGACCCCTGTGGCGCGGGCAATCGCTTTGCCGCCCACTGTCAGTTCAAACGGCATGGTTGTGGGGTGGGGAAGCGTTAGAACATCCCCCACGGCCAAATTCAGGATCGTGTTGGAGGTGACAGGCACCGGAGCCAAGGCCAGCGCCACGTCAACCGGGACCTCCGCCAGCTGTGCGCGCAGCTGGGCCGGCGCCGCAGCAGCATCACTGAGTGGGTTGGAACTCCCCAACTGATCCACCAGCACCTCTGACGGCAACGCAATGGTTCCACGCCAACTGCGGTCACCGACCTGAACGGTGAGCACCGCGACAATCATGAGCGTATTCATGGCGGCGGCCTGGGCGAACTGCGAATTAAAGTGGATGCCGTCAACGGCGGGCGTGTGAGCCAAAGTGGACCCGAACGAGTACCGCAGATCCTCGAGGGCGTCTTCCACGAGACGGATTACCAGTGCTCGCTCAATTTGGGTGAACTTGCGGTCATTCTTGGGCACCGGGGAGGTGCCGCCGAGCATGCGCGTCACCCAGAGCAGCGCTGCCTCGGATGGGAACTGAAAGACTCCACGGGACTCTTGTCCGTCAAAGGAAAACACCACCATGGCGGTGGAGGCGGGCAGGGACGCCGCGTAGTCGTCGTAAGTCGTCATGGTCACCTGCTCGGTGACGACGGCAGATCCGGCCCTGATTCTGGTAGTGAGTTGCGTCCCCCACTGCCTGGCGAACGTTTCAAAGGCCAGCTCCAGGATGCGGCTTTGTTCTCGAACGAGCGTTGTGGGGCGCTGAAAATCGTATGCCTGAACCACTTTGGCCCCGGAAGCGGGCAGTTGTGTGTCAAGTGAAAGAACGGGCATATTCGTACCTATCGGCAGGGAGGGAACGTTCGTTAGGAAGAAGGCGATCTGGCTTTGAGCACCTCGGGGATCAGTGCCCGCACTTCTTCGGTTTGGTTTGACAGCACCACAATGTCCACCCGCCGGTTTAACTCGAGGAGGACGGGTGTGGAGTTGTCATTGACGGACCGGGAAGAACCGTAGCCGATCGCCCCGATTTTTCCTCCCTCAATCCCTTGCTGCTCCACCAAATGCCGGACAACACCGACAGCCCGTTCGGCTGATAATTCCCAGACGGAGGGATATCCGGTAATGGCATCAGCTGCATGCCCTTCCACGGAAATATCCAGTCCGGATGATTGGAGCACGGGAGCTATCACATCAAGTACCTGCACGGCCCGGGCCGACAGCTCGGGACTGTCCGGCTGGAAGAATGATTGCGAGCCGACAAGTTTTACGCTCAGACCGCGCTGATCAATCTGGAACTGGACGTTATCGGCCAACCCTTCGTTGCCCAGTCGCAGGCTCATGGCCTCTTTCAGTGCACTGAGCTTGTCCACCTCGGTTATGGCAAGCTCCAATGGTGATTTGGTCAACGTACCGACTTTGCCAACATCCTCCGGCGGGACAACGATTCCTGAGGCGGTGTCGATCTTGCCGACCGCCACTTGGCCGAAACCCGTAGCCAGGGAATCGCGAAGTTTTACGTACTTGCCTTCGTCAACCGTGGACATGGCATACAAGACGATGAACATGCACATCAGCACGGTAACCATGTCCATATAGGAAGCCATCCAGCGCTCGTCCGGGTGGCTTTCCTCCGGTTTTCCGCGGCGCGTGCGCCCTGCCTTCCCCCGCCGGCTCATGCCGACTTTTTGACTCGTGCATCGGCACGCTCGGAGTTCTTCCCGGACTGTTGACGGTAGGTGGGGACCATGGCCGTCAACCGCTCGCGCAGGAGTGCCGGCTGCGAACCGGCCTGGACTGCCAGCACGCCTTCCATGACAAGAGTCATGCGGTCAACTTCAAGCTCGGAGAGTCGGCTCAGGCGCGAACCGATGGGCAGCCAGATGAAGTTCGCGGACAACAGGCCCCACAAGGTGGCCACAAACGCGGCCGCAATCATCGGACCGAGCGATTCGGGGCTTGAGAGGTTCTCCAAAACGTGGGTCAGTGACACCACGGTGCCAATAATGCCAACAGTTGGGGCGTAACCACCCAAGACCGTAAAGAATTTCGCGGCGGTATGGTCGCTTTTGATTTTGGCTTCGACGGCGTCGTCGAGCAGTTCCCGAAGATCCTCCCCGTCGGTACCGTCGGCAATGTTTTGCAAAGCGTTGCGCAAGAATGGGTCTTTTGTTTCAGCGGCGGCTGCTTCAAGGGACAGCAGGCCCTCCCGCCGCGCCTGGTCGGCCAGGGCGACCACTTGCTCAACGCTCTCCCCCGGGCTGGGGGGTTTGCCCATGAAAGCCTTGGGCAGGGACTTCACAGCGTGCACGACGTCCTTCATCGTTGAACCGGCCACCCCAACGGCAACGGTTCCAACCAATACAAGCAGCATCGGTGCCGGAAGAATGATGCTCGAAACGTGGGAGCCTTCCAGCGTGATCATGCCGTACAACGCTCCGAAGGCTATGAGCAGACCGGCAAGTGTTGCGGGATCCATCGCTTTACTGTCCTGACGTGGAGGGGTTTCCTGAAGGGTGAATAATACTTAGTTTGGGCGGATTGTGCGGCTCATCAATGTCGGAGTAGTCATGTGCCATCGAGATGATGCGGGCCCTGAAGCAGGCAATTTTTTCAATGATGTTTGCCATGGACTCCGTGACAATGTAATTCGCCCCGTCAGCCATGACCACCGTCGTGTCAGGTGACTCAAAGATGCGTTCGATGAGGTCCGGGTTCAGCGCAAACTGCCTGCCATCCAGGCGCGTGACAACTATCATGGCTCATCCTTAGCGTTGCTGGGACGTCATCCGCCCCACCGTAGTACTGTCGGCTGTCCCGCCGCATTGGTTAGCTGCGGGACAGCCATGACATGGCCGGCGCTAGCGCTTGAGCTGGGTCAGTTCCTGCAACACTTCGTCGGAGGTGGTGATGATGCGGGCATTTGACTGGAAGCCGCGCTGGGCAACAATCAGGTTGGTGAATTCCTGGGACAGGTCCACGTTGGACATCTCCACATATCCGCTGGTCAGGGCGCCCAAGCCGTTGGTGTCCGCAGTGCCAATGGTGGCGGCTCCGGAGGATGCTGTGGCCCGGTAGGAGGATGATCCGGACTTTTCCAGACCGCCGGCATTGGTGAAGTTGGCCAGGGCGATCCGGCCGATCACCATGTTTTCCGCATTGCTGAAGGTTCCTGTCAACGTGCCGTCGGCGGCCATAGTGAAGGATTCCAAGGTGCCTGCGGCATTGCCGTCAACGTTTGAGACAGCAACGGTGGACAGGCCTGCATAGCCGGTGACTGCTCTGAGGTCGATGTCGACGCCGTCAACCCTACAGGTGGTGCCGGGACCGGCGATGAGCTTGCCGTCGTCTGCAAAGGCCAAGGTTGTTGTCTCCGCGGCGTTGGCTCCCGTCACATCCCAGCCGTCATCAGTGCGTTTGAAGGTCAGCGACACGCTGCGAGCCTGGCCGTTGGCATCGAAGGCCTGCACGTCCCGGGTCAGCACAGTAGGCGGTACCGTTGTCGCGTCGCTGGGCAGGTTGCCGCTCAGGATCGCCGTAGTGGTCTTCGTGGCCTCGGCCACCATCTGCTTGGAAATGACAATGTTGGACAGACCGTCACCGGTTTTGAGGCCGTCCTTGTCAGCGGACCAGCCCTGCAGCAGCGCACCGTCGGGTGAAACCAGCCGGCCCTGTGAATCAAAGTCAAATGATCCCGCGCGGGCGTAGAGCTGCTCACCGCCCTTGGAGGTGATGAAGAACCCGTCACCGGAAATCATCATGTCCGTGGCCCGGCCGGTGGCCTGGGACGAGCCTTGGGCGAAGTTGGTGGAAATACCTGCCACCTGAACACCCAAGCCGACCTGGGCCGGGTTGGTGCCGCCGGCGCCATCCTGCGCTCCGGCACCCGCCTTGGTCAGCTGTGAAAGTGTGTCCTGAAACTGGACCGTGGATGACTTGAATCCAGCCGTGTTGACGTTGGCAATGTTGTTGCCGGTCACATCGAGCATGGTCTGGTGGGCGCGAAGCCCGGAAATGCCGGAATACAGGGAACGAAGCATGGGGTGAAGCCTTTCTGTGCTGGTGGTGGAGCTAGTTGGCGGGTGTTGTGGAGGTGATGCCGGAGACTTGGTCCAGGGCGACGGTTTGATCGCCCACGGTGACTTGTGGGATTCCTTCGGCAAAGGAAACCGACGTTGCGATGCCGCTGTGGGCACTGCCTTCCTTGTCGGTCCATGAGACGAGCTGGCCAATGAGCGCAGCCGCAGAGGTACGCATTTGCAGGGCGAAATTCTCCGTCGACGTCGCGTCCATGCTGGTTAGTTTTTCCATGGTGGCCAGCTCAGTGGTTTGGCTGATCATTTGGTTCGTGTCCATGGGCGATGAGGGGTCCTGGTGACGGAGCTGGGCGACCAGCAGGGACATGAACACCTCGGAGTCCATCTCCTGTTTGGGTGCCCGTTGCCCGGGGATGCTGTTGAAGCCGTTGACTGTTGCCGGGGCGGGGGAAGCGCCGCTTGCACCCACTGCGGCGATGGAGTCGTTGCTCATGGTGTCCTGCCTTTCTAAACCGTGATGTCCAGTGAATTGTTGACTGCTCGTGAAACGTCCGACGGCGCCAGGCTGACCGAGGGCGCGGGGTGCGCTTCGGCCAGTGCAGTCGGCGTCCAGGGGTTCCCGGACCACTGGGGACTGCGGGAGTTGCCTCCGTGGTCCTGGGCACCATGTCCGGATCCCATGCTCAGGGACGCTGACATTCCGCCAGCGGCCAGATCCCGTCTGAGATCCGTCAGGATGTTGCGCAACCCGTCCCGGCCGGCGTCGCTGGGTGCCATCATTTCGATGCGGATGCCGTCCGCTGCGAGGTGGGCGCGCACGGTGACAGGACCCAGCGCATCGGGGATCACATTGATGGTCATGACGTGCTCTCCCAACGGTGCTGCAGCCAGCGTGAAAAGCGGGCGGGCAAGTTGCTCGTTGAGCATGGGCGTACCGGTTGGAACGGCCGCATGCGGTGGCGGAGGCGCCAGAACAGGCAGCTGGGCAGGCACGGCCGGCGCGGGCAACAGCGTTGCGGCCACGCCCGGTGCAGGCATCGCAGGCAAGGGAGTCGGCGACCGCGCAACGTCGGCGTCAACCGGCTGCCTTGCCAACTCCGGGGCTGCCGTGGCGGCCTCCCCCATGCCGGGGTGGATTGCCGCGGCGGCTCCAACTCCTGCAGGCGTACTGCCTGCTGAAAGGCGGGATGCAGCACCATTGCCATTTGCCTGTGACTGCGGTTCCGAGCCGGCTGCCGTTTGCTGCGCTGCGGCTGTTGTGGGCACTACGGTTGTTGTCACTGCTGCGGCTGCCTGCACGGCAGCTGTTGCCGGCAAAGGGGCGGCGACGGCAGCATCCGGGACTGCTGCGGCAGAGGCCGCCCCGGCCGTCGCGTTCCTTGGGCCGGCACCCGGCTGTTCCGGGGCGGCAGTTGTTGTCGCTGCAGGCAGCGGGTGCCCTGCAGCGGTTGCACGCGCAGACTCAGATTCATCGGATGTTGCGGGATTGCTTGCCAGGCTGGCCGATTCTGCGTCGCGTGCTTCGCCGGGCACCGGCATGGCACCAGCAGCTGCCGCAGCGGCACCCTGGTCCGGCACATCGCCAGGTGATGCCGCGGTTGCTGGCGTTGGTTCGGTAGCCACTGGTTGGCTCGCTGGCAAAGCCGCGGCGGGAACAGCTGCCGAACCGGGAACCGTTGCCGAATCGGTCGGGCCGGCCGGGCCTGAATCGGGTGTTTCCCCGGGCACCGCGGCCAAGGGGGCTGCAGCAACCTGCTGGGCTGCAGCAGCGTTGTCAGTTGCGGCCGCGAGTTGATTCGCAGGGGTCACGGCGGCTGCGAAAACCTGGGTCGTCGCGGCGTCAGTGGCTGGCATGTGATGAAATGTGCTTTGGTCAAAGTGCACCCGCAGGCCCAGCACTCCGAAATCAGCGGTTTGGGCGGATTCCATGGAGGTGCCGGCGTCGTCAGGGTCCGCGGACTCCTCGCCTGGAACGTCCACGATCGCCCTGGCGCTTGCTGCGTCCGGGCCCGCTTCAGGGGCCACACCCGCGGCGGCGTCCGCGGCCCTCTCCGAGGTGGCAAGGGAGGCTTCGCCCAGCCGGGCAGCGAAGATCGACGCTGTTGCCCCGGACTCGGCGTCCGCGGAGGAGGTGCCGGTTCCCGACGTCGTGCGGCCTGGAAGTGACGGGAGAAGGGCTGTTGGCAGCTTCATGCAAACTCCGTCCGCAAGCCCAGGGGATCCGGTGCGCCAGGCTTCGGTGAGCGCGTCGAGGCCAGTTGATCGAGGAAAAGTTGTTCCTCCCGGAGCAGAAACTGCTGTTGCTCAACCTGGTGCTTGTCGGCCAGGTTCTCCAGGGAGGCGGCAGATTTTTTGGCAGCGATCAACTCTTCCTGTGCCTGCGCGGCAGCCTGCGCCGTGGAGGTGGTGAGGGCGTGCATTTCCAGGAGCATGCTGCGCGCGGACGACCGGGCCGCGGCGCTGGCCCGCAGGGCCGCACCGGAGGAGGCAGCTGACGGTGTGGCAGCCAAGACGTTACGAATCTGCCCCACCCGTCCCTCGTGTTCCTTGCGCCGGGCATTGGCCCTGGCCAACGCCGCTGCTGCCTGTTCTTCCTGCGCCTGGCGGAAGCGCAGGAGCCCGGCCAGGCGGAATGACTTGCCCATCTATGCCCCCGAAATATTGTTGGTCAGCGTCCTGAGCTCGGCCCACGACTGAGCTGCCGGAACTTGTTGGTCCATGCTTTGCTGCAGAAAATCATTGATCGATTGCCCGTGGCGCACGGCCGCATCCACCAGCGGATTGCTGCCGGTCTGGTAGGCGCCAACGTCTATCAGGTCTTGGGCCGCGGCCCGTGCCGCGAGGACCTTGCGCAAGGTCCCGGCGTCGTCCTTCTGGTCCTTGGTGCACACCTTGGAGGCAACCCGGGAAATGGACCCCAGCACGTCGATGGCCGGGAAATGCCCGGCCACCGCAAGCTTGCGTTCCAGCACCACATGGCCGTCGAGGATGGAACGGACGGCATCGGCGATGGGTTCGTTGTGATCGTCCCCGTCCACCAGCACCGTGTACAAACCGGTCACGGAACCGATCTTGTCGGTCCCCGCCCGCTCCAGCAGCTTGGCCAGGATGGAAAAGGTCGACGGCGGGTACCCGCGGGTTGCCGGCGGCTCACCAACGGACAAGCCAATTTCACGCTGGGCCATGGCCACGCGCGTCAGGGAATCCATCATGAGCATGGCATCCACGCCGCGCTCCCGGAACGACTCGGCGATCCGGGTGGCAGTGAAAGCTGCACGCAGGCGCAGCAGGGCCGGTTCATCGCTCGTGGAGACGACGACGATGGAACGGGCAAGGCCTTCCGGGCCCAGGTCGTCCTCGAGGAACTCGCGCACTTCGCGTCCGCGCTCCCCCACCAGGGCAATGACGGACACGGCCGCCTCGGTGCCGCGGGCAATCATGGACAGCAGCGATGACTTGCCAACGCCGGAACCGGCAAACAGGCCCAACCGCTGACCGCGCGCGGTGGTGGTCATCGTGTCCAGGACCCGGACCCCGGTTTGCAGCGGGGTGGTGATTCGCGCCCGGTCCATGGAGTTGGGCGTTTTGTTCTCCAGCGGCACGCCGTGCACCCCGGTGAGCGGGCCCAGGCCGTCAATGGGCCGCCCCAGTGCATCAATGACACGGCCCAGCAGCCCGTCGCCGGTGGGCACCAACATGGGTTCCAGCCTGGCACGGACGGGATCGCCCTCACCGAGTCCCGTCATGGTCCCCAGCGGCATGATTTTGACACTTCCGGCGCTGACGGCCACCACTTCGGCGTCGATGGGCGCAATGTCGCCAATGGTGACCATGTCACCCACGGCGCAGCGCAGGCCCTGCACCTGGGCGGCCAGACCAACCACGCCTGTCACCACTCCCACGCGCTCCGGGGCCGCGGCACGTGCAGCCAGCGACAATTTCCGGGCCCCGGAAATTGTAGGCGCAGTCATGGTTTGCCCGCTGCGGTGAGTTCCGGCAGGGTGTTTGTCGGCAAGTTGTTTGCCGGCAAGGTGCTCTCCAGCAGGGTTGCCCTGACCCGCTCGACAGCGGTGCCCAACCGGGCGTCAAGGAATCCGTGCGGATAGTCGGCCACGGCGTCGCCGCGGTTGAGCCCGGGGTCACCGAGCAGGGTCAGGGACGCCGGCAGGTCATCGTGGGAGCGGTCGAGGACGGCCACATCGGCGGGGTTCATGCGAATGACAAGCGGGCTCTCCGTCTCATCCAGACCGCGGGCCCGCGCCAAGGCTGCGCGGGCGGAGGTTTCGTCGTCGCCAAGTTCGTGTCCCAGCAACGCAACAGCCAGGTCCAGGGCACAGCTGAACAATGCCTGTTCGGCGTCTGCAAGTACCGGTGCCGTGCGTTCCGCAAGGGCAGCACCCGCCAGACGAAGCGCTGCCACCTCGGCAGCATGCCGGGCGTCGAGCTGTTGCACACGTTCCGCGTGGCTGGCGTCGTCGCGGGCGCGCGCAGCCGCCGCTTCCACGCTGGCCCGCTGCAGCCCTGCGGCATAACCGGCAGCGTGGCCCTGTGTGAAGCCGCGGGCTTTCTCCTCTGCGTGGGCCTGGGACTGGCCCGGGGTGGCGATGACGGGAAACACGGCCGGGCGCGGCGCGGATTGGCTAGTAGACAAGGTCATCCTCGTCCCCGCGACGGATGGTGATATCGCCTACCGCTTCGAGTTCGCGGATGATCCGAACAATGTCGGCCCGGGCCTGCTCCACCTCAGAGGTGCGTACCGGGCCCAGGGTTTCAAGCTCATATTCGAGCAGTTCCCGGTTGCGTTCGGAGATGTTGGTCCGGATGACTTCCAACACGGCCGCGTGCGCGCCCTTCATGGCCAGCGCCAGGGTTTTCGCATCGATGCCACGCAGGATCAGCTGCACGTCCTGGTTTTCCAGCTTCACCAAATCTGCGAATGTCAGCATCCGTGACCGGACTTCTTCGGCCAGTTCCGGATCCCGCAGGTCCAGCTCCTCCAACAGCGCCCGTTCAGTGGCGGCGTCGGAGCGGTTGATGATATCCACCAGCGGTTGAACTCCACCAATGACTGCCGACTGTTCGCGGGGACCCACCACGGCCAGGGCGCGCTGCTTCAACGTTTCGGCCACGATGCGTACGGCTTCGGGCGTGGCCACGCCCATGGTTGCGATGGCCTGGGCGACGTCGGCACGCAGATCCCCCGACAATCCGGCAAGTGCCGCGGAGGCCTGGTCCGCGCGAAGATGCGCTAGGACCAGGGCAATGGTTGCCGGAAGTTCATCTTCCAGCAGGGACAACAGCTGCCCCGGCTCTGCTTCGTCCAGAAACTCGAAGGTCTTCCCGGCCGTGACGGATGCGAGCCTGCCCATGACGCTTGCAGCCCGCTCGCTGCCGAAGGAGGCTGCCAAAAGACCGGCGGCAAAGTCCCTGCCACCCAACGCCGCATGCCTGCCCTGGACTGCCATGCCATGGAACTGCTCCACAACCGCGTCGGCAACCTCAGGCTCCACCCGGCGCATGGTCACAATCTCCGCAGCAATGGATTCAGCCTCGGCGTCGGTCATGCGGGACATGACCGCGGCGGCAGCGGATTGGGAAAGCTGCATCAGCAGGGCCGCCGCCTTTTGCGGACCGGTCAGTGTTGCCTCGGACATCAGACTCCCGCCCGATCATCCATCAGCGAACGAAGCAGACCTGCGGTTTTATCCGGGTCGGTGCTGGCCATGGCTTCAAGTGAAGCCCGTTTGGCGTCTGCGTCAGTGCGTTCGGCTATCGGCAGGGCAACAGCGGCCGGCATGGCTATGGCGGTGGTTTGCGGCGCAGGATCCAACGGCACGTTGCCCATGGTGACCATGGGCGAATTCTGCTCCCCGAGATCCACCAGCTGCCGCACCTGGCGGCGGTTCTTGCGCGCGTACAGGACCGCCGCGATCAGCACCGCCAGCAGCAGCAGCGCGGCAATCATGATGTTGCGCCAGTTTTGCGCCGTGGCGGCTGCCCCGGCCTCAGCCTTGACGGCGTCAATGGCGGCCTTCGCAGCGTCTGCCTGGGCAGTTGAGAACGGCACCACCCGCATGCTGACGGTGTCCCCGCGGGCCGTGTCGATGCCCGCGGCCACAGTCACCATTTCGGTCAGGGTTGCAGCATCAAGCTTGCCCGCGGCAGCCGTGTCAACGGCAACGGCCAACGACTGGCGTTGCAGTGTACCCGCCGGGATGGCCGTGTTTTCAGTGACCTTGTTAATTGCGTTGTTCTTGGTTGATGTCTCGGATTCGGAAGAGCTTCCCGTGGTGCCGGCATCAGCGGGGACAGCTATGTTGTCCGGCCCCAACACGCCCGTGCCGGTGGAAGTTCCGCCGGTGGTGGACTCCGTGACCGTGGATTCGTTCATGGCCGGAGCCCCGTCGGGGGAGGTGAAGGACTCGGTCACCCTGTCGGTGGATGCCTTGTCCATGGTGGCAGTCAATGAGACGGTGGCATTGCCCGCGCCCACTACCGTGTCCAGCATGGACTGCACGGCTGCAGAAACCCGCTGTTCATAGGCTTGGGCTTGTTTATCGCTGCTGCCGGTGGCGCCGGTGCCTGCAGCCGAAAGTACCGCACCCGTTGAGTCGACCACGGAAACGTTGAGCGGTTTCAGTCCTTCTACGGCTGACGAGGTCAGGTGCACGACCGCATTGACCTGGTCATCGGAGAGGCTGGCACCGGGAGCCGTCTCAACGAAGACAGATGCCGTGGGATCTTCCTTCGTGGAGGTAAACACTGTCTTTTCCGGAACGGCAAGCTTGACGGAGGCGGTCTCGACACCCTTCATGGCCATGATGGTCTGGGCGAGCTCACCCTCCATGGCTCGTTTGTACGTGATGTTTTGCTGGAACTCGGAGGACGTGACACCCATGGTGTCAAGCAGTGAGTATCCTGCCGCGGAGGAGGCGGGCAAGCCGGCCGAGGCCGACTTGAGCCGTTCCTCATAAACATTGGCGTCCGGCACCAAAATGGTGGAGCCGCCATTGGCCAGCTGATACGGAATATTGTCCGTTTTCAACTGTGTCACGATGGAGTTGGCGTCGGCCGGTGCCAACCCAGAGAACAGTGGAGCGTAGCTGGGTTTGGTCAACCAGCTCGCAAGGGCCACACCGCCAAGAACCAGCACGGCCAGGCCAATGACAACCAAGGTCTTTTGAGCGACGGTGAAGCCCTTGGCAACGCCGGTGAAGCGGCCCGCCAGGGAGGATACGAAGGGCGGCATCAGGCCTGCATCCTCATGATCTCGTTGAATGCGTCAACGCCCTTGATGCGCAGCGTTGAGACCAGTTCCAGGGTCACCTGTGCCCTCGTGGACGCAATGGTGGCCTGATGGATATCCTCAAGGTCACCTGTCACTGCCTTGACTTTCAGCTCCCCCGAAGTGGACTGCATTTCCTGCAAATTGGCCAGGGCATCGCCCAGGGAAGCACCAAAAGCATCTCCGCCGCTGTCCTTGGCAAGCGTTGGCAGGTATCCCGTGCCGGTGGTTGCCTGGACGCCTTCAATTCCCGAAACGATCATGGCTTACTTTCCAATCTGCAATCCGGCTTCGTACATCGTTTTGGCGCGGTCCACCACGGCGGCATTGGCTTCATAGCCGCGTTGGGCCATGATGAGCTGTCCCATTTGGGATGCCAGGTCTATTTCGGGGTATCGGACGTAACCCGCCTCGTCGGCGAGGGGGTGGTCAGGTTCGTGCACCAGGCGTCCTTCGGCGTCACCATAGGCGGTTCCGGCAACGTACACGCCGGAATCCCCTGCGCCTACCTCGGCGATGACGTAGCGGGCACGAAAGGCATCGTCGCCGGGGGCCGTGGCAGTGTTGGCATTTGCCAGGTTGTCCGAGACCGCGTCAAGCCATTTTCGGTGCACTGTCAGGCCTGTGGAGGCAATGCCGATTGCGTCCGCCATTACTGGGACTTCAGAACTGTGCGCATGCCGTTGAATTCGCTGTCGACGGCCTGCGCGGCGAACTGGTAGCGGAGCACTGTCTCAATGTTTGACAGCGTTTCGGTATCCATGTTCACGTTGTTGCCGTTGAGCTTGGTTGGCTCCAGGGAGGGCTCCGTGGTCGCCCCGACGTCGCCGTTCCCGCGGCTGACGGATTCCGCCAACGCTTCTTCAAATTTCACCCGCTGGGCTGCATAACCGGGGGTGTTGGCGTTGGCTATATTGTCGGCGATGGCGCGTTGGCGCAGGGCCAAGCCATCCAGTGCGCTGGTGAGCGCCACTGTGACCAAAGAATCAAGCACTGTGCTCTTCCTTGCCAAAAAACGGGGCCGATCCGTGGCCAGGGGGCGAGCAGTCCGTGCTCCCTCTTAGCTATCGGCAGCCCTGAATAGTGCGTAAGGAGTTAGTGACACGATTATTTTCGCGCCATTGTTTTCACGCCATTGCGCGAAAGCTATCCGGTGACGTCCATGTAGACGGGCTGGACGTGCCGGCGGGGCCTTGCCAGTTCAGCCATTTCCTGTTCGACGACGGCCCTTGAGTCCGTGAGCATGGTCACGGCGCGCTCTTGGAGGGCCGCCAAGGAGCGCGCCCGGTCAAGCAGAACTTGCGGCAGGGGGCCCAAATCGGCGGGCGGGGCCCAGCCAGCGATGCCGTCTACGGCTGACGGCGCGCGTTCGGACAGGCCCAGCGCCGCTCCGGCTTCGTCTTCCAGCGCGTCCAGGGAATTCTGCCAGCGTCGCAGGGATTTCTCATCCGCAGGCAGCCCGGGGAGAACATCATCTGGTGCAGTCCAGGTCTGTGGCCAGATACTCATCCGATGCCTCCCGCACGGCCTGCGGCCGATGCGGTGGGCTGCGTCGCAGCCTCGTGCCAGGACTGGCGCAGGGGCTCCAGCAGCGCGATGCATTCACGCGTCAGTTCAACGTTGCGGTAGATGTTGGCGTTCATCATGGCCGTCCCGGCATAGTTGTAGATCCCCAGCATATTCTCGGCACCGTCCCAAACGCCGACTTCCAGGGAACCGGCCAGTTCGGCAATGATGTCCTGGGCGTGCAGCAGTTGCTTTCCGGCGGTCTCCCATTCCTCGACTACCTGGGCAGACTCCGCGCGGGCAAGATCCAAGAGGAGCCTGTCGTAGAGCATGACGAGCAGGCGCGCGGGGGATGCGGACAGGATGGCCTCGCGCTGGAAGGCGTTGAGTGCTCGGTTATTGGTTGCCACGGTCACTTCTTTGAGCTGCTTGCGGAGTCGAAGGAACTGATTTGTGAGCTGAGCCAGTTTTGTTGGGACTGCATCTTGCCCAGCTGGACTTCCAGTCTGGCATAGACAGTGGTTAGGGCACTGCGCCGCTGGGCAAGCCTGTCATCCCATTTAAGGATTTGGTCATTGAAGTCGTTGATGACCGTCTGTTTGCCCTTGATGCTTTGGGAAAGCGTGCCATCGTAGGGATCGGACACTGCCTTGGCGGCGTCAGCTACGCGTCCGGCGATGGTTTGCAGTGTGCTTTCCACCAGGGCCGGATCCTTGGCGTACGCCGCGGCAAATGCGTCCGCGTCAAAGGTGAAGTCGCCGTTCTTGGTGCTGTTGATGCCGATGGTTGAGGGGGACAGGCCGTTGACGGGAGATACCACGGCGGTAAAAAGTCGGTCCTTGGCCGCGGCGGTGGTGCTGTTGGACGTGAACAGTCCTCCCGTCACTGCGGCGCTGCCGGTGGCTCCCGGTGCGCTGGAGACGGCGGACTGGGTGAAAATGGATCCAAGGATGATGTTGACGTTGGAGACAAGGTCCGTGGCCGCCTCGGTGACCTGGCTGGCGTCACGGGTCACGTTCAGGCTGACGGGGGTGGCCGAAAGCTGATGGACGGTGACGTCCAGGCCGGGGGCGAGCGCGGTGAAGGTGTTCGTGCTGGAGGTGATGGTTTGTTCCGCGGGTGTATCGGCCCACATCTTGACCTGGGCGTCCTGCCCGGTCCGCAGGACGGTGGTGCCGGCAAGGGCCGGGGCTGTGCTGGCCGTAACGTCGGCAGCAGTGCCTTGGTAGATGGAGAATGTGCCGGCGGATCCCGTGTCCAAGGAGGTGATTTGTAGGCGATACAGTGCGTTGCCAGATCCGTCGGTCCCCACGGCGATCTTCGCGGCGGAAACACCCGCGGCTGACTTGTTGATGGCATACGCTACGTCATCAAGAGAGTCCGACTCAGGCGTGATTTCTGTTTGGACGCCGTCTTTGACGAACGTAAGTACGGGCGGGCTGCTTGGCCACTTTTGCAGGGGCGCAGTGACCACGGAGTGCGCCTGGGCCAGCTGCGTAATTGAAACGTCAAGGCTGATCGGTTTTGCGTTGGCGGAAAGTGTCGCGGTGATGGCGGTGGACGATGATGCCGCCTGGTACTTGGCCAGGCCGTCGGGCTTCGCCAGGGCTGACGCTTGGGTGGTCAGGGCGGCGAATTTGGCGTTGAGGGCCTGCAGGGCATTGAGCAGGTAGGTGTCGGTGGAGACCTTGGTCTTCATCTGTGCCTGCGGGATGGCAGCGGCGTTCATCAAGGCATTGATGATGGAGGTGGTGTCCAGCCCGGAAGCCAGTCCGTCGATTCCCATGCCCATGGGTGTTCTCCTCTTCAAAGCGCGTCAGGATTTTGTGGTGGCGGCCGGCACAATGCCGGCCGCCACGGGGTGCCGGAACCCTCAAGGTCCGGCGGTGTTGCTGGTTTAGCCCAAGAGCTTCAGGACGCCCTGGTTGCTCTGGTTGGCCTGTGCCAGCATGGCCGTGCCTGCCTGGGACAGGATGTTGGAACGGGTGAAGTTCACCATTTCCTCGGCCATGTCCACATCGGTGATGCGAGAGGCAGCAGCGGAGAGGTTTTCCTTGGACACGGCGAGCGAGCGGCTGGCCGACTCGAGGCGGTTCTGCGAGGCACCTAGTTCCGATCGAGCGGTAGAGATGCCCTTGATAGCCGTATCGAGTGCCGCGATGGTCGTCAATGAATTGGCGGCACTGTCGTAGGTCAGTGCCTTGGTGGTGGTACCCACTGCTGTGATGTCGACCAGTTTGACCGCGATTTGGTCTTCCGCTGCGACACCACCGGCGCCAACCTGGAATGTCATGCCAGCACCTGCAGCAGTAGTGTCAAGCAGCTTGATGCCGTTAAAGTTGGTCCCCGTACCGATTCGAGTGAGCTCGTCTGCCAGAGCGTCGGACTCGGTTTTGATGGCCGTGCGGGAATCAGCATTGTTTGAATCGTTGCCGGCCTGGACCGCGAGGTCGCGCATGCGGTGCAGGATGGTGTGGACTTCGGTCAGGGCGCCTTCAGCGGTCTGGATGACCGAGATGCCGTCTTGGGCGTTGCGGGCTGCAACGGTGGAACCGCTAACCTGAGACTTCAATCCCTCCGAGATGGAAAGGCCGGCCGCGTCGTCGGCGGCACGGTTGATGCGCAGGCCACTGGAGAGCTTCTCCGTCGACTTGGACAGCGCATTCTGCGTGTTGTTGAGGTTGCGGTAAGCATTGTTTGCCGCGATGTTGGTGTTGACTTGCATGCCCATGAGTAAATCCTCCGTGAGTGTGGGTACTGTACGTGCCGCCCATCCGTGGGCAACTGTCAGGCACTCTCGGCAACCCCAACCAGTCCGTTAGGAGCTCGCGCCCCTCAATACACAGGCATGCCCGCCAGGTGCCTCAGCCCAAGACCGGAATGGTCCTGGGCATGCTCTCACGGACGGCATGGCCAATCATCCTAGTGGCGCCGCCCAGCGTCCGGGCACCCAGCTCGGAAAGGTATTCCTCCCGGCGGGAAGCCGCGATGCGGGCGTGCGGCACGGACTGCGCGTCCGCTGTCGTCAGGTAGTGCCGCTCAATGCCGTCCCGTAGGAGCCGCATTGCCTCTGAACGCTGTTGCGACACGGCGGAGTGGCTGGAGCCCAATTCTCCAGCCAGATCCTTCACGCTGCGGTCGCCGTAATAAATCTGCTCCACGATGTAGCGCATCTTCTCGGGCAGCGCCGCGACGGCCACGCCAAGGAAGTCCTCGTGCTCGGCCTGCAGCACGGTCTCCTCGGGAGTCTGCGACGTGGCCGCGACCATGTCCGCGATTATGTCAGTCAGCGGCGTCACGCTGCGTGCGGCGTCGAGCTGGGATGCCTCCACGCTGGCACGGTCCACACCCATGGCGGCGGCAAGTTCTTCCGACGATGGCATACGGCCCAAAGCGCCGGACAGGGTTTCCTGCGTAACGGCTAGTTCGCTCATGCGCGTCCGTGCCCCGCGGGTGGCCCAATCCTCGCGGCGCAGCTCATCAGCGAAGGCGCCCTTGATGCGCCGCCGGGCGTATGCCCCAAAGGGCACGCCAAGACTCGCGTCGAAGGACTCCGCACACTGAATGAGGGCAATGGCCCCCACCTGCGTCAGATCCGGCCTGGACAGGTGGCTGGCGCGCATGCACATTTCAGATACCAAATACCCCACCAGCGGCAAATTTTGCACGACAAGGTGGTCGCGTTCCTCGCGATTCAACAGATTTCTTCCCCCCGGCAACTTGTGACAATACGTCGCAACCGACACCCCCCCAGGTGTGCCACAGGCGATTACCACAAGTGACAGTGTCAGCCTAGGGCAATATGGCAAGCCGGGACCATAAAAAGTGCGACGAACAACATATCGATTTAGCAACTATTCGTCGTGACCCAGAGTGTTCCCAGCCACACCGTGTAGACATGGGCCTTACGCGATCCGCCGGGTACGCCGATAGGTATATACAGACACTCATCGGCCTGTTGAAAGGACCTACTCTTGGGGCCTGAAGAATTGACCGCCTTGCTCTGGCGTGAACGCGAGTTGCTGGACCTGCTGGTCTTCAAGCTGGATGAAGAACACTTGATCCTCCAGTCCGGCAAAACCCGCTGGCTCGATCACGCGACCCGCGAAGTTGAGCACGTCATGAACCGCCTACGTTCGGCATCCCTGGAACGGGGCGCGGTGGCGTCCTCGCTGGCACTTGCTTGGGGTCTGCCCGAAGACGCAGGTTTGCAGGATCTGGCCACTGCTGCTGGAGACGGCCCTTGGGGCGGGATCCTATCGGATCATTTTGCGGCCCTGCTCTCCCAGGTGGAGCAAGTCCGCAGCCTGCGCGATACGAATGTGCAATTCCTGCGTGCTGGTTTGATCTCAGCCCAGGAAACCGTGGCCGGACAGGCTTCGGAGACGGGGACGTATGACAATTCCGGGCACACCCGCCAGGACGCGGGCTCGCTCTTCCTGGATAAGAGCGTTTGAGAGACTGAGGATACAAGTTGAGTACTTTTAGCGGTCTGAACACGGCGTTGTCCGGCCTGAACGCGGCACGGACCGGGCTCAACGTCGTGGGTGCAAACCTGACCAACGTCAACACCTCCGGCTACACCCGCCAACGCGTGGAGCAATCCTCCATTGGGGCGCCCGCCAATGGCTCCCTGTACAGCACAGGCGTCAAGCCCGGCCAGGGCGTCACCGTCACCAGCATCGCCCGCCTCGGCGACTCCTTCCTGGACGCCCGCGTCAGGACCGCCTTTGCCAGCGCCGGTTACACGAACGTCCGGGCGGATGCCATCAGCGACATCCAGTCCCGCATGCAGGAACCTGGCACGGGGGCCATTTCCGGCCAGCTGCAAAGTTTCTGGGCCGCTTGGCAGGACGTCAGCAACCACCCCGGCGAGGCGGGTCCCGCAGCCACACTTCTGCAAGGTGCCGCGGCGCTGGCCCAAAGCATTTCCGACGGGTACAGGGGCTTGGAGACTCAATGGTCACAGACCCGGTCGCAGGCAGACCTGCTGGCTTCGGACGTTAACGACACCGCGTCTCAGGTGGCGGCCCTCAACAAACAAATCCGCTCGTCCGCTGCAACTGGAGCCCCGAGCAGTGCGTTGATTGACCAGCGCAACACGCTCACGGCCAGACTCTCCCAGTTGGTCGGCGGCACAGTCCGGGACCTGCCCGACGGCGGCAACGAGATCCTGCTCGGCGGCAACGTCCTAGTCTCCGGCAACCAGGTCAACACCGTCAAGCTCAACGCCCCGGCCAGCATGTCCGGCGTCATGGATCCCGATGCTGGCCCCGTCGCCGTCCAGTTAGAATGGACCCGTCACCAGGGCACGGCCGTGGACCTGACAGGTGGCCAGCTGGCCGGAGCGTTATCAGTGCTGGCCCCCGTCGGTGAACATGGCACAGGTGGTGTGATCGCCGAGACTGCTGCCAAATACAACAGCCTCGCAAAGACTCTGGCCGATAAGGTCAACGGCGTCCATCACGGGGCCTACACGGCGAACGGCAGCACGGGACTGGACTTCTTCAAGGTCACGCCTGGCATCGGTGCCGCCCTCAGCCTTTCCGTCATCCCAAAGGACTCCACGGGCATCGCCACCGGCGCTAGCGCCACAGCGCTCAAGGACGGTTCCAAAGCAGACGAGATCTCGCAGCTCGGCACTAAATCGGATTCGCCGGACGCCGAATGGACCAGGACGGTTTTGGCGACCGGGACAGCCGCCAGGACGGCGCTGCAGCAGGACGTCGCCGCCGGCACTACGCTGACCAACGCCGTAACCGTGCAGCAATCCAACGCCTCCGTTGACATTGATGAGGAGAACGTGAATCTGCTGGCTTATCAGCATGCCTACCAGGCCGCGGCACGGGTTATGACAGCCATTGATGAAGCCTTGGATGTCCTCATCAACCAGACAGGAAGGGTGGGACGCTGATCATGATCACACGGGTCACCATGCAGACCATGTCTGCTGCAGCGCAACGGAACCTGCAATCCAGTTCCACCAAACTGGCACAGCTCCAGCAGGCCGCCACGGACCTGAAAAAGTTCTCCAATGTCTCAGACGATCCGGCCGCCGCGGCCAACGCGCTGGCAGTCCGCGCCCAGCAGACCGCGGCCGCCCAGTATGGCCGCAACATATCGGACGGCGCTGCCTGGCTGGCCACTGCGGACAACGCGTTGGCTGGAGCCACGGCGCTCCTGCAGAACGCGAAAGATCTGACCCTGCAGGGCGCCAACGGCGCCATCAACCAGCAGGGCCGCGAGGCTATCGCCGCACAACTCGATTCCATCGGGGCGGACCTTCTGACCAAGGCCAACACCCAGTACATGGGCCGGAGCATCTTCGCCGGAAACTCCAGCCACGGTGCGGCATTCAAAAACGAGCCCCTCCCCACTGATCCCCTGGTCTACAAGGGAGACGGCAGCACGGTGGAGCGCCGCATCAGCCCGAACACCACCATTCAGGTCGATGCAAATGGGGCCGAGATCTTTGGGCCTGACAAGGACGGAGCATCGGTGTTTGGGCTGCTAAAGACTATTGCGGACGCGCTGCGAGCTGGTGGGGATGTCTCAGCCCACATCGACGCCATGGACGAGGTCCTCAACACGGTCATCAACGGCCGCTCCGAGGTCGGCGCCCGGCATGCGACCCTGCTGCGGGCACAGGAGGCCAACGCCATTGCGGTGGTCGATCTGGAAAACCAGCGCTCCGGCATTGAGGACCTGGACCTGGCCAAGGCCTTCTTGGACGTCAAGTCACAGGAGCTCGCTTATCAGGCGGCCTTGAGCGTCACGGCCAAGGTGCTGCAGCCGACCCTCATGGACTTCCTGCGATGAGCGCGGAAACCCGGATTGTCCCCAGCGCACTACGCTTCACCACACCGCCGCCCGGTCTGGAACCCGGTGTGGATTTCACCTTGACGGCCATCGAAGGCGCCATGGGGCTCTTCTCCCTCACGTCCGCTGATGGCACGTCCCGGCTGTTTGTCCTGGATGCCTCTGTCCATCTGCCGGACTACCAGCCGCGCGTTCCGGGCGCAGAACTTTCCGCCATCGGTGCCGCTACCGATTCCGCCCTTGTCCTGGTGGTGGTGAACCCGGGCGCCCGGAGCACCGTGAACCTGGCCGCGCCCATCCTGGTGAACCCGAACACGGGCACCTGCGTGCAGGTCATCCTGGATAGCAATGAGTGGCCGCTGCGCGCCCCGCTAGGTGCCGCCTGACTGGTTCATCGCTTTTTCTGTCAGACATGGAAGAGGTGAGATGAAGTCAGGCCGGCGGCCTGTCCTCATCCCACCTCTCATGCGGAACCTGTAGCGGCTAGCTCAGGTAACCGTTGGGGTTCAGGACGTATTTCGTGGCGGCACCGGCGTCGAACTCTGCATAGCCGCGCGGCGCATCATCGAGTGAAATGGCCTGGGCGTTCACGTTCTTGGCGATGGAGACCTTATCGTGCAGGATCGACATCATCAGGCCGCGGTGGTACTTCATGACCGGGCACTGTCCGGTCACGAATGACAGCGACTTCGCCCACCCCGTGCCCAGACTCAGTGACAGCGAGCCCTTCTTCGCAGCCTCGTCTGAGGCGCCAGGGTCGCCGGTCACATAAAGACCGATGATGCCCAACGAGCCACCGGCATTCGTGACGTCCATCAACGAGTTGAGCACGGTGGCCGGAGCTTCCTTGGCGCCGGCACCGTGGCCTTTCGCTTCGAATCCAACAGCATCAACGGCGCTGTCAACAGTCGGGGATCCCAAAATCTGCTCAATTTGCTCAGCAGGGCCACCCTTGTTCAGGTCGATGGTTTCACAACCGAAACTGCGTGCCTGTGCCAACCGCTCCGTGTTCATGTCACCAACAATCACGACGGATGCGCCCAGCAGCTGCGCCGACGTCGCCGCCGCCAAGCCCACCGGTCCGGCTCCTGCAATGTACACAGTGGAACCAACGCCGACCCCTGCCGATACTGCGCCATGGAAGCCCGTGGGGAAGATGTCCGACAGCATCGTCAGGTCCATCATCTTTTCCAAGGCCTGGTCCCTGTCCGGGAACTTGAGCAGGTTCCAGTCCGCGTACGGCACCAGCACGTACTCAGCCTGGCCGCCCACCCAACCGCCCATGTCGACGTAGCCGTAGGCGCTTCCATAACCGGCAGGGTTTACGTTCAGGCAGATGCCCGTTTTGCGCTCCTTGCAGTTGCGGCAGCGGCCACAGGAAATGTTGAAGGGGACCGAACAGATATCCCCCACCTTGATGAATTCAACGTCCGGTCCGACTTCCACCACTTCACCGGTGATTTCGTGGCCCAGCACCAGATCCGACGGCGCCGAGGTGCGGCCACGGACCATGTGCTGGTCCGAGCCGCAAATGTTGGTGGCAACGGTTTTGAGGATGACTCCGTGCGGCACTTTCCGGCCGACGTTGGCCGGATCGACTCCGGGCCCGTCCTTGAGTTCAAATGTTGGGTAGTCAATGTCAATGACTTCAACAACCCCGGGAGACTTGTAGGCAACGGCTTTGTTTCCTGACATGATTTTAGTTCCCTTCCAGTTAGTTCAGAAGGCATCCCTTGACGCCTTCCAGTGCAACGAGAAAACACCCCGACATCCGCGCACTGAGGCAGCACATACTGCCTGCGTCGTAAGTACTCCAAAAAGGAATCAGGGGTCCCCGCCAGTCTAGGCATGGAATGAAGAAGATGTAAGGGATCCCGCCATGAACCGAACCATCAAGGGGAGCTGACGATGCGCCCCGGAAGGGTGTTATTTGCGCGGCCAGGGGCTGCCTTCGAGCGCCTCAACCCCTTGGTTGAAGTCCTTGAGCAGTTTCAAAAACTGTTCGCTCTTTGCCTCAGACCAGTCGGAAATGACCTGGCCAATCCCCTCGGCATAGACTTTTCGGCACTCCCTCAACGCAGCCCTGCCAGCTGCCGTGGGCGTGACACGGCGGGCGAGCTCGCCGCCGTCGTGGGGTGCATAGGCCAGCAGTTCCGGTCGCAATAGCGCCCCAACCTGGCGGTGCACCGTGGAGCCGTCCAGCCGTAGCGTGACAGCAAGTTCCTTCAGTGTCATGGGAAGCACGTTTTCCATCCGGCTCAGCAGAACGAATGCGGATCTATCCAGCATTCCCTCTGCCCTGTGCTGCGGGCGGAGGTAGTAGCGGGAGAAGAGCATGAGCTCATATTCCATCAGCTCCAGGACTGGTGATTCGGGTAGCACGTTTTCGGGCTCCTGACGTTTATGTATAATGCAATTTGATTGCATCATACATATGCAAGTAGTCGTTAGCCAAACAGGAGCCCAGTGCCCAGCATTATCGATCCCCGCCGTAACCCAGTACCTCAGATCGTCGTCGCCACACTGGCATTTTGCGGGATCGTTGTCTCGCTCATGCAAACGCTGATCATTCCGCTCATTCCGGGCCTGCCCGCCATGCTCAACACCACGTCCGCCAACGCATCCTGGGCCATCACGGCAACCCTGCTCGCCGGCGCTGTGGTAACCCCCATTGGCGGACGTCTCGGTGACATGTTCGGCAAGCGCCGAATCCTGACCGTCAGTCTTCTTGCCATGGTGGTGGGCTCTGTGCTCTGCGCCCTGACGGATTCCCTGGCGATTATGGTCACCGGCCGCGCTCTTCAGGGGCTGGCCATGGGCGCCATCCCGCTGGGCATCAGCATCATGCGCGACCTCCTGCCGCCCCAAAGGGTGGGCGCCGCCGTGGCCACGATGAGCGCAACCATGGGTGTCGGCGGCGCTGTCGGCCTGCCGCTGGCCGCCTTCATCGCGCAAAGCTCCGATTGGCACATGCTGTTTTGGGCGGCAGCCGCCTTGGGCGCAGCCTGCCTGGCCCTGGTCTGGTTTGTCCTGCCCGAATCCACGGTTCGCACACCCGCCAAGTTTGACAGTATCGGCGCACTCGGACTGGCCGTTGGCCTGTCGGCCTTGCTGATCCCGGTCACCAAGGGCAGTGACTGGGGCTGGGGAAGCCTGTCCACCATCGGCCTCTTCGGCTTCTCCGTCATCACCTTGCTGGCTTGGGGCGCGTACGAATTGCGCATCAAGGCCCCCCTCGTGGACCTGCGGGTTTCCGCACGGCCGCAAGTTTTGTTCACCAACATGGCCTCGATCATGATCGGTTTCGCCATGTACGGAATGTCGCTGGTGTTCCCGCAGCTGCTCATGGCCCCGTCTGCCACGGGCTACGGATTGGGCCAGTCGATGCTCATGACTGGGCTGGCTCTGGCCCCGGGCGGTCTGGTCATGATGGCGCTGTCTCCCGTCTCAGCCAGACTTTCGGCCCGCAGGGGACCCAAAACCACGCTCATCACCGGCGCCATTGTCATCTGTACCGGCTATGTTCTCGTCTTGTTCCTGAACGCACAAGTGTGGCAGGTCATACTGTCCTCGATGGTGATCAGCGCCGGCATTGGCCTGGCTTTTGCCGCCATGCCCGCACTCATCATGGGTGCCGTGCCGATCACCGAAACTGGCGCCGCAAATGGGCTGAACTCCCTGATGCGCGCCATCGGCACCTCCACCTCAGCCGCGGTCCTGAGCGTTGTCTTGGCGTCGCTGACCATGTCTGTGGGTCCGGTCTCCGTCCCCACGTTCGATGCCTTCCGGGTCACTTTCGCCATCGCAGTCGGGGCCGCAGCCCTCGCCGGACTCCTTGCGGCCTTTGTCCCGAGCCGAGCTTCCGACACACCGTCAACAACAGGCCCGACCCAGGAAGCCCGGGTATTTGTATCTGCCGGCTAACCCGCACCTGTTGCACGCATTCCTTCCGCTTGGGGTGGTTCAGTTGTTGATGAAGGTCGGTGAGCTCCAGGCGTAGTGCACCGTTGGGGTTGCCGTGGGTTTCCGTGGTGAAGGAGAGGTGATGGGCGTCTTGTTGGTCCCAGTTGGAGAAGCTGAAGCTTTCGGGTTCTGCGGCGCCGGGTTCAACAGGAAAAAGCCCTGGTCCGAGGTATACATCAACAAGGTGTCCTCGAACTGCCCACTGGCCCGCAACCAGCTCGTCACCCGCCCCACATTGTCATCGACCGAGGCCACACAAGCCAAATAATCCTCCATGTAACGCTGGTACTTCCACACCGCCAACTCCTCAAAAGAAAGCCCTTCCGATTCGGCAGGTCACTTGAGATCAGCGCGGCAGGCCCTTGACGTACGCCGCCTGGCCGCCGTGCTGCACGCAGTCGGCCACGATGCTGACAAGCCGCACACCGAGCGTGACGGGAGGGTCCCAGTGCTTGTCCACGATCCGATCCAAATCCGATCCGGAAAGCCCGCGCACGTAGTCAAGGCTCCGTTCCTGCACGGCCCCTTGATATTCGCTCAGCAGCTCGATGGAGTCGACCTGAACGGCCGACACCTGCTCCGTTGCATGTCCGTAGCCCGTGTCCGCCGGGTCCAAGTCAAAGCCGAACCGCGCCGCATATCCGCCTGCGGTCCACACCGACTCTGTTCCGGCGGCGTCAGCTATTTGCTCGTCCTGACCACGATTCAAATGCCAGACCAGCCACGCGATGGAGTTGCCCGTTCCGCCGGGCCTCCAGTTCGCCTTCTCCGGCGTTAAATCCTTCAGGACGGCCGAGACGATCGTGCCCATCCGGCCAAAAGCATCTTTCAACAGCTGAGAAGTTTCCATACCGGCCATGCTGCCACCGGCGGCCGCACTTGGGAACCCCGGCCATCCGCCCCACCCCCCGTTGAGGTGTCAGATAATGACGCCTCGGAGGCGTCATTATCTGAC
>JBBPZC010000049.1:0-7140 GCA_038199275.1 Actinomycetales bacterium
ACGAGATCCAACAGCGACTCATCAGGCTGGCCGCAGCCAAGACCTACTCCCAAGCACCCCACGCAGCATGACACTTTCGCGAGCACAATAGATGAGGCACGCAGGAATCATTTGGCGAGCATATTGACATGAGGCACCACGCAATATTCTGATAGATATTAAAAATGAGGACAACACGATCCGTGATCTGGAGGCCGGCAAGGATCGAACATCCCTGATCACGGTTCTTACAGTTGGCCGCGTCCTGGGAGTGGGCAACCTGCTGGTTGAAGCCATGGATCCGTACAACACGGATCTGGGCAGGGCCCGGGCCGCGGAGAAGCTGCCTCAGCGGGTGAGGTCATGAGCGAGCAGATAGAACTCGGCTTCGAGCTCGATGGCCAAATTATCCATGCGGTCACCGTCCATCTGGCGAATCGGCCGGCGGACCTTCCATATTCCGACACATTGGCGGCCATCAGGCCAAGTGCTAGCCGATTTCCTTCTTGATGTACGACGGCGGGACCTGGTTTTTGCGGCCAGGTCCCGCCGTCGTTGTGGCAGCATGCGCATGCCTCACAGCTGCGGTGCCGCATGTCAGCCGGGCGAAACAACATGCGCCCTGTCAAGTGCTCCACGGGTGCATGCTGACGGGGAAAGAGCCACTATGCGCCATGTTGGGTGCTTCGCAGGCGCCACCGCCGCAGTGGCGCCGCTGGAGCATCCAACACGGCGCATGTGGGAAGTCTCGCAGCGGAACCGCCCACAGCCGACAGCCATGCGCAAGGGCAGCCAGGAACGTGGCGCATCACGGAAGTGGGCCGCCGTCGTGGGCCGCCCTGAAAGTGAGTTAGCCGCGTAGCGGGCAGGTCAGAAGTGTGGAGCTACTTCTTCGGCTCGTCGTTTGGGTGGTCTTCGCGCAGCTTGGCCTCGCGGGCCTCAAGTTCGACCTTGAGTTTGCGCAGTCGTTCGGCTTCGAGCAGCTGCGCCCGGTCAACTTCCAGATTCCGCAGGAAGTCAGGGTCGTCATCAGGGGCCACTGAGCGGCCGTAGCTGCTGGATGCCGACGGGCGCTGGAGTGTTGGGGAGCCGCCCATCTGGGAGTTGGAGCCTGATACCGCGTACTGGGGCCGGCCAAACAGGAACCACAACCCCACACCAATGACGTTCAGAACCACGATGACAAGGACCCACGCAGGCTTGGGAATGCTGCGCACATCATTGGGCTCGCTGCGGAGGCAGTCGATGAGCCCGTAAACGAAGATCACAACACCTAGGGCAATGGGAATGATATAGCGCATACTTCATTCTACCGTTGAGGGACAAATCGGGACCCGCACGGACGCTGGGTAGACGCTGAGTACGCATTGGGCTGGCACTCAGCATTTGGGGCTAAACTTGGCCCGTGGCTTTCTTCAAATACTCCCTGATCCGTGGCGTTCTGTTCGTGGCTTTCTTCCTGATCGCGTACAAGGCGGTTGGCTTCAGCCCGCTCACGGCTGCCATCGTTGCGGCGCTATGTGCCTTCGTGGTCAGCTTCATTTTCCTGCGCAAGCAGCGCGATGGTGCAACCGCCATTGTCGCTGAACGGTTCGCGCCCAACGCCACCACCACCCAGTCCGCCGGTGCCACCGCCGACGCCGACGCCGAAGATGCGCTCATCGACGAGAACCCGGATATCTGGATCGACGCCGACCGCAAATCCGGCACCGCCACCTTGGGCAAGTCCGAAGACTAGCGGCCCCGCGCCAGCCGGGCGCCACCGTCAAACGAACGCGTCAAACGAGCGCGCCAGCCCAACGGGTCAAACGAATGCGTGCAGCACCATTGCCACCGCGAACAGCAGGCTGAAGCCAAGGTTGAGCAGCCCCGTCTGTTGCAGCACCGGGATCAATGACTTGCGCTTTTTCCCCTTCAGCATGAGCCAGCTGGGCATCAGCATGAACGGGATGAGCAGCAGCACCAGCAAAATCCACGGATTGCCCGGCGCCAGGAACAGCATCAGCAGCACCGACACCGCCAGCATCGCCACGTAGCTGCGCCGTGCATTCTTGTCACCCAGCCGCACGGCGAGGGTCCGCTTGCCCACCTCGGTGTCCGTGGGAATGTCGCGGACATTGTTCGCCATGAGAAGTGCGACGGCGATAAGTCCCGTTGAGATTGAACCCAGGACTGCCGCGTAGCTCACCCCGCCCGCCTGGGTAAAGGTGGTGCCCAGGGTTGCCACCGGGCCAAAAAACACAAAGACAAACACATCGCCCAGACCCATGTAGCCGTACGGGTTTTTGCCTCCCGTGTAGCCCCACGCGGCCAGTACCGCGCCGGCGCCCACCAGCAGCAGCCACCACGACTGGGACAAGATGACCAGAACCAGGCCGGCCAGCATGGCCAAGCCAAACGCCGCAAACGCCGCCATTTTCACATGCGACGGCTTCGCCACACCGCTGCCCACCAGCCGCAACGGCCCCACCCGGACCTCGTCCGTGCCGCGGATTCCGTCGGAGTAGTCGTTGGCGTAATTCACGCCGATCTGCAGCAGCAACGCCACCAGGGCGGCCAGCACGGCGCGCCCCCAATGCAGCCCGTCCATGTCGAACGCCGCCGCCGTACCAATGATGACCGGGGCAATCGCCATGGGCAGGGTCCGCAACCGGGCCCCGGAAATCCATTGACCGACAGTGGCCACAGTGTTACTCCTTGTGCGCAATTGAATGAAATATGCTGATTTGCATAAAACATAACAAAAAAATATTTGGGCCCGAGCATCGGGCCCACAGGGTAATTCTGCCGTGGATTGGCGTTATGCGGGGTCTGCGGCCACGGTCAGGGCGGCCAAAATTGCCGACCTGTCGGGCTTTCCGTTGCCAAGCAGCGGCAGTTCGGAGACGAACACCACAGTTTGTGGCACCAGGTGCGGCTCCAGAACATCACCCGCGGCTGCCAGCAATTCCGCTTCGGAGCAAGAGGCAACCACCATGGCGGCCACCTGCTGTCCCCACTCCTGTGACGGCACCGGCACCACGAACGCCTCCCGCACACCCTGCACCCGGTGCAGCCCGTCGGTCACGGCAGCGGAGGAAACCTTCAGCCCGCCGGTGATGATGACATCATCCACACGGCCCAGCACGCGCAGCCGTCCCGCACTGTCCAGCTCGCCCAAATCACCGCTTTCATACCAACGCACGGTCTCGCCGTCGTCCTCTTCTGCAATGAAGGACGCGGCCGTGAGCTCGGCATTGCCCAGGTAACCGGCGGCCACCACGGGCCCGCCGAGCCAGACCCGGCCCTCGCGGATGGCGAGCTGCACGCCGTCCAGGGGCACGCCGTCGTACACGCATCCGCCGCAGGTTTCGCTCATGCCGTAGGTAGTGACCACCTTTAGCCCGGCACCGCGTGCGGCCTCGAGCAGTACGGGGTTGATGGGGCCGCCGCCGAGCAGGATCGCGTTGAAACGGCGCAGCACGGTCAGGGTTTCGGCGCTGGGGTTGGTCAGCAGGCGCGTGAGCTGGGTGGGCACGAGTGAGGTGAAACGTGTGTTGTCGGTGAGCTCCAGCGCGGCCTCGGTGAACGCTTCGGGGGTGAATCCGCCGCCCAGATCCATGGCCCAGGGGCGGGTGCCGGCGAACAGGCTGCGCACCAGAACCTGCAGCCCGGCCACGTAATTCATGGGCAGCGCGAGCAGCCACTGGCCCTCACCCTGCAACGCCAGCGCGGTCCCCACGGATGAGGCGGCGAGGGCCTCAACGCTGAGCATGGTGCGCTTGGGTGTGCCGGTGCTCCCCGAGGTACGCACGACGGCGGCAATCTCAGTTTCGCTGCCAGCCGGCAGTCCCAGCTCGGATTGCGGGATGAGTTCGAAACTGCCGTCGGGCGCGATCTGGACCGCGGGGCCTTCGCCTGAGAGTGCTTCGGAGAGGGATTTGAGCAGGGGTTCGATGTTCATATGCACCTATATATAGGGGAGCGAGCGGTTTAGAAGTAATACGGGAAGGCGGACCAGTCGGGGTCGCGTTTTTCCAGGAATGCTTCCTTGCCCTCCACGGCCTCATCCGTCATGTAGGCCAAGCGGGTGGCTTCGCCGGCGAAGACCTGCTGGCCGGCCAGGCCGTCGTCGGCCATGTTGAAGGCGAACTTGAGCATGCGGATGGCCTGAGGGGACTGGCGGGCAATGTCGGCCGCGTATTCAAGTGCCACATTTTCCAGGTCCTTATGGTCCACCGCCTCGTTGACGGCGCCCATGTCCACCATGTCCTGGGCGGAATATTCACGGGCCAGGAAGAAGATCTTTCGGGCGTTTTTCTGCCCGATCTGGCGTGCCAGCAGGGCCGAGCCGTAACCGGCATCAAAGCTGCCCACGGTGGCGTCGGTCTGCTTGAACTTGCCGTGCTCACGCGAGGCGATGGTCAGATCTGAGACCACGTGCAGGGAGTGTCCGCCGCCTGCGGCCCAGCCGTTGACGACGGCGATGACCACCTTGGGCATGCTGCGCATGAGCCGCTGCACTTCCAGGATGTGCAGGCGTCCGGCGCGCGCGGGGTCGATGGTTTCCTTGGTCTCGCCTTCGGCGTAACGGTAGCCGTCGCGGCCGCGGATGCGCTGATCGCCACCGGAGCAGAAGGAATGGCCGCCGTCCTTGGGGGAGGGGCCGTTGCCGGTCAGCAGGACCGTGGCAACATCGGGGGTCATGCGGGCGTGGTCCATGGCCCGGTACAGTTCATCGACGGTGCCGGGGCGGAAGGCGTTGCGCACTTCGGGACGGTTGAAGGCGATGCGGACCGTGGGAAGGTCGCGGGTGATTTCGCCCGCCGCGTTGCGCTCCACCTGGCGGTGGTACGTCATGTCGGCGAAGTCAAAGCCGTCAACCACGCGCCAGCGGGTGGGGTCGAAAATGTCGGATACCTGCTCTGGAAGATTGCTTGCGTCGCTCACCCTTGTGATTCTAGCTGGCGGGCACCGTGCACGGGATTCGGTCCAGGCGAAACGCCGCGGCGATGTGCGGGAAGCTGATGCGGCCCGTCTCCGGAGACTTTGTTTGTTCGGCCAGGTGGCGGATGTCTGCCAAGACGGCCTGGTGGTCCGGCCGTTGCGTGACGAACTGCCATGACCTGGCCAGGTCCACGAGCTTCTCCACCGTCAACTCGTAGTTGAACCGGAAATCCTTGCGTTCAAAACCGCCCCGGCCAGCCAACTCCGTGGGTACGCTCCGGGTTTGGTCTGCGGGTGCTCCCTCCGGTTCCACAATTGCGGCCAGTGCTTGGACCCACGCATTGCTGCGATCCCAGGTGTGCCAGGCCATTGACATCATGCCGTCGTGTTTCAGCACTCGGTCACATTCGGCGGCAGCCGGTTCGGGGTCCACCCAATGCCAAGCCTGGAGGCAGACAATGGCGTCGATGCTCTTTGCGGACAAGGGGATGTTCTCGGCGGATCCGACTGCCGTGGTGATGCGGCCGCCGATTTCGGGAGGAAGTACCTCACGGGCTGCTTCGAGGACCGCCAACATGTCCGCGTCTCTGTCAATGGCGGTGACGCTATGTCCCAGAGCCGCGATGGCCCGGGTTCCCAATCCTGTGCCGGCGCCGAGATCCACGACGGTGAGCTGCTCGCCGGGTGCGGGCGTCCCCAGCAGCCACGACAGAACGTCCGCCGGCCAGTGCGGACGGACGGCGTCGTGCAGTGCGGGGCTGTGAACGGGGACAGCCGGCACGTTTTGTTTCTGTTTCACGTCAGCCAGTCTAGAGACCGTCAAATCGCTTTAGCATGGACGTTATGAATGATGAGCAGGCCGATGGGCGGGAAAGGTCCCTGAACCGTGAGCTCTCGGAGTTTGAGATCCGGCTGGCTGATGGTGGTGATCTGCCCGCGATTTTTGCCATCAATCGTGACAGCGAACGCCCTTCAGCGTCGCTGGAAGCCATGGCGGAGTCGCTGGTGAATCCGCAACGGCACTGGGTTGTTGCCGTGGCAGAGGGGGAGATTGTTGGCTGGGCCAAAACTCACTATTGGGATTGTGTCGATGATCCGGCTCCCGCGGGCCACTACCTCGGAGGCATTACCGTCCACCCGCAGTGGCGGCGGCGCGGCGTGGGCACAGCGCTGACCTCGGTGCGTCTGGACTGGATCTGGGCACGGGCCATTGATGCCTGGTACGTCGTCAATGAGCGCAATCACGCCTCAATCGAGCTGCACCGCGGGTGGGGTTTTGAAGAGGTCGCCCGAGCGTCTGCTTTCCACGCCACCACATTCACCGGTGGGGTCGGGCTGCTGATGCATGCCCGGCGTCACCCTCCAACTCATACACATAGAGCGTCATCCAGCAGCTGATTCATGCCGGGCGTCCTCAGTCAGCTGATGCAAAATTCATTGCCTTCGGGGTCGGCCATGGTGATCCAGACGTGCGGGCCCTGGCTGGCTTCCCACAGGAACGTGGCTCCACGGGCTTCCAACCGCGCACGGACGGTTTCCTTGTCTTCCCCGCCGAGTCGAACGTCCCAGTGGACGCGGTTTTTGGTGGTCTTGAGGTCGTCGGCGCTTTGAAACAGAATGCGCGGCTGTCCGGTTCCGGCATCAGTTCCCGGCAGGATGGCAGCGCCAGCCGCCCAGACCAGTACGCCATTGTGGATGAGCGTTTCGTCCTCGGTGGCAAAGCCCTTCTCCACCATGGAGCGGATGAACGCCTCGTCGGAGGGCTCCCGCTGCCAGTCCATGGTCTCCACCCACCAGTCCGCGAGATCGTGCGGATTGATGCAGTCAACGACGATCTGCAGGGAGTAGCTCATGCAGCTAGTCTGCCGCTGTCCGTCTTCGGCGTCTAGTGCTGAACGTATACGCACCACTTGCGGTCAATGGTGCGTATGTGTGCAGGCACCAGCGCGTAACCGTCGGAGGTCAGATACGTCAGCTATTGACGGAGGGATGATACGGCGCCGCACCGTTCCAGCATCCGCTAGTGTTTTTCCATGAACGCAATTTCACCAGTGGTCCTGTCCGGAAAGTACGTTACACTCGAGCCGCTGCGCGTGGAACACCATGATGGTTTGGTAGCTGCGGCTTCCGACGGCGAGCTGTGGAGCCTTTGGTACACCTCGGTTCCCCGCCCCGAAGCAATGCGGGCGGAGATTGAACGTCGCCTGGCCCTGCAGGAAACCGGTTCCATGCTCC
>JBBPZC010000050.1:0-16204 GCA_038199275.1 Actinomycetales bacterium
AAACCCCCGGGATCTGGCCATCCTGGCCGAAACTTTTGTGTTGACCCAGGACCCGCAGCTGGCGCGTTTCCAGCTGCAGGCGTGGGATGACTGCAACGCCAAAATCATTGAACTGGCACGCCACCGGCTACCGCCCGAAACGGACAAACTCTATCTGCATGCCCTGGTGGGTGCCGTGACCGGCAGCTGCCGGGAGGCTTTCCAAGTCTGGTTCCAGCAACACGGAACCAACATCACGCCCGAATCGTTGGCTCAGCTGCGTGCAGATCTGCAACGCACTATTTCCCACATTCGCAACGGCTTCAGCAACTAAATTTTTTACGTCTGAGCCCCGCCCAGGCACCTTGAGAGAATGGAACCATCATGGCCCTTTGGCTTTATCGACTCGGGCGTTTTTCCGCCCGCCGCGCCTGGCTGGTCATCGCCGCTTGGGTGGTCATCATGGGCATGGTGGGCGGTGCCGTGGCGCTGTTCATGGGCCCCATGTCCAACAACTTCCAGATCCCCGGCACCGAGACGCAGCAAATGGCTGACAAGCTTGCGGCCGAACTGCCGGACGCTTCCGGCGGCTCCGGTTCCGTGGTCTTCACCAGCACGGATGGGAAGGCGTTCACCTCCGAGCAGGAGAAGGACATTACGGCCGCGCTGAAGTCAGTGACCACCGTTGATTCCGTCAAGGGCGTCATTGATCCGTTCGAGGTGGCCGCGCAGCAGAAGGCCGGTGCTGCACAGCTGGCCGACGGCGCACAGCAGCTGGCAGCCGGCGAGGCCCAGGCCGCGGCGCAGCTGCCCGAGCTTGAGGCGGCTGCCAAGCAGTTGGCCGATGGCAAGGCCCAGCTGGATGCCGGCCAGGCCCAGCTCGACGCCCAGAAGGAACAGCTTGCCGCGCTTCCTGCCGATTCCCCGCAGGCTCAGGCAGGTGCAGCCCAGCTGGCTGGCGCCCAGGGGCAACTCGACGCACAAAAAGCGCAGTGGCAGGCCGGGCAGGACCAGTATGACGCCGGCAGGAAACAGTACGACGCCGGCCTTGCAACCCTCGCCGAAAAGAAGGTTGAGCTCGCCAATGGCCAGCGCACCTCCGACGCCGCAGCAGGCATCCGGTTCGTCTCCGAGAACAACAAGGCCGCCATCGGCCAGATCCAATTCTCCGAGTCAATGAATGCCGTGACCCCGGAAAACCGCCAGCTCGTCCAGGACAAACTGAACACCCTCAACGCCGACGGTGTCAGCGTGGATTACAGCAAGGAAATCGTCGAGGACGTCTCCGAACTCTTCGGCATCTCCGAAATTGTGGGCGTGGCAGTGGCCGTTGTGGTACTGCTGATCATGCTGGGCACCTTCGTAGCCGCCGGGCTGCCGTTGCTCATGGCCCTGGTGGGCGTGGGCGTCGGCGTGGGCGGCACCATGGCACTGACCACCGCCATTGAAATGTCCTCCATCTCCCCCATGCTCGCACTCATGCTGGGCCTGGCCGTCGGCATCGACTACTCGCTGTTCATCGTCAACCGCCACCGCCAACAGCTGCTGGCCGGCATGGGCATGCACGAATCCATCGCCAAGGCCACCGGCACCTCCGGCAACGCGGTCACATTCGCGGGCCTGACAGTCGTGATCGCCCTGGCGGCCCTGTCCGTCACCGGTCTGCCGTTCCTGTCCATCCTTGGTCTGGCCGCGGCCGCCACGGTCGCCATCTCGGTCCTGATCGCCCTGACCCTGACCCCGGCGCTGCTCTCCCTCATCGGCACCAAGATCATCTCCAAACGGAGTTGGGCCAGGAATGAGGTTGCGCAGGCGAAACACCAGACCCTTGTTGAGGGACTGGACGACGCCGGCCGCCTCGCCGCAGATGAGGCCGCCGACGTTGCCGCCAGCGCCCGTGGCTGGGGCGGTCTTGTGACCAAGCACCCCATCATTTCCCTTGTTGCGGCCGTTGTTGCGCTGGGCGTCATTGCCATCCCGGCCACCGGTCTGCGGTTGGCCCTGCCCGACGGCGGATCGGAACCTGTGGGTTCCAGCGCCTACAACGCCTACAACATCACCGGTGAAAACTTTGGCGAGGGCATGAATGGTCCGATCATCGTGGTGGGCTCCCTCCCGGCCGGTTTGACCAAGGCCACCGCAGCCGAGCTGAACCTGGATGTGGCTGACCAGCTGAGTGAGGTCAAGAACGTCAAGGCCGCTGTGCCGGTCACGCTCAGTGAAAACTTGCGCACCGCCGTCTACCAGGTCATCCCCACGGAGGGCCCGGCCAGCGAAAGCACCGTCCAGGTGATTCATGACCTGCGGGCGAAGGGTGAGACCATCAAGGCCGATCACGACGTCACGATCGGGTTGACCGGTCAGACGGCCGCCAACGTCGATGTCTCGGAGAAGCTGGGGGCGGCGCTGCCGCCGTACCTGGCCATCGTCGTCGGACTTTCATTGTTGTTGCTGATCCTGGTGTTCCGCTCCATTCTGGTTCCGCTGCTGGCAACCGCCGGCTTCCTGCTCTCGCTTGTTGCCGCGTTTGGTGGCGTCGTGGCGGTTTACCAGTGGGGCTGGCTGGGCGGGATCTTCGATGTTGCCAATCCAGCAGCCGTGTTGAGTTTCCTGCCGATCATTTTGATTGGTGTGCTGTTCGGGCTGGCCATGGATTATCAGGTGTTTATTGCCTCCGGCATGCGCGAGGCGTACGCCCACGGACAGGATGCCAAGCAGGCTGTTCGGACCGGCTTCAAGCACGCAGCACCGGTGGTCACGGCCGCCGCGATCATCATGATCAGCGTGTTCTCGGGCTTCATTTTCAGCCACCTGACCATGGTGCGCCCGCTCGGTTTCGCGCTGGCGTTTGGTGTGCTGGTTGACGCATTTGTGGTGCGCATGACCGTCGTTCCGGCAGCCATGCACCTCATGGGCAAGTCGGCCTGGTGGCTGCCAGGGTGGCTGGATAAGATCCTGCCCGACGTGGACGTGGAGGGCGCCAAGCTGGCTGCACTTACCGTACCCGAGGAAGCTGCGAGCGCGAGTGGTTCGAGGGCGAAGGATTCATCGCTGGATGACTCGACCCGGAACGGGCAGTCGCACCCCGTGGGTTAGCGGGAACTGAACGCGGCTTCCGCGACTAAAGGGCGGGCAGGACTTCGGTTCTGCCCGCCCTTCTTGCTGCCCGGCGGCACGCCCGTGGGGGCACCAGCTCGACCATCTCTATCGCTATCCCATGACGATCGTGACGGATATACTTAACGTAACAATCGTCAGGAGCCAACGATGTCTGAAACCAAACGGTCAACAGTGCGAACCCAGCAAGTCGGCTCCGGGGAAAACGTCTTTCGGGGCGGGTTGACGCCATTGGCAGTACCTGAGTCTTCCTTCCGCTCATGGACCGCCATTGCCGATAACATGCAGCAAAGCATCGCGGCACTGGGGCCTGCACTTGCCCAGATCAAGACGCCGGTGTCGCCCCAGATTGCCCGCAGTGTTGCTGCAACGGAGCACGCCTGGCGTGAGCTGGAGACTGAATTTGGTCTGCTCTCCAGCGTGGAGGTTTCCGAGCTGGTTGGTTCCAAGTCACCCAACCGCAACTACGCCTCAGAACAGCGCTCCAAGGGCAGGCTCATCGCAGTGAAGCGTCCCGGCGGACTCCGGTACCCGGGCTACCAATTCGACCGTGTGGACCACACGATCTCACCCACCATGGCCAAGCTGATCCGCGTGGCCGCAGAAGCCGGATTCTCGGAAGGAAGTCTGGCTCTGTGGATGACCATGCACACCGGATACCTTGACGGGGATCGGCCGGTCGACCAGCTTTCCAATCCTGACAAGGTGATGGAAGCGGCCCGGCAGTCCTTCAACGTCCAGTGGTGAGGCACGTCCCGGGCAAGCCGTTTGAGCCTGAGGAATTCATTCTGGAATCCAACACGGTGCTTTACCGGGTATTCAGCAATCACCGCAACGATGGCGCAACAGAGTTCAATCCCGGGTATGGCTCCCCCACCCGCTTTGCCTTTTTCGGGACCCCCATCATTCCTGTTCTTTACGCCGCGCAAACCGAGGAGGCTGCGGTCTGCGAGTCAATTCTGCATGACGTTCCACCCGGCTCCCGAAGCCTTCTGTACGCCAGCATTGCCGACAAAGTTTGTGCTTCTTTGGCTCCCAACCGCGACCTGCGCCTCGCATCCCTGATGGGAGATGGGCTCCGCAAGCTCGACACCGAAGCCAAGTACGTGACCGGAACGATGTCTTCGAAGTACGGACAGAGTGTCCGTTGGGCTGAGGCTGCCCACGCGGCGGGATTCGATGGACTGGCGTGGATGAGCAACCGACGCAACACTGATCGGTCATATGTCCTTTTCGGCGACAAGGTTACTCCCCGGGACCTCACAGCCCTGCCCGGACACGGACGGATATTCGCTGCCGGACCGGACTTCGACTGGTTGGCCGACTATCTTGCCGGGCTGGGAATTGACCTCCTGATCACATAATCTTCGGTCCCCGTCAGGTAGCTGCACTACACTGGTGCGCGAATCGTGGCAGAGATCGCTGGCCACACTCGGGCACCAACGAGCTCACCCCGCCGCTGGTGCGGGAGAACCGGGAACTGGCCGAATTCCGCCGGGACCACCCCTTGGCCGCCATCATGCCGGTCATCACGAAACTGCTGATTGAACCCAGCCATGACATGGGCCTGCTCATCGCCGTGGGTGACGAACACGGCCGCCTGCTGTGGGTTGAAGGCGATGCTTGCGCCCGTCGCAACGGTGAGCACATCAACTTCGCCATGGGTGCGGACTGGTCGGAACAAGCGGCCGGCACCAGCGCTCCCGGCATCGCCCTGGTGCTGGGAAAAAGTGTGCCGATCAGGGGCCAGGAACACTTCAACACGGCCGTCCACTCGTGGAGTTGCACCGCCGTTCCCGTGCACGATCCGGATTCAAAGATCCATCTTCGGCATTGTCGACATCACTGGCGTGCCGGAAGCAGTGGGCGCCAACATCTTGTCCCTGGTACCGGAATCTCGACCCTACCGGCTCCCGCACGCCCTGGTGGTTGACGCCGAACTGCTCCGCAATTACTTGGACCGCGGCGCCCAGCCCTGCGTCTCCTGCCGCCGCGCTCACCCAGGCGATCGGCGGTCGTGGCGTATTTGGTGGCGCTGGAAGGTTAGGACTGCTCCAGGATCATGTCCACCATCATGTCGGCTCCTTGTCCGTCCATGCCTGTTTCGCTGGTCAGCACGGCAACAGCCTCCTCGCGCTGACCGGCCAGGGCCAGCGCCTTGACACGTTCGGCTGTTTGCTCGGTCAGGGAGATTGACCGCTCCGTGTAATGGGTGCCGGCCGGACCCGCCGCACTGGCTGGACCCGAGGTCCCCGGCCCGGCGTGATGGGTGGTGGTGGTCGTCAACGGGTGTGAGGTGCTGGTGGTTGTGGTGGTGACGGTGGTTTCAAAGGTGCCCTTGCCCGCCCCCTTCTTTTTCAGGAGTTCGGCAAGGTTCCCCGCCATCGCTTCCATGGCCTCCTGAATCTCTGCGTCGGCGGGGCGGACCGCAGGGTCCTCGTAGGTGGGTTGGTACGTGGCGTCGTGGGTGGACTTGGCTCCGTATTGCCGGGCGGTGCGTTCGGCCTGGCGCGCCTTCGCCTGCTTGGCCAACAACAGGGCCACCACGGCAACCACCAGCAACAAAACAACCAAGGGAATAAGCAAGTCCATGGGGAGAGTCTAGCGGGGCGGCGCGCGCGGGACGGTGTGATCCAACTCATGCAACGTGGTTGCAACGTTGCTCCCCGGACGTCCTGCCGCACGCCCTGCCGCACGCCCTGCCGCACGCCCTGCCGCAGGGAACCATGCGTGGCTCCTTGGTCGATTGTCACGTAGTTATGGCCCCCGTCGCAGCACACGCAAGTGCGACTCACGGGGTAGGGATGCATGCTCAGCGCGCCGGACGTCAGCTCACCCAAACCAGTTCGTCCAGACAATTCTGCCTGTATCTCCGCGGTTCAGTCAGCTCGTTCCGCGCGCAGTTGCCGTTTGAGGAGCTTGCCCGACTGGTTGCGGGGAAGTTCTGCAACGAAGTCCACGCGTTTGGGCGCCTTATAGTCTGCAAGCCGGCTCTTGACGTGGGCGCGCACAGACTCTGCGGTCAAGGACGCACCCTCTTTGAGGACAACAACGGCAGTGATCGCCTCAATCCACCTATCATCAGCGATGCCGATGACGGCCACCTCCGCAACTTCGGGCAGTTCGTAAATGCAGTCCTCAACCTCCCGCGGTGCAACGTTGACTCCCCCAGTATTAATGACATCCTTGATCCGGTCCACGACTTCGATGAACCCCTGCGAATCCTGGGTGACCTGATCTCCTGAGCGGAACCAGCCATCGACAAACGCCTCCGCCGTGGCCTCCGGCTTGTTCCAGTAGCCAGCCAGCAACTGAGGGGACCGATACTGAATCTCCCCTGGCTCATTTGCGGAGGAGACTCTGCCGTCCGAGGTGACGACGCGTGCTTCCACATAGTAGACGGGACGGCCGCAGGACGCTGGGCGGGTTTCGTGTTCCTCGGGGCGAAGCACTGTGCACAGCGGGCCGAGCTCGGACTGGCCGAAGCAGTTGTAGAATCCAATCTTCGGGTACCGGGAGCGCAACCGCTGAAGCACCGTCACGGGCATGATGGATGCCCCGTATTGGGCCTTGGTCAGCGAGGACAAGTCCCGTGTTTCCAGATCCGGGTGGTTGCTCAGTGGAACCCAGACCGTCGGTGCCAGGAAAAGTGAGCCGATGTGTTCCTCTTCGACGAGCTTTAGAATCTTGCCGACGTCGGGACGGGCGATCAATCGGATGGTGGCCCCGAGCGAAAGGTAAGGCAGCATGAAAACATGCATGGCGGCCGAGTGGTACAGCGGCATTGCGATGAGCGGCCGATCTTCGGCGGTGAAGTCCAGCGCGATGATGGAAGAGATGTATTCCGCAAGCAATGCCGCGTGAGTCATCATTGCACCCTTGGGGGCGGAGGTGGTGCCAGAGGTATACAGCAGTTGGAGGAGATCATGCTCGCCCACGGCGACCTCAACCGGGACCGAATCGACGTCGTCGTTCAGGGCGGTTTCCAGGAGGGAAACTTCGCTTGAGTCGGTTCCGGGGAACATGGGCCACACCTGCTCAAGTTCCGGTGCCCTGCCAGACGACCGCAACTCGTCCACGAGCGGCAGCAAGTCGGGATCAACCACTAAAATGCTGGCGCCCGAGTCATTGAGCAGGTAGCTGAGCTCGTCCCCCTTCAGGGCAAAGTTCACGGGCACGTGGACCAGTCCGGTCCTGGCGCACGCAAGGTAGAGAAAAAGGTAAGCATCGGAGTTCGCACCGTAGGCGGCAATTCGGGCACCTTTCGACAGCCCAAGGCCCAAGAGGCGCCGCGCAACTCGGTCAACACCCATCTCGAGCTGAACGTAGGTCCATCGACGGTCCTCGAACAGCAATGCCTCCGTTGCACCGTTACGTGAGACGGTACGGCGCAAGAGCGTTCCAACCGTGTCGGCGCGGCCCGTACTGGACGAGTCAATGATGGGGGCGTCAGGCTTCGAAGATGATGCATTCATGGTGTAAATGTTCCTTATCGTCAAGGTGATGGACGCGGCCAATAAACTTTCGATAACGGGTTGCACAGTGCTCCTGAACAATCTGATTCTTTCAACCTGCCACATCCATCCAACAAATCAAGGCAACACCTGCCATGGACTGGGATCCAGCGGGTGGAAATTCAAGGATTCAACGCTTGTCACTCCGCTTTCGGAATCGCGAGTTGGAGGAAAGTATGCAGGCGATGCTCCCACTTGCCCACTGATGCTGCCGCTTTCGCACACTGACTGCTGCGCGCGAACAGAGCGTCGGATCAGAACGGGGACCGTTACAGGATGGTCGGGTCGTCGATGATGCACTGAACCAGCGCACCGTATTGCTTGGCGAGCTGCTCGTCGGGCAATTCATCCGCTTCAAGCAGGCCCAGCACCCGTGTGCCCGCGCCCAGACACAGGAGTACGCACATCACTATAAAATGAGCCACCATTCACCGCCCTTCCTCGAAGCGGACTGCGCCGCTGGCCGCAGACGAGAACCAGGGCACTTAGGCTTGGAACATGACCCCGCAGCTGATCCTCGCCTCCGCTTCCCCCGCCCGCACCAGGCTCCTCACCGACGCCGGGATCGCCCACGCCGTCAAGGTTTCCGACGCTGATGAGGATGCGCTCACAGCAGCCGCCGGACCTGTCACACCTGCCGAGATGGCACTGCTGCTGGCCCGCGCCAAGGCCGAATCCGTGGCGGCGTCCGCCGCGTCAGGGCTGGTGCTTGGCTGCGACTCCGTCTTTGAGCTCGACGGCGCGGCTTACGGCAAGCCCTGGGAGCCCGAGGTTGCCCGGGAGCGCTGGCGGATGATGCGGGGCCACTCCGGCGTGCTGCATACCGGCCACTGGCTCATTTCCGTGGACCACACCGCCACGCACGACGGCGGATCGCCTGTTGGGTACGGAGCGGTCGCCAGCGCCGTGGTCACCTTTGAGGACGTCACGAATGCGGAGATTGATGCGTATGTTGCCACCGGCGAACCTCTGCAGGTGGCTGGCGCGTTCACCATTGACGGGTTGGCCGGGGCCTTCATTAAAAGTGTCGACGGTGATCCCCACACGGTGGTTGGGCTGTCCATTTCCACCCTGCGCCGGCTTTTGGCCCAGCATGGCGTCGCGATTACGGACCTGTGGGCACACTAAGCCGCGCCAGCCTGCCTGGACCCGAGCACGCTCCCAGCCGAAGGAAAAGAAACTACTTGACAGGATGGAAAGTAGTTTCGTAGAGTTGAAGGACTTCAACACCGCTTCAAGGGAAAGGCCCGCCATGACTGAGAGCAACTCCCCACTATCGGCCGCGGAGGCGCATGAACTTCTGGCCCGCGCCGAAGGCATCAGCACCACGGCAACCAGCGCCGCCGGCTGGCCCACGGCCATGGTGTTCAACTCCATGGCAATCTTTGGCTCACTGCTGATGATTGGTTTTCACATCGTCGCCCACACAGGTTATGGAGCCCCGCTGCTCGCCATGAGCGTCGGTGCATGGGCCGCCATCACGGCGCTTATCTGGCCGCTCATGCAGCGCACCACAAAGTCCGGTTATAGCAAGAGGTTTGCCACCTCAATCGTCGCGTACTTCGTGCTCTACGGAGCAGCCCTCGCCATTGGCTCACTCGCGTTCCCCAACGGCAGCCTCGCCTACTACATCACCGCGGCCATCGTACTGGCAGCCGTCGGCCTGGCGGCAGGATTCAGGGAGTTGCGCGCATGAACCCCCAACCAGCCGGACCCGCACAAGAAGCAACTCCTCCGGACGCTCCCCAGCATCCCCGCCATGAACTGAGCGAAGTCCTGCACCAACCCGTCAGGTTCTCCATTGCCGCCGCTCTGTCCAAAACCGAATCGATGGACTTCAAGGACTTGCGCAACACCATTCAGGTCAGCGACTCGGTACTCAGCAAGCAGTTGTCCGCCCTGGAAAAGGCCGGATTCGTGGAGATTAAAAAGGCCTTCGTGGGCAAGTTCCCGCGGACCTCCGTGAAGCTGAGCCCCGAAGGCCTTCGGGCATGGGAGCACCACATGGCCACCCTGCGCCTGATTGCTGGACAGTAGACAACAAGCAATAGGCACTAGGCAACTGGCAACTGGCAACAGCCGCCGTCAACCCAAAGGGAGCTGGCCGGCACTGCCGAGGAACTGCCCGCCGCCAAATCAGCCACCGTCGCCAAGGTCTCTGAGCAGCAGTTCCTGCGCGTGCACAAAGGCCGCGGCGGCGCCACTATCCATGACCGCGTCACGCGCGGAACCATGCCCTAGCCGCTGCACCAACCCCGTCATCTGCGGGCAGCACGGTACAAGGCTGCCCACACATGACCGCATATCCGCGCCAGGCAGCAACGCCAGGCAGCAACGCCGGGCAACAACACTGGCGAATATTGTAGGAACCCCACAAAGGAATCCATCTGCACACGCATAAAGGGCATGATGTGTGCGGAAAATCCACATAGTCGCGCTAGGCTCTCTTGAGAATAGAAGGAGTCCGTCAGTGAGCATTTCACCATCTGCCCCGGCACAAAAGCTGAGCAAAGTACTGATCGCCAACCGCGGCGAAATTGCCGTCCGCATCATCCGGGCAGCCCGCGACGAAGGCATCGCCTCCGTTGCCGTCTATGCAGAGCCGGACCGGGATGCACTGCACGTGCGGATGGCCGACGAGGCATTCGCACTGGGTGGCACCACCGCAGCGGACTCCTACCTGGTCATGGAGAAGATCATCGACGCCGCACGTGCCTCGGGCGCCGACTCCGTGCACCCCGGCTACGGATTCCTGGCCGAGAACGCCGAGTTCGCGCAGTTCGTCATCGACTCCGGCCTAACCTGGATCGGCCCCTCCCCCGCGGCCATCGCTGCGCTGGGCGACAAGGTCCAGGCCCGCCACATTGCAGAAAAGGTGGGCGCACCCCTGGTTCCCGGCACCAAGAACCCGGTGGAATCCACCCAGGAAGTCCTCGACTTTGCCGATGAGTTCGGCCTGCCGCTGGCCATCAAGGCCGCTTATGGCGGCGGCGGTCGCGGCATCAAGGTGGTCCGCACCCGCGAGGAAATCCCCGAACTGTACGAATCCGCAGTCCGCGAAGCCGTCGCCGCCTTTGGCCGCGGCGAGTGCTTCGTGGAGCGCTTCCTGGACGCCCCGCGCCACGTGGAAACCCAGTGCCTGGCAGACGCTGCGGGCAACGTCGTCGTCGTCTCCACGCGCGACTGCTCGCTGCAGCGCCGCAACCAGAAACTGGTCGAGGAAGCCCCGGCACCCTTCCTGACCGATGAGCAGAACGCCCGCCTTTATGAGGCCTCCAAGGCCATCATGAAGGAAGCCAGGTACGTTGGCGCCGGCACCTGCGAATTCCTGGTCGGCACGGACGGCACCATCTCCTTCCTCGAGGTCAACACGCGCCTGCAGGTGGAGCACACCATCTCCGAAGAAGTCACCGGGATCGACCTGGTCCGAGAGCAGTTCCGCATCGCCCGTGGCGAGGAACTCGGCTACGGCGACCCCGAAGTCCGCGGCCACTCCTTCGAATTCCGCATCAACGGCGAGGACCCGGGCCGGGGCTTCATGCCGGCACCGGGCACCGTCACCACCATGAGCCTGCCCTCCGGCCCCGGCGTCCGCGTCGATTCCGGCATCACGGCCGGCGAGGTCATTGGCGGCAACTTCGATTCCATGCTGGCCAAGCTCATCGTCACCGGGGCCACCCGCGAGCAGGCACTGCAGCGTTCGTCCCGCGCACTGGAGGAAATGCAGATCGGCGGCCTGCCCACCGTCCTGCCGTTCCACCGCGCCGTCGTCGTCGACCCCGCTTTCGCGCCCACCGACGGAACCCCCTTCACCACGCACACCCGCTGGATCGAAACCGAGTTCAACAACACCATCCCCGCCTTTGACCTCTCCGGCAGTGCCGAGGCAGCGGACGACGCCGGCACGCGCCAAAGCGTCACCGTTGAGGTGGGCGGCAAACGGCTTGAGGTGACGTTGCCGGCGTCGTTCTCCGTTGGCAACGGCTCCAGCAACGGCAGCAAGAAGTTGAAGAAGGCAGGACGCAACCGCACCAGCGGCCCCACAGCCGCCAGCGGCAACGCACTCACCTCGCCCATGCAGGGCACCATCGTCAAGGTGGCCGTGGCCGACGGCGACGTCGTGGCCGAGGGCGACCTCATCGTGGTCCTGGAAGCCATGAAGATGGAACAGCCGCTCACCGCCCACCGCGCAGGCACCATCACCGGCCTGGGCGCAGCGGCCGGGGACACCGTCTCCGCCGGCGCCGTTCTGGCCACCATCGAGGACTGACTTCGGGCCACTTCAAAATTCGGCGCAGCACTCGACCCTGAGCGCTGCGCCGAATAGATTCTGCGCCCAGGTGAGGGGCGAACTGTGCGCCGAATTTCAAGGCCCTTGCACCACAAAAAACTGTGTCGCAGTTATTGCATTCAAAAAGCGCTCCCCGGCACTTTTTGATGCAATAACTGCGACACAGTTGATTAAGGAACTAGCTGACGTTGGAGGTGTACTCCAGGTCGCGGGTCTCCTTCATGATGAACAGCGCAATCAGCGTCAGTACCGCCATGGAGGTCAAGTAGACCCCCACCAGGACAGGGCTGCCATTGGCCGACTGCCACAGTGCCACGGCAATGAACGGAGCCACTGCGGCACCCAGGATGCTGGACATGTTGTAGCTGATGGCCGATCCTGTGTAACGGACGTTGGTGGGGAACAGCTCCGGCAGCAGCGCACCCATGGGGCCAAAGGTCAGCCCCATCAGCGTGAAGCCCAGGATGAGCAGCGTCATGACACCGGCCAGGCCCGCACCGAACAACGGCACGAACGTCAAACCAAACACGGCAATGCCACCGGTGATCCAGAGCAGCGACTTGCGGCGGCCGTACTTCTCGGCCAAGGGTCCGGAGACGAGTGTGAAGATGCCGAAGAAGACCACACCGATGATGAGCATGATCAGGAATTCGTTGCGCGTGTAGCCCAGACCCGGCACCCAGGCAGCGATGGCGTCGGCCGTCATGGGCTTGCCGCCTGCTTCCGCCTTCGCCTTTGCTGCCTCAATGGTGGCGGGGGTGGTGCCGTAGGACAGCGTGAACGTGGTCATCAGGTAGAAGAGCACGTAGGTTGCGAGCATGACGAAGGTGCCCAGGATCAGCGGACGCCAGCTGGTCTTGAAGACGCGGCCCACGGGAAGCTTGGACACTTCACCCTGGTCGATGACCTTCTGGAAGGCGGGGGTTTCCACGAGCTTGAGGCGGACGTACAGGCCAATGATGACCATGACGGCGCTCAACAGGAACGGAATGCGCCAGCCCCACGCCTGGAACTGGGCGGTGGTCAGGCCGAAGCTGAGCCACAGGAAGATGCCGTTGGCCAGGATGAAGCCGATGGGCGCGCCCAGCTGCGGGAATGTTCCCCAAATGGCACGCTTGCCGGCGGGGGCGTTTTCGGTGGCCAGCAGTGCGGCACCGCTCCACTCACCGCCCAGCGCCAGACCCTGCAGGAAGCGCATGACCACGAGCAGTGCCGGTGCCCAGAATACCCAACGGGGCACGAGCGCCGTCGGCAGGCAGCCACTCAGGAAGGTGGCAACGCCCATGGTGAGCAGCGACGCCACCAGGGTTCCCTTGCGTCCCACCTTGTCGCCAAAGTGGCCAAACACAATGGAGCCCAGCGGGCGGGCAATGAAGGCTACGCCGAAGATGGCGAAGGAGCTCAGCAGGGCTGTGGCTGCGTCGGCATTGGGGAAGAAGAGGGCCGGGAAAACCAGGACGGCCGCAGTGGCGTAGACGTAGAAATCATAAAATTCGATCGTGGTGCCAATGAGGCTGGCGACGATGACACGGCCGCGGCTGTTGACCTGCGGGCTGTCCACCGCCTCCGTGTGTGTGGAGCTGCGCATGGATGGGCTTTCTCTGGGGCCTCGCCGCTCGTTGTCGAACGGTCAGCAGTGCCGCGTGGGTAAACGCAGCACAAGTGACCAACGTAACAGAACCTGCGGTGGTGCGGGGGCATTTTGACTCCATCAACATTAGTCCCATGGTCCACCCATTGGACAATCGTCTCATCAGGCGAACGCATGGTGGGCTCGAAGGCCTTAAACGCCGAGCGCTCCCCCACGTGGTGAGGGAGCGCTCGGCATCAAAAGCTAGAGCTCGTGCGGCATTTCTTCGCGCGAGGGAAGTTCGTCTTCGTCTTCAGGGTGTCGGGCGAGGTTCCACAGGGCCAGGCCCAGTCCGCCCCACACCGTCACCATGGCGATGATCATCATTACGATGGCTCCCGGGGTCATAGCTTCACATCCTCACGGTTGTTGTCCACGTCGCCATCGAGTTCCTCGGCGGCGTTGAATTCGTCATACTCGGGGTCCTTGAGCTTGGATTTCTCGCTCCAGGGAATCAAGGACAACAGCAGTGCTCCCACGATCAGTGCACTGGCCATGCCCCAGCCGAAGACCCCGTTGAACCAGGCCGGATAACCCGAGTATTGCTCGGTGCTCTTCGACTGGATTTCGTTGATCAGCATGTAGCCCAGGGCCACGGGTGCGATCCCACCAACAAGGATGCGCCACCCGGTGCCCATCTTGACGGAGGAGGTCCGGTTCAGGTGCTTCTGCAGACGCGGCAGGCTGCTGAGACCGGCCGAGACCACAATGACCGTGACCAGTGCACAAGCCAGGATGCCGAACTGGTTCACGAATGCATCCGAGGTGTCCAGCAATTGGATGCCGGTGGTGGTGGGGAACAGGATCAGCGAGATCAGCGCAATGGGAATGGTGACCACCAACGTGGCGCTCTTGCGGCTCCAGCCCAGTTTGTCCTGGAACGCCGCGACAATGACTTCTAGGATCGAGATCAGGGACGTCAGGCCGGCAAAGACCAGCGAACCGAAGAACAGGACGCCCAGCACCGCACCAAACGGCGCCTCGGAGACGATGGTCGGGAAGGCCACGAAGGCCAACCCGATGCCGCCGGAGGCCACCTCGTCCACGGGCTTTCCGGAGGTCACGGACATGAAGCCCAGTGCCGCGAAGACGCCGATGCCGGCGAGGATCTCAAAGCCGGAGTTGGCGAAGGCCACGACCATGCCGGAACCGGTCAGGTCGGTCTTGCGCTTGAGGTAGGAGGAGTAGGTGACCATGATGCCGAAGGCCACGGAGAGGGAGAAGAAGATGTGGCCGAAGGCTGCGGCCCACACGCCGGGATTCTGCAGTGCGGCCCAGTTGGGGGTGAAGAAGGCGTTCAGGCCTTCCATGGCGCCTTCGAGGAACACTGACTGGACGACGAGGATCACGAACATGACCACCAGCAGCGGCAGGATGACCGCGTTGGCACGTGAGATGCCCTTGTTCACGCCGGCCACCATGATCACAATCGTCACGATCCACACCGCGAGCATGGGGAAGAAGACGCTGGAAACGAAGTCGAATGAGAGTCCGGCCTGGTCGGCGGAGTGCAGATAGTTATTGAAGAAGAAGCCTTCGGCGTCGTCGCCCCAGGCTTTCGTGATGGAGAACCAGGCGTACATGGCGGCCCAGGCGATGATCGCGGCGTAGTAGATGGCGATGACGAAGCAGATCAGCACCTGCCACCAGCCAATCGGTTCTGCCGCACGGTGCAACCGCCGGTAGGCCAGGGGCGCCGAGCCGCGGAAGCGGTGGCCAATGGAGTAGTCGAGGAAGAGCAGGGGAATGCCGGCGCACAACAGTGCCACCAGGTATGGAATCAGGAAGGCGCCGCCGCCGTTTTCGTAGGCAACATAGGGGAAACGCCAAATGTTGCCCAGTCCCACGGCGGAGCCGATCGCTGAAAGTATGAAGAGTCGTCGCGAGGAGAATGTCTCCCGACGGGCCGGGGCAGCTGTTCTCCCCCGGCCGGAAGTTGATGAGGTCATGAATCCACATTAACCTACATGTGAGCATGATCTCTCCATTTACGGGAACCGGACGGGCCCGCCATTCGTTCCGCGCCAGTCCACTAAGGGAAGGTACGACGGCGGGAGCCCACCAACGCGGACGGCTCGCCAGAGCTTCAGCGTTGGGAAGTCACCGTCACATGTGGACGTGCAGGCGCCGTGCGGCCTCAGAGATTGAACCGGAGAGGGACGGGTACACCGTGAAGGTGTTGGCGACGTCGTCCACGTGCAGTTTCTGGGAGACGGCAAGCGCGATCGGGAAGATCAGTTCGCATGCCCCGGCACCCACCACGACGCCGCCAATGACGGTGCCGGAACCCCTGCGGGCAATGATCTTGACGAAGCCGTCGTTGACGTTTCGCATCTTGGCGCGGGCGTTGGTCTGCAGCGAGAGCTTGATGACATCACCCTGGTACTTGCCGGAGGCGAGGTCTGCTTCGGAGACTCCTACGGAGGCAATTTCCGGTGAGGTGAAGATGTTGGACGAGACCTGGTGGAGCTTGAGCGGGCTGACCCCGTCCCCACCCAGGTGGGCCACGGCAATGCGGCCCTGCATGGCTGCCACGGAGGCGAGCGCAAAGACGCCCGTGCAGTCGCCGGCGGCGTACACGTTGGGGGCGCTGGTGCGGGAGACGCCGTCGCCCTTGATGTGTCCGGTGGAGGTCACCTCGACGCCGGCCGCTTCCCGGCCGATGTCCGTGGT
>JBBPZC010000051.1:0-24226 GCA_038199275.1 Actinomycetales bacterium
CAGAATGTGTGTATGAAAAATGGCTTTTGGCCAGTAATCATATGGGATGCAGGGCCCTGTACATGCTTTGAAAGCATGTATGGTGACAGTTCCCAAGAATCACCCCAGGTGTGGTGTATGTACTAAGAAGCTCGTAAAGAATGGCAAGACCAGCGCGGGAAGAACTAGGTGGCGGTGCAAGTCCTGTGGTGCTTCCAGCACCCAGTCACGTGTCGATGTCAGCAAGAAAGCAGAGTTCACAGCGTTCCTGTCCTGGATCACCGGCAAGGACCGTCAGGAAGCCCATGCAGGCTCCGCACGCACCTTTAGGCGTCAGAGTACCTGGTGCTGGACGGTGTCCCCTACAGCCGTCGTGAGCGGTGAAATACATCCCCAGATCATGCTTGACGGAACCTACTTCAACGACTGGTGCGTGCTGGTCGCCTACACCGGCAACCACGTCATCGCCTGGCAGTGGTGCGACAGAGAAAAACATGCGTCCTGGTCTGCCCTGCTGCAACAAATCCCGGCACCTGCGGTCGCGATCGTTGACGGGCACAAAGGCCTGGAAAGTGCGCTGCGCGAGCACTGGCCAGGCACGAAGGTGCAACGGTGTCTTTTTCATATCCAGCAGAACATTCGAACACACCTCACTATGCGCCCAAACCTCGATGCCGGCAAGGAATTACTGGCATTAGCCAAGGCCCTGACACCGATCCAAGACCTTGACCAAGCCGCTGTCTGGGCCGGGGAATTCGCTTCCTGGGAAGCACGCTGGGAGTCCTTCTTGAAGACCCGAACCTACGCGAAGAAGAACGGCGAGAGGCCCTCCCATATCGGCACGAACCAGCAATGGTGGTTTACACATCTACGCCTGCGTCGGGCCCGCGGAACACTGGCCACGGTATTGAAAAATGGGCACCTGTTCACCTGGCTCACCGCCGCCACTAACGAGCACAAGATCGACCGAACCACCAGCCCCTTGGAAGGCGGAATCAATGCCGGTCTCAAGCACCTTCTACGCGATCACCGTGGTCTCACCGACGACCACGCCAAACGAGCCGTTGACTGGTACCTCTACCTCCACAGCGAGTCCCCGAAAGACCCCTGGACGTTCGTGAAACCCAGCCACTGGCAGCCCCAAAGAAAACAAACCAAAACCATCGAAGAGCCCATCGGGCCAGCCCTCTACGACACAGCCTTCAGCCCCGAAGACGGGAACGGAATCCAACAAGGATGGGGCGGAAGAAGCCGATGACACGCCCGGGCCATACACACATTCTGGCCGCTAACCCTGTTTTTGCGGCGCATTTATCCCGGCGTATCCGCGACAGTGCAGTGGTGGTCAATCCCGGGCGGATGAGTTCCAGAATTCAAGAACTCGAGGTCTTTGCGGTGCTTGCAGAGGGCCGCTCCAATACGGAGATCGGCGCCGAACTGTTTTTGGGCGAAACCACCATTACGACCCTTGTGACACGGTTTCTTGTCAAGCTCGGATTGCGGGACAGGGTTCAGGCCGTTGTGCTCGCTTATGAATGTGGATTGCGGCGGGCCGGCATGCAGGCATGCAGACATGCAGGCCGCGTCATTTCCCGCGGACGCGTCATTTCCCACGATCAGCCGAGCGATCCGTAGCGCCAAACCCTTGACTTGGCTGCGGCGATCCGAAAAGCTCAGGCCACGTACGTCACTGCCCGGTTTCATATTGGGCCGCATCCCGCGATGAAAGGTCTCCATGGATAAGCCCGAATTTCCCGTGTTTCCCGCCGACTTTGTGTGGGGTGTTTCCACTGCGTCCTACCAAATAGAAGGTGCCATCAGCGAAGGCGGCCGCGGGCCCTCCAGCTGGGATGCTTTCGTGGCCGAACCCGGCCGGGTGCTCAATGGCGACACCGGGGAGATTGCCTGCGACCATTACCACCGCTATCCCGAAGACATAGCCCTTATGAAGGCACTGGGTATTGACGCCTACCGGTTCAGCTTCTCCTGGCCGCGCATCCAGCCGGGCGGGAAAGGTGCGGTGAACGCCGTCGGACTTGGTTTTTACGACAAGCTGGTGGATGGGCTGCTCGAGGCAGGCATCACCCCCAGTCCCACTCTGTTTCACTGGGACACTCCACTGGAATTGGAGCAGACAGGCGGCTGGCTCAACCGGGACACGGCAGAACGTTTCGCCGATTACGCGGCCCTGGTGGGTGAACACTTTGCGGACCGGATCTCGCGTTGGATCACCATCAACGAGCCGGTGGCCCTGACCATGCTCGGTTATGGTGCGGGGATCCATGCGCCGGGTCTGGCGCTCGGTTTTGGCGCTCTCCCGGCCGCACACCATTTACTTCTAGCCCACGGGTTGGGAGTTCAGGCACTGCGGTCGGCGGGCGCCAACAACATCGGCATCGCCAACAACCACGCCGTCACTTGGTCGACGAGCGAGCGCGAGGAAGACCTGCAGGCGGCTGGTGTGTACGACAACATTGCCAACTGGATCTTCGCCGATCCCATCCTCACCGGCGCCTATCCGGAGGAGTTGACGCCGTTCCTGCCGCCCATTGCCGATGGGGACCTTGCCATTATTTCCTCCCCGATCGACTGGTACGGGATCAACAGCTACAACCCCACGCTCGTTGGCGCTCCCAACGCCGGAGAAGCCGCGTTGATTGACGGGCACGAACTTGATGCCACCCTGCCCTTCTCACTCCGCGAGCTGGAAGGCTACCAGCGAACGGACTTCGATTGGCCGGTGGTTCCCGACGGATTCACAGAACTGCTCCTGAACTTCAAAGAACGTTATGGGGAGGCACTGCCTCCCATTTACATCACGGAGAACGGCGCTGCCATCAATGACGGGCCGGACGACGACGGCCGGGTGCGCGATGTTCGCAGGATCGAGTACACGGATGCCCACCTGCGCGCGGTGCGGGTGGCCATGCAGGCTGGCGTGGATGTCCGCGGCTATTTTCACTGGTCGCTCATGGATAACTTTGAATGGGCCGCGGGGTATTCACAGCGTTTTGGACTCGTCCACATTGACTATGACCCCCAGAAGCGCACGCCGAAGGAATCCTATTACTGGTATCAGGAGCTGATCCGCCGCAGCAAGGGTCGGTAATCGGCACAGTCTCGCGGACGGCACAACCTGGCTTACCCCCAGTCTCACCGGCGGCACAGCCAAGCGTGCCCGTCCCTTGCGCCGCGCGGCTGGCAGCGGCAAGCTGGAAGTATCCATTGGGAAATAATTCACAAGGAAGAAGCATCTGTCATGGCCACCGAACGCCTGAACATCAACGAGATCGATCCCGAGGCCTACAAGTCCATGTACGCCATGGAAAAGTACATCCACAGCGGCACCTTGGGCGAAAATTTGCTGGCGCTGGTGAAGATCCGTGCATCTCAAATCAACGGTTGCGCCTACTGCCTGGACATGCATGGCAGGGAGGCCCGCCAGGCCGGTGTCGAGAACCGCCGCCTTGATGTCCTCGCTGGCTGGCACGAGGCGAAGGCAATGTTTTCCGAACGTGAACAGGCTGCCTTGGCTTTGACCGAGGCCGTGACCCTGATCAGTGCTGGCGGCGTCCCCGATGACGTATGGGCCAATGCAGCCACCCACTTCACCGGCACTGAAATGCCCATGCTTCTCATGGCAATTTCTGCGATCAATGTCTGGAACCGTCTGGCCGTCGCCACCCACCAGGCCCTGCCTCACATGACCAGCGCGGTGTAGCCTGCTCCCGACTGCGGAGAGCACCCGCCGGTAAAGTGAGCCACATCCAGCCAATTTCGGTGCCGCACCTAAGCTGCAACAGCCAGTTTAGGAGCCTTCAATGTCCACGCACGACGCCGTTCCTTCCTTGGGTGAAACCGCCACCACATCCCGCGGCGGGGTCCGCGGCGAGACACGGAACGGCGTCGAACACTATTGGGGCATTCCCTGTGCCGCCGCACCGGTGGGAGAGTTGCGTTTCGCACGCCCGGCCGAGCATCGGCGTGGGAGGGTTTGCACGATGCCACCGAACTCGGCCCCACCGCACCCCAAAATCCCTATTCCGGTGCCATTGCACGCATTCTTCCCACGGTGAGTGTCCCGGGGAGAACTTTCTGAATTTGAATATGGCGGCGCCGGCGAACCGGGGGCCGGAGTTGCTCCCTGTCATGGTGTGGTTTCATGGCGGTTACGCCGTCGAACTTGGTTTTGTCTTTGACGATCTGGCCTCCGCCGATTCACTCGGCCCGGCCAGGAGCACCGCTCCTCAGCCGCTGGCCACCGTCATGCACCGGTCATGGCTGGAATTCGCCACCTCCGGCAGCCCGGGCTGGGAAGCTTGGAATCTGCAGCGACCCGTCAAGACGTTCGACGGCGGCACCAACCCTGTGGTCTACGCTCCCCGCGATGACGAGCGTGCCGCACTCACACCGTAGTCGGATGGTGACCGGAGCCAGGTGGTGGCCGGTGCGCGACACTGCTAGGCGGGCCCGCCCGGCCGCCCGCCTGTGCGCGGTGGCACCGCGGCACCGTGAGCGGCCCGGAACCGCAGCCGCCCCGGTATACCGTGTTCACATGGCGACCTTGTTTAACGAGAAGTTTTGGGATGAACGATACAGCGGCAGTGACACTGTATGGAGTGGCAGTCCGAACCCGCAATTGATAGCTGAGGCTGCGGACCTCGTCACTGGCCGCGCGTTGGATGTTGGCTGCGGTGAAGGTGCAGATGCCCTGTGGCTGGCGGAGCGCGGCTGGCAGGTGGTGGCTGTTGACATTTCCAGCGTCGCATTGCAAAAAGCTGCCCGCCACGCTGCCGCGAAGGCAGCAACCGGTACTGCGCTGGCCGGCACCATTGCCTGGGAACACCAGGACCTGCTCGCGTGGACTCCCCGAGCCGTGATGTTCGACCTAGTCACTGCACAATTCATGCACCTGCCAACAGTGGACCGGGAGCCCTTGTTCGCCCGACTTGCCGCGGCTGTGGCCCCTGGCGGGTCGTTGCTCATCGTTGGCCATTCAGAATCGGACATTCAAGCTGGAGCCCGCCGACCGCGTGGCCCTGAACTGTTCTTCACGGCGGCCGACGTGGCCCGTTCCCTGGATACGGACCGGTGGCGGGTGGAGGTTTCCGAAGCCCGGCCGCGAGCCGCCACGGATCCAAACGGCAACACAATCACGATTCACGATGAGGTCATGCGGGCTGTACGGCTCCCGTAGGCTTCCGATTTCCTCAGGCTACTGCGGTTGCAGAGGTATCCGACTGCTGCAAATTACCGCCGGCGGGGACTGGCGCCATGGCAAACTACCACCGGCGTTTTGGTTACTTCCGCCGTCGGCGCCGGCCGACCGGTCCCGGCAGCGGAGGCGCCGTGGATACGTAGCGGTGCCCTGTTGGTGTGGTGATTTCCGTTCCGGGCACGTTGCCATTTTCCGGATCTGCATCCTCGGCCCCGCCTACGTGCTTCCGCTTGGACGACCACCCCACCGCTTCCTTGGCCTTGTTGCAGTCGGCGCACAGACCCTGGCCATTGTCTACGGACGTAACGCCGCCGGCGGCATAGGACTTGATGTGGTCGTACTCGCGGATGGGAGCATCGCAGTATGGTGTCTGACAGCGTTGGTCCTGAATGCGAAGGAACTCTTTCATCCCCTCCGGAAACAGTCTCGCCTGGGAATCCATCGACATCAGCTGGTTGGTGTCCGGATGCGTGAATAGCCGTTTCAGCCACACCTGTGGTGATGGCCCACCGCCACCGCCACCGCCACCGCCACCGCCACCGCCACCGATCATGCTGCGCGCAATGGGAGCTGGAATTGGGTCGTAACCAACCAAGATAGCGGGATCATTGGCTCCGTCGAAGAGCGCACGGTCCGTCATGACCAGCTCCAGTGAAATATTGACCTCATCCACCGTGGTGCACAATTGCTGGCTGGCAGCACCTGCTGGTGAGGCGCCAGCCGACCACCCGTCAGCCGAGGCACCGCCGGCCTGAATGGCCGACGAACCAGCAGCTGGCGAACTTGCAGCCTGGGCGACTGACTCCGGACCTGCGGATCCAAAGCCACCTGCCGGCACGCCTCTGTGATCGCTGATGGTTCCGGCACCTTCGTCGCAGGGAGCATGCTTAATCAGCCGGTGCATGAGCGCATCGGCCATGACCTGTCCCTTACCTCGTTCATCGCCAGCCGCTTTAAGGCTGTCTGCGATCTTGGTCAGCGTGACGAGAATGCGCACACCCTGTTTCAAAGGGATCAAAGCCGTCAAATAAGTCATCCCGTCGGCAGCCGGACGCAATGAAACATACCTGTCGCCTATCGCCTTCTCATGGCGCTTCACGCACGCCTCCGGATCGAGTGCATATGCAGCCTTTTGGATGGCCGCGCTCAGTTCCCTATTACCCATGAGTCCGACGGCGTCCGGGTCACCACAGATGAGCTGGTCCACTCTGGCGCGGTCAGAGAGAGATAGGAATACTGTTTCTTTGGCTATGAGCCCGGCCTTGTACTCGCTGATGCTTCCGCGTGCAAAGGCCTGCATACTGTAGGGCATTTCGCGCACCAGCACCTCGGATAATTCAGTGAGTTGGCGTCCCCGGTGGGGTGATTCGTGGCGGGCCAGCGCCACCTGATGGGCAATTCCCCTGCCCAGTTTTTCCTTGGGCACGCCAGCACGTGCCTGAGCCAGACGCTGCTGTGCAACGAACAGCGCCTGTGCATGCGCTTGCGCAGCAGACAGTCCGTTCTTGAGATCCTCCAAGGAACCGATCATGTCGGTCAGGGCGGCACCGGAGAGTTGCTCGTCGACACCGGGATCAAAGCCTTCCTCCCCGACTACGCCTCCCAGCGCACGGACAACATTCGTGGCCAGCGCGGCCTGTTCCCCTGACTTGCGGGCGGCAGCTTGCGCCGACGCCACCTGCCCGCTCAAATGCGCCAACGACTCTGCGCTCTTCCCTTCGCGGACAGCCTGCTCCACCGTCTCCCCAGCAGCCACGGCATGGCTTTTGTCCTTCGTGGCAAATTCGTGGGCGAGAGCCGCATCCATTTGTGCAAGAACCACTGCGTCAAAGAACCCATCACACTGTTCAAGCATGGAGCGGGCGCCATCCGTCATATCACGGCACCTAGTTGTTGCTGCCGCGCCGTCGTTGGGAGTGCTTCCGGGACTCATCTCCGAGAAGTCCTGCCCTTCAGATTGGGGCGTACCGGCCAACTGGTTGACGGCGCCGGCACCGGCACCCGTGCAAGCAGCCATGGAATCGAGCCATTCAGGTACCGCCATGCCGCCCACCGCCTTGTCCGTCCATACCGATTCCAAGAATAGTTCCAGGAACCATCTAAGCCTGAGAAGATCGATTTCGGATCATCAAACTGAACATCAGTTCTAGTGCTTTGCGATCTCCTTATACATAAACTCTAAGGGGAGGGACTGACATTTTGCGGCCCGCTCAAGAACTTCTTCAAATCTGTGGACGGCACCATCCCCAGGGGTGGCTGTGGAGGAATCAACCAGCCAAAAGTGGCAGAAAATGCCCCGTTCCAGCCGACCTGCCACCTCACGGCGGAGCGTAATCACATCAAATCAGTGCGAGCTTGAACCCGGCGTGTGACTGCACAAACCCCAAGCGCTCGTAAAAGCGGTGGGCGTCGCTGCGCGTGTTGTCGCTGGTCAACTGCACGAGCGCGGCTCCCCGGCGGCCAGCCTCGGCAACGGCCCAGCGAATCATGGCCGAACCGAGCCCGTTGCCCCGCAGCGAATCGTCCACCCGAACTGCCTCAATTTGCATCCGCGTCGCACCCCGGCGCGCCAGTCCCGGAAGAAAAGTCAGCTGCATGGTGGCCACCACGTCATCCTCCGGAGAATCGACCACACACAACAGGTGCGCCGGATCGGCATCCATGGCACGGAACGCGGCAAGGTAGGGAGCCCTGTCCCCAGGGGCGGCCGATTCGATGGCCGAACGCAGCTGGTCGCGCGCAATCAGCTCAACGATGGGCCCGACGTCGGACTCCTCCGCCCGCCGCAGCGCAAAGTTCCGGCCTGCGAGCGCAAGGTTCGCCAGCGCCGTCGTACTGGAAATCAAGTCTTCTTCTGTCATTCCCCCAGCCTTTCACGCCCATGCCTGCAACGACGGAGGTCAGGACCACGGCCACGCCCAACAACTGCCACGGCCCCAGAGCCTGAGCCATCACCAGCCAGCCCAACAGGATGGCCACCACCGGGCTCAGCAGCCCCAGGAAAGCGGCGGCGCCAGCCGGCAGACGGGCCAGGCCGCGGAACCAGCAGTAATAAGCAAAGGCGGTCCCGGCGACAGAGAGGTATAGGTAGCCAAGTATGTTGGCGCCCGTCAGTGGAGCGTGCGGCAAACCTTCAACAAACGGCAGCACCAGGGCCAGCGACGCTCCGCCTGCGATCAGCTGCCACGCGGTGGTGGCCAGCGGCGAGACCACTCGACCGGATGCCCCGACAGGCTGGCCCCACTTTTTCGCCAATACAGTCCCAACGGCCATGGATGCGGTGCCGCCGGCCGCGGCGGCAAGCCCCGCGGCATCCAGACGCGCCTGTGATTGCAGGACAATCAGCGCCACCCCAAGCACTCCTGCGCAACCGGCCAACAGCCGCGCGGGCGTCAGCTTTTCATGCAGCAGCCGACTGGCCAGCAGTGCCACCAGCAACGGCTGGGCCCCGGCAACAATGGCAGCAACTCCCCCGGGCAGGCGGTACGCGGCAACAAACAGCAGCGCAAAAAACACGCCAATATTGAGCGTCCCCAGGACCCACGACTTCCACCACCATGAACCCTGCGGCAGTCTCCTGGCCAGCACCAGGAGCAGCAGCCCGGCCGGCAGCGCACGGAGCACCGCCGCCAGGATCGGTCGATTTTCGGGCAGGAACATGGTGGTGGTCAGGTAGGTGGATCCCCACAGCATCGGAGCGAGGGCAGTCACGACAACGAGCATCAATTTTTTACTAAGCACTTAGCTAATATAACTAAGTGCTTAGCGAATTGCTAGAGTGGTGGCATGCCGGATCAACTAGAACGCATCCTTGCCCAGTGGCACGCCGAAAAGCCGGGGCTGGATGTTTCCCCCATGGCCGTGATTGGCCGCCTCAGCCGCGCGGCATCGAGCGTCGAGGCCCGCCTGTCCGCCACCTTCGCCGAACATGGACTGGATTCTTCGACCTTTGACGTGCTGGCCACGCTCCTGCGCAGCGGCACCCCCTACAGCCTTGCGCCCGCGGCCCTGGCCCGTGACGCCATGATTTCCACCAGCGCCGTGGCACAGCGCCTCAACAAGCTGGAGAACCGGGGCCTTGTGGCGAGGAATGACAACCCCGACGACGGTCGCGGCACCTTGGTCTCGCTGACACCCGTCGGCAGGGACCTTATCGAGGCCGTGCTGCCCGAACATCTCGCCACGGAACACACCATCACCGGCGCTCTGACGCGGGCGGAGCAGGCACAACTGGCGACTCTCCTGCAGAAACTGACCGACTCGGCGGGCTGAGCCGGGTCGCGCGTGGCTCCGCCTGGCATCGCCGCCAATATCGGCCTGACGCCGCCGCGCCAACGCGGCACCCGAGCCCACCGCGTTCCGTGAAAGACTTTCCACCATGACGAAATTGATTGCCGCCCTTGCCATCCTTGCGGCACTGGCCTGGGCTGTCACTGCCGTGGCGTCGTGGATCACGAGGAAGAAGTCACCGCTGGCCCTTGGTGCAGGCAAGGCGCCCAGCCATGCCACGCCCGCCGAGCGGGAGCGGGCCATGTCGCGAGCCCAGTGGCGCACCATGGCCGCAATCGCTTTCGCGCTCATCATGTTCGTCGCCCTGTTGCGAATCTCCGTGGGGTTGTCGGGTCAGGCAGGGTTGTCGGGTCAGGCAGGGTTGTCGGGTCAGGCGGGGCTGTCGGTCGCCATGACCTGCGCACTTGCGGCCAGCGGCGGCCTGCTGCTGTTCTCCGCCCTGCCCGCCGCCAAGCTCACGCACACCCAAATCCTGCTGCCGCAGCATACCGCCCTCCTGCCGGCTGCGATATTGGCCACCTTCACGGCCTTTACCCTTGCCATGGAACTGCTGCCGGAGTTCTCCACTGTGAAGCACGACGGCGTGCCCCTCCTCCTCACAACCCTCGCCTTGGGCGGTTCCGCACTTTTTGTGCTGCACCGGCTGAAGAGCACAGTGGCGATCGCCGACCCCCGCATGCCGGCTCTGGACGTCCGCTGGCGCAGGCTCTCGGCCCGCAACGTCCTCCGCTTCACCAACGGAGCCCTGCTGGCCTGCTTTGGCACGAGCGCCATCCTTGCAGCGGTGTCCATCAATGCCACCATCAATTCCACCGTCAGCACCACCACCGAGGCAGCCCTCAAAACCGCGGTCAACATCGCAGCAAAAACCGCAACCGCCGCCCCGTCCCACGTCTGGGCCGTCGCCTGCGCTGCCGGTGGAGCGGCACTGGCAGTGGCCGGCGTCGTCCTTCTGGTGCTGGCGGCAAAGGGCGCGCTGACCCTGCGAACGGAAGCCCGCGAGGCGGACAAAGTGCCGGTGTCCGCGGCCTGACCACGCACGAGCGCCACACCAGCGCCACCCCAGCACCGCCCAAACCGCCCAGACACCACACCAGCGCCGCCCAAACCGCAGCGAAGCCGCCTCCGCGCCAATAACGGCATAAACTGGACGGCACCATGACTTTGACTATCACCTACCCTCCCGCGCTCCCCGTCTCGGAACGCCGCGAGGACATCATGGCCGCCATCGCAGCCAACCAGGTCACCATCATCGCCGGCGAAACCGGCTCGGGAAAGACCACGCAGATCCCGAAAATGTGCGTTGAACTCGGCCTGGCGGAGAAGGGCCTGATCGGTCATACGCAGCCGCGCCGCCTCGCCGCGCGCACTGTCGCCGAGCGCATCGCCAGCGAACTGGGCGTGGAAATCGGTGCGGAGGTGGGCTTCCAGGTCCGCTTCACCGGTCATGTGGGTCCACAAACGAAGATCAAACTCATGACCGACGGCATCCTGCTGGCAGAAATCCAGCGCGACCGCCTGCTGCGCAAATACTCCGTCATCATCATTGACGAGGCGCACGAACGCTCCCTGAACATCGACTTCATCCTCGGCTACCTGCGCCAAATCCTGCCCAAACGCCCGGACCTGAAGATCATCATCACCTCGGCCACCATTGACCCCGAGCGCTTCGCCGAGCACTTCGCCTCCCCCAAGGGCCCCGCACCCATCGTTGAGGTTTCCGGCCGCACCTTCCCCGTTGAAATCCGCTACCGCCCACTCTCCGGCCCGGCCAATGGGGAGGACGACGACGAACTTGACCAGGGCGCGGACCGGAACCGACACGGCGGGAACCGGGAAGACGGCGGCAACAGCGAGGAGGATCGGGACCCGCTGGATGCAGTGTGCGACGCCGTGGATGAACTGTCCAAGGAGGCCCCCGGAGACATCCTGATTTTCTTCTCCGGGGAGCGCGAGATCCGCGACGCCGCCGATGCACTGCACGGGCGGGTTAAAACAAATCCGCGCCTGCGCGATGTCCAAATCCTGCCGCTGTACGCCCGGCTTTCCTTGGCCGAACAGCACGCCGTGTTCACCACCGGTTCGCGACCGCGCATCGTGCTGGCGACCAACGTGGCAGAAACCTCGCTCACGGTGCCGGGCATCAAATACGTGATTGATCCGGGTACCGCGCGTATCTCGCGGTATTCACACCGGACCAAAGTGCAGCGCCTGCCCATTGAGCGGGTGTCGCAGGCATCCGCAAACCAGCGCTCGGGCCGTTGCGGCCGCGTCTCCGACGGCATCTGCATCCGCCTGTACTCCGAGGATGATTTCAACGCCCGCAGCGAGTTCACCGACCCGGAAATCCTGCGCACCAACCTGGCCGCCGTGATCCTGCAAATGACGGCGATGGGTGTGGCCAAGGGCCCGAAGGACGTGGAAAAGTTCCCGTTCGTCCAGGCCCCGGACTCCCGCGCCATCACCGACGGCGTGACGCTGCTGCGCGAACTCGGCGCCGTGAGCACCCAAGGTGCCATCACCGCCGTCGGACGCCAGCTCTCCCAACTGCCGGTCGATCCACGGCTGGGACGGATGATTGTTGAAGCCGCCAAGCGCGGTGTTGCGGCCGAGGTCATGGTGCTCGCGGCGGCGCTGACCATTCAGGATCCGCGTGAGCGGCCCACGGACAAGCAGCAGATCGCCACGGAAAAGCACAAGCGTTTTGTGGATGAGAACTCGGACTTCACCGGCTTTTTGAACTTGTGGCGCTACATCAAGGAAAAACAGAAGGAACTGTCCTCCAGCGCGTTCCGGCGCTTGTGCAAGGCCGAATTCATCAACTATCTGCGCGTGCGCGAGTGGCAGGATTTATATACCCAGCTAAAGCAGATGGGCAAGTCGCTGGACATCAAGGTGTCCGGCAATGAGATTGATCCGGTGGCGAACCATGACGCCATCCATATGTCCCTGCTGACCGGGCTGCTAAGCCACATTGGCCTGTATGACCAACGCAAACGCGAATACGCCGGCGCGCGCGGCACCAAGTTCATGGTGTTCCCGGGCTCGGCGCTGTTCAAGAAGTCGCCTGATTGGGTCATGGCTGCAGAACTCGTGGAAACCTCGCGGCTGTGGGCCCGGACCGCCGCCAAGTTTGATCCGCTGTGGGCCGAGCAGGTGGCGCCGGAGCTGGTCAAGCGCACGTACAGCGAGCCCCACTGGTCCAAGCGCAACGGCTCGGTCATGGCGCATGAGAAGGTCACGTTGTACGGCGTGCCGATTGTGCCGGATCGCCGCATCCATTACGGCCGGATCGACCCGGAGCTGAGCCGTGAACTGTTCATCCGCCATGCGCTCGTGGAGGGCGACTGGAACACGCACCACAAGTTCTTCCACCGCAATCAGGCCCTGCTGGCCGAGGTGGAGGAGCTGGAAACCCGCATGCGCCGGCGCGACCTGCGCGTGGACGACGAGACGCTCTTCGAGTTCTACGACGAGCGCATCGGCGGCGATGTGGTCTCCGAGCGGCACTTCGACAAGTGGTGGAAGGACGCCCGCCACAAGGACGCCGCGCTACTGGACTTTGACGCGCACGTGGTCATGTCCGAGGAACCGGAGCTCGATGAGGCCGCCTTCCCCAAGATCTGGGTGCAGGGCGAATTTGAGCTGCCGCTGTCCTACGAGTTCCATCCCACGGCGCCGGGCGCCGTGCCCAACCCGTCCGACGGCGTGACCGTGCAGGTGCCGCTGTTGTTCCTGAACCAGTTGCATGAGGCCCAGTTCCGCTGGCAGATTCCCGGGCTGCGGGCGGAGCTCGTGGCGGCGCTGATCAAATCCCTGCCGAAGGCCGTGCGGAAGAACTTCATTCCCGCGCCCGACGTCGGACGGCAGGCAGCAGCTGCCCTGGCCCAAGACTTTGACCCTGCAACGGATGCCTTGGAGCCGTCACTTGAACTGGCCCTGCGCCGGATCAAGGGCCATGTCATCCCGCCCGGCTCCTGGAATTGGGCAGCCGTGCCGTCCCACCTGCGCATGACGTTCTCCGTGGTGGACAAAAACGGGAAGATTCTGGAGGAAGGTCAGGATCTCTCCGATCTTCAGGCCACGCTGGCCGGGGCCACGCGCCGGGCCATCGCGGAGTCGCTCGGCGCCACGCCAAAGACGACGCAGTCCGGACGCGCGCCGCTGACTGCGCCCGCAACAGGGAAGAACGCCCGCGGATCCAGCCTGGCGAGATCAGGGGATTCACCAGGCTCCGCCAACGGTACCGCGGCCACCGGCACCACGGCGGCAGGTTCCGCAGCGGCGCAAGGCGCGCGTCCGACGTCGAACGTCCCCAACCGCTCCCCCCACTCGCAAGCTCGCGGCGGGTCCCTCGCGGCCGTGGCCCCTGTGGCAGACGGCATCGCCGAACGCTCCGGCATCACCACTTGGGACGTGGGCACGCTCCCCCGGGAGATCAAACGCCTGGTGGGCGGGCACACCGTGACGGGCTATCCCGCCCTGGTGGACGAGGGCACCACGGCCGGAGTCCGCGTGTTCCAGCGCCAGGACGTACAGGAATCGGCTATGCGCGGCGGAGTCATCCGGCTGCTCGCGCTGCGGGTGCCATCGCCGGACCGCTATGTGCTGGACCACCTGAGCAACACGGAAAAACTCACGTTCAGCCAGAACCCGCACGGTTCCGTCACGGACCTGATCGCCGACTGCACGCTGGCCACGATCGACAAGCTGACCCCGGCCGCGCTGCCGTGGAACCAGAAGGATTTTGACGCACTGTATGAGAGCGTGCGTGCGGAACTGATTGACACGGTGTTCACGGTGACCGCCGTGGTGGAGCGCGTGCTGGCCTCGAAACTGCGCATCGACAAGGCGCTAAGCAGCAACAACAGTCTCCCGTTGATCAGCGCCCTGAATGACGTCAAGCAGCAGCTCGAACTGCTGGTCTACCCGGGGTTTGTGGCGAAGACGGGCTTTGCCCAGCTGAGCCAGCTGCCGCGTTATCTTCAGGCGATTGAGAAGCGTCTGGAGAAGCTGTCATCCAACGTGAATCGGGACGCGCAGTCGATGGCTGTGGTGCAGCGCCTGGAAGATGAGTACGACGACGCCATGGCGGCCCTGCTGCCCGGGCAGCGGTCCACGGCGGGGCTGGAACATGTGCGGTGGATGATAGAGGAACTGCGCGTGAGTCTGTTCGCGGTGGAGCTGGGCACCGCCTATTCGGTCTCGGAAAAGCGGATCCGGGTGGCGCTGTCCAAGGCGATGGCCTGACGCAGGACCGTTCCCTGCACCTCTGAGGCAAGCGGTGCACCACCTGGAAGTGGTGCGCCGCTTACCAAAGGTCGTTCGATACGAGCGGAACTTATGCCACTGACCAGCCGCCGTCGGAGGGCAGGATGGCCCCGTTGACGTTCACACCATCGTCACTGAGCAGGAACGTGATGGAGGCTGCCAGCGCGTCCGCTTCGGCTGCATCCGGCAGGATCGCCATGGCGTGGCGAACGCGTGCGGCGCCCAGCTCGGAATCGAAGCGGGCCTCAATGTTCGTAGTGACCGGGCCAGGCGCCACTGCGTTGACGCGAATGCCGCTGTTACCGTACATGAACGCGCTGCTCTTGGTCAGACCAGCGACGGCGTGCTTGGACGCCGTGTAAGCGGCACCTGCGGCGGAACCGCGCAGCGCAGCCTCGGAGGCAACGTTGACAATGGAACCCTGCGCCTGCGCGAGCATGGCGGGAATTACGGCGCGCATGAGCTTCATGGTGCCGTTGACGTTGATGTTGAACACACGGTTCCACACATCGTCGGCCACCTCATGCACGGGGGTCATGTTATCCATGATCCCTGCAACGTTCGCCAGCCCGTCGATGCGCTCACCGGCGGCTTCCACAATGGCTGCCACGGCGGCATCGTCGGTGATGTCCCCTGCGACCGTGACAATGTCGCCCTCAGGCAGTGCAGCGGCGAATTCCGCAAGACGCTCAACAGAAATATCGACGGCGATAACCCGGCCACCCTCGCGGGCCACCCGGGAAGCTGTGGCGCGGCCAATGCCGGAACCGGCACCTGTGACGATGATGGTTTTGCCGGAGAAGCGGCCCTGCGTGATCTTCTCCACCCACACAGGTGCTTCCGGTCCGGCGTCCGCTGCGGGCGCCGCCACCGGAGATTCGGCTTCGGCCGGAATATCACCGGATTCAACGCGCTGCACCAAGCCGTCCACCATGTCCTGCGTGAACGCTCCCTGGCTCACCTGGACCAATCGGCTAAGCGCCATTTTGGCTACGGGGCGAAGGGAATCGGCCCCCTGGCCGCCAGCAGCCAGCATGGCCCGCAGCACTGGTCCACCAGCCGGATCCGCCAACCAGGTGTTGATGCTTGAATCGCCGCTGAGGTTATTGGGGTTGTTGCTCATGGAAGGACGTTCTCCGTTTCAAGGGTTTCATTATGGGTGGATAAAATCGATTGTTCGGCCGCATGCCGCGCCCCGAGGTAACCGAAGATGACAGCTGGGGAAATGGTGGAGCCAGGCCCGGGGTAGGTGTGGCCCATGACGGAGGCGGTATTGTTGCCCGCTGCATAGAGCCCGGCAATGGGAATACCTTGAACATCCAGGACGCGTGCGTGCTCATCGGTGAGCAATCCGCCCTTGGTGCCAAGGTCGCCGGGAACTATCTGCATGGCCGTGAACGGGCCCTTTTCGATGGTTCCCAGGTTGGGGTTTGGCTTCACACCCGGGTCGCCATAGTAGTTGTCGTAGACAGTGCGGCCACGGCCAAAGTCAGCATCAACTCCAGAGAGAGCAAAGCCGTTGAAGCGCTCAATCGTGGCGCGGAGTGCCGTTGGATCGATCATCATCTTCGCGGCGAGCTCGTCAAGGGTGGGCGCAGTCACCACGATCCCGTGCTCTTTCTTCCCCTTCGCGTTCATCATCAGCGAGGATGCCAAATAGCGTTGCCGGTGCCGGTGATCCATGATCAGCCATGACGGCAGCGCCGGAACGTCCTTGTTCCGGTTCAGCAGGTCATGTCCAAAATCAATGTAGCTCTGAGACTCATTCGTATACCGCGCCCCGCTTTGATCCACGATGATGCTAAACGGCATGGACCGCTCCGAGAGCATGAACTGCGCCGAACCATCCGGATCTGGCACCGCCGAACCCCACCAGGCATCATCCATCATGGCCAACGCACCGCCTGCCTTGTGCCCAATCTCAATGGCCGTACCCATATCCCCCGGAGCCGCCGAGCTGTAGCCAGGCACCCCGTGGTACTTTTGGCGCCATTCCTTATTCTGTGCAAAGCCTCCCCCGGCAAGTACGACGCCGGCCCGCACCCGGATGCGCTCCTCACCCTGCGCTGTGGTGATGAGTGCGCCAACCACCTTGCCGTCTTCCAGGATCAAATCGCTCAGCGGGCTGCTGAGCAGGACCTCGGTGCCCTGCTTGCGCACGATGTGCATCAAGTTCATCGACAGGGACGATCCCATGCCGTACAGCTTCTTCCCGGCGACCAGACCGCCCAGCGTGCGGAACACAAAGCGGGCGCCGCGAACAAAGCCGCTGGGACTGGACCAGGCACGCGAGAGCAGCCAGACGTCGTCGTTCTTCAGGGGAACGGGCAGGCCCTCCTTGTAGCGGGACGATTTCAGCCAATCGCCGAGCTGCTTGGCATCGAAAGGCTTCGGTTCGATGGAACGGCCCACGCGTCCACCGGGACGGTCCGGGTAGTAATCCGGGTAGTCTTTGGCGGCAGCCCAGCGCACGCCCAGCCGGTCAAGGAGACTGAAAACGGACGGCACGGCGTGAACAAAAGCGAGCCGGCGTTCCTGCGAGCTCGCGGGGCCGGCATCGCCGATGGCAGCCTCCATGTAGGTGAGTGCATCGGCCACAGAATCCTTCACGCCGATGGAGTTTATGAGCGGGTTGGTGGGCATCCACAGCCCACCGCCACTGCGCATGGTGGTGCCACCCCACAGCTCGGTGCTTTCCACCACCAAGGTAGCCAAGCCTGCATCGGCGCCCGTGATCGCGGCACTCAAACCAGCGGCTCCCGTGCCAACAACCAGTAGATCAACTTCGCGGTCCCATCCATTCATGATGACTCCCTTTGCTTACGCCAAAACTACCGGACAACACTGTCCGGTTATAGACTAGCACTGTGCCAACGAAGCGGAAAGTAAATCTAGGACCGAGCGCCGGACCCGCCAATCGGGCTGCCCTGATAGCGGCTGCCCGTGAAGTCTTTGCCGAATCCGGCTTCATGGCGCCCTTGAGCGCAGTGGCTCGGCGTGCTGCTGTGGGGCAAGGCAGTCTCTACCGGCATTTCCCCGACCGGATTGCCTTGGCGGTGGCGGTCTTTGATGACAACATCACCGCTCTTGAGGAGTTGGCCGAACTCTCCGATTCGACGCTCGTGGACCTGTTCGACAGTGTTGCTCAGCAGGTCATCGCCTCAACCGCGTTGATCGACATGATTATTTCCGAGCGCGATGAGCGCGCCGAACATCTGGCCACGCGCATGACAGCGGTGGCCGCGGCCCTGCTCACCCGGGATCAGGAGCAGGGACGCATCGCGGCTGCCGTGGAGCCAGCCGACGTCATGCTGGCCATTGGCATGCTGGCATCGCTGCTGTCCCGGACTCCGGTGGATGAACGGGAGGAGTCTGCGGACCGGGCCCGAGCTATTTTCCGGGCGGCGTTTGTTCCATGCTCTCCGTAGCCGCACAGAATTAGGCCCTCACAGCAGGGCTCCACAACAGTCTCGGGTTGCTCGCTTACCGGCTAGCTCGCCGGCACGAACTCCCCGTGCCCGGCGTCGCGCAGGGCCGTCCGGAGCTTCTCGGCGCTGGCATCCATAACCGCCGGATCCGGGTTGTTGTCCACCGTGCCGAAGTCAAAGTTCTCCATCCCGTAGGCGGGGAAAACATGCACGTGCAGGTGCTCCACCTCAAAGCCGGCAATGGTCAATCCGGCGCGGGGCGCCCCAAAAGCGGCGACTTGGGCCTGGCCAATGGTCTGCGCAACGGACATGAGTTTCGTGACCAGATCCGGGGCGGCATCAGTCCACTTGTCCACCTCGAGGCGCGGGACCACGAGCGCGTGCCCGTCAGTCAGCGGGCCGATGGTCAGGAAGGAGACACAGTCGTCGTCCTGCCAGATGAAGCGGCCGGGGATGTCTCCATTGATGATTTTGGTAAACAACGTGCTCAAGAAATTCTCCTTCGGTGGGAAACGCGGGAATGCGCAGCGGCCGACGCTCAGGCGCCGGCAGCGGGGAGGACTGCGGGAGGCTAAATCGTGGAAACATCCAGCACGAACCGGTACTTGACGTCGCCGGCCACCATGCGGTCGTATGCTCCGTCGAGTTCGGCCGCCGTGACCATTTCAATGTCGGAAACAATGCCGTGTTCGGCACAGAAATCAAGCATTTCCTGCGTCTCGGCGATTCCGCCAATGACGGATCCACCGTAGGCGAGGCGGCTGCGGATCAGCAGCCCCGGGTTCACCGGCGGCATTGCCTCCGACGGCAGGCCCAACTGGATCAAGGCGCCGTCGCGGGCCAATGTGCGCAGGTATGGGTTCAGGTCGTGCACGGCGGCCACGGTGTCGATGATGGCGTTGAGCGTCTGCTTCGCCGCTGCCATCTGAGCTGGGTCTGTGGAGACCACAACGTGGTCCGCTCCCAGGGCGTGGGCGGCTTCCGCCTTCGAGGGTGAGGTGGTAAACACCGTGACAGTTGCACCCAGCGCCTTGGCGATTTTTACGGCCACGTGTCCCAGTCCGCCCAAACCGACCACACCAACGTTGTCGCCGTCCTGGACATCCAGGTAGCGCAGCGGCGAGTAAGTGGTGACGCCCGCACACAACAGCGGTGCGGTCGCGGCGGGGTCCATGCCCTCGGGGATGTGCACCACATAGTTCTCATCCACGACGATCCCCTGTGAGTATCCGCCTTGCGTCACACCGTTGCCGTTGCGGCGGTCCAGACCGTTGTAGGTGCCAACATTGCCGACTTCGCAGTACTGTTCAAAGCCCTCCAGGCATGAGTCGCATTCGCGGCAGGAGTCCACCATGCAGCCCACGCCAACCCGCTCGCCGACGGTGAATCCTTCCACGGAGTCGCCTACGCGGCTTACCAACCCCACGATTTCGTGCCCCGGTACCAGCGGGTATTTTGCCGGTCCCCATTCGGAGCGGATCGTGTGCACATCGGAGTGGCACAGCCCGCAGAATTCAATCTCGATCTCGACGTCGTGGGCGCCCGGTTCGCGTCGTTCAATGGTGGAGGGGGCGAGTCCGGACGTGGCAGAGACGGCTGCATAAGCCTTAACTTGGGTCATGGAACAACCCTATCCCCGTTGCCGCCACCATCGCCAGACGCGCCCGTACCAGATCCACCCGCGGATGCACCGCCGCCCGCAGACGTGCCTGTCGCCACGGGCCGTTCCGGCTGGTTGGACCATGCGGACCACGACCCCGGATACAGCGCAGCCTTGAACCCGGCGATTTCCAACGCCGCAATCTGGTGCGCCGCCGTCACGCCGGACCCGCAGTACACGGCCACCTCCGTGCCCTCCTCGATGCCCAACCCGGCAAACCGCTCCCGCAATTGCGCCGAGGAACGGAAACTTCCGGCCGCCAGGTTCTCGCTGGTGGGCGCGCTCACGGCACCGGGAATGTGCCCGGCACGCGGATCCATCGGCTCCACCTCGCCCCGGTATCGCTCCCCCGCCCGCGCATCAAGCAGGACCCCTGTCCAAGCCGCAGCACCATCGGCATCAATGATTTCCTTCGCCCCGCAATGGACGACGGCGTCTCCCGGCTCCGCGCGCACCGTGCCTGTGGCGAGGGGAAGGTTGGCAGCGCGCCAGGCGCCCAGTCCGCCGTCGAGCAGGTAAATGTTCTCCAGCCCGTAGTAACCCAAAAGCCACCAGGCACGGGCAGCGGCTGCGGCACCGGCGTCGTCATAAACCACCACGGTGTCGCCCTGGTTGATGCCCCAGCGGCGCACGGTGGCGGCAAAGTCTGCCTCGGTGGGCAGCGGATGGCGACCCTCCTCGGGGGCGCCGTGGGAGGCGAGCTCCTGGTCCATATCCGCGAAAACCGCCCCGGGCAGGTGCCCGGCCAGGTAATGGTCATGGCCGTGCGGGTCCCCCAATGCCCAGCGCACATCCAGTAGGACGGTGCGCTGCCCGGCACTCAAACGCTCATGCAATTCGGTGGCACTAATCAATACACCCACGATGGCTCCCCTACTCTTGGTTCCCCTCAAGCTGTTGGTTCCCCTACAGCGAATCCCGGTTCAAAGAATTTGTTCCAAATCTACTGCGATACGCTGACAGGCATGAACACAGCTCACGCAGCCTGGTCCTGGACGCACGACGCCATTGGGAAGGTGCAGGCCGAAAACAACCGCTCGGCGGACACCCACCTGTACAAGATTGAGCTGCCTGGGCAGTGGGGCGTAGACTTGTATGTGAAGGATGAGTCGTGCCACCGCACCGGCAGCCTGAAGCACCGGCTGGCCCGTTCCCTGTTCCTGTTTGGGCTGGTCAATGGCTGGATCAACGAGGGCACCACCATTGTGGAGGCAAGTTCCGGCAGCACCGCCGTCTCCGAAGCATATTTTGCGCAGCTGCTGGGGCTGGACTTTGTGGCCGTCATGACCAGGTCCACGAGCCCCGAGAAAATCGCGCTCATTGAGCAGTTCGGCGGACGCTGCCATCTGGTGGACCATGCGGATGAGGTGTACTCCGCGGCCGCCGCGATTGCCGCCGAAACGAACGGGCATTACATGGACCAGTTCACGTATGCCGAACGGGCCACGGATTGGCGCGGGAACAACAACATCGCCGAATCCATTTTCAGCCAGCTCTCCCATGAACAGCATCCCGTGCCGGATTGGGTGGTGGTTGGCGCCGGTACTGGCGGCACCTCGGCCACGATTGGCCGCTACATCCGCTATCACGGCCATGGTTCGCAGCTGGCCGTGGTGGATCCTGAGGGGTCGGCGTTTTATCCTGCCTGGAAGAACCACGATCTGTCAGTGGTGACCGGCACGTCCTCCCGCATTGAGGGCATCGGCCGCCCGCGTGTGGAGCCCAGCTTTGTGCCCGGCGTCATTGATGCCATGTATCAGGTCCCGGACGCCGCGTCCGTGGCGGCCATGATGCATTTTGAGCAGCTCACCGACCTGCACGCCGGCCCCTCCACGGGCACCAACTTGTGGGGTGTTTGGCAGTTGGTTGCGCAGATGGTTGCCGCGGGTGAAAAGGGCAGCATTGTGACGTTGATGTGCGACGGCGGAGAGCGTTACGCCGGCAGTTACAACAACCCCACCTGGTTGGCAGAGAAGGGACTGGACCCGGCACCGCACCTGCAGGTCCTCCACGACTTCTTTGCCACGGGCGTCTGGAAAGGCTAAGGCGCGGGCCTTGAGCGGCTAAAGCTGCACAGACTGCCCCGACGCCAGGTGCTCGAACTTCACGCCGTGCTGGGCGCCAATCCGGGCAATGTGGGACTCCGTGAAGGCCAGCCCCGTCTCGTTGAGCAGGCCGTCGTGAATCTGGTAGGCGTGCGGAGCCCGCACCGACACCACAAAGTCCACCACCTCGGACACCTTGGACCAGGGTGCATGGACAGGCACCAGCAGTGTCCCCACGCTGACCCCGTCGGGGACTATGAGGGAGTCACCCGGGTGATAGACGTCGTCGTCAATCAGGTAGCCAACGTTGGCCACCACGGGAATGGTGGGGTGGATGATGGCGTGCTGTCCACCAAAGCACTGGACCGCGAACCCGGCCGCAGTGAACCTCTCCCCCGGCGCCGCGTCGTGGATCCGGCCGGAGTGCTCCGGCGCAGCCTCCCGCAACGACGCGGCGACGCCTGCGGGGGCATGGACCACCAGCTCCGGGGCGGCATTGAGCGCCTGGACAATGGCGGATGCATCGAAGTGGTCGGCGTGCTCGTGCGTGACGAGCAGGGCATCGGCCCCCTCCAGCGCGGTGGCGGACTCGGAGAAAACACCGGGATCCAGGACCAGCACGCGCCCGTCCTGTTCGAGGCGGATACAAGCGTGGGTGAATTTTGTCAGCAACATGGTGCCAGCCTATGCCCGGATGCCCGCCTCGGCCATGGTGCCGGCCATGCTGATTCAGCCATGGCTGCCCGTGCCAACGTGATTTCCGGACCGGTGCGATAGGCTGGATGATTGAGTCAAGGCCCCAATGAAAGTGAGAGCGCACCATGTCGGATGTCCCGGTGAAGGAGCAGCGCGTCACCAAGCAGCGTGTTGCCATCAGCACCGCATTGGACACCCTGGATGACTTTGTCAGCACGCAGGAACTCCACCGCATGCTGCACGAACAAGGCACCCGGGTCTCGCTCGCCACCACGTATCGAATCCTCGCCTCAATGGCTGAGGAGGGGCTGGTGGACACCTTGCGCAACGGCGAGGGCGAGGCAGTGTACCGACGCTGTGCGGCCACGAACCACCACCATCACCTGCTGTGCCGCAACTGCGGAAAGACCGTTGAAGTTGAGGCGCCCGAGGTGGAAAAGTGGGCCGCCACGATTGCCAAGGCCAACGGCTTCACCCAGGTCCAGCACACCGTGGAAATTTACGGCCTGTGCCCGGAGTGCTCAGCCAAGTAGGCCGCCGGTCACCAAGGATTGTCCGGTTTCCTGGTCACCGCGGGCGGCCCTTCCCGCGGGGCGCCACCAGCATTCCCAGCGGCTCCCGCACCCACCAATCACCGCTTCGCCGCCATTCGCGCCACGATGTGAACCGGTAACGTTCCACCCGCGCCTGCACGAGTTCCGGCGGCTGCCCGCCAAAGGGATCGTGGCGAAGCAGTTTCAGGGTGGCCGGGTCGGCATCGAGCAGCCTGTCCAGGAACGGCCCAAACCAGTGCATGCCCGGCTGTCCAAGCGCCAGAAACCAGATCATCCAATCCAGGCGCAGATGGTACGGCGCCCATTGCCGCGGCATGCGCCCCGCCTCGCCGGGCTTGCCGCGGAAGCCGTATTCACGCCACTGTTCCCCGTCCCAGCCCTCAACAACCACCTCGTGCCGCGCCCGTGTAATGCTGCCGAACGCCCCGTACGCATTGCCCAGCCGCCACCGATTGAAACTGGCGTTCATGAGCTGGTGGGGCGAGAACAGGTTCCGCAGCGGCCGCCATGCCAGCACCACCATGAGACCTCCCAGAAGAAGTACGACGCCGGCAAACCAGTCCGGCATTCCCGCCACCTGAGTGCGGCCCAGCTCGGTGACGGCCGCATCGCCGGGCATAAGGCCGCCCAGAAGGCCATCCCCCACGGCGCTGCACGCCAGCAATAGGGTGAGAACGTTGAGCCAAGCAAAGTTTCCCGAAAGCACCAGCCACAGCTGCGTTGCCACCACTACAACTGCTGCCCAGGCGGCCACGGGCTGCGGCGCAAACAGAAAAAACGGCACGATCAGCTGCGCGAAGTGATTGCCCAGAACCTCCATCTTGTGCAGTGGCTTGGGCAGGTGGTGGAAGAACCAGCTCAGCGGGTTCGGCATGGGTTGGGTTTCGTGGTGGTAGTACAGTGCCGTCAGGTCCCGCCACACCCGGTCACCGCGCATCTTGATCAGGCCGGCGCCAAACTCAAGCCGGAACACGAGCCAGCGGAACAGCCAAAGGGTGATGACCGGCGTCGTACTTTGATTGGAACCCAGGAAAGCGGCGAGGAAACCGGCTTCAAGCAGCAGGATCTCCCAGCCGAAACCGTAG
>JBBPZC010000052.1:0-3568 GCA_038199275.1 Actinomycetales bacterium
ACTGCCGCCGCCCTCCAGCCCATACCAATGCACGAACCCCTTGCGTGGGGCGTCATTGGCTCCCATGTGCCACTTTCCGGAGAGCCCCATCCGGTAGCCGTGCGCCGCCAACACATCTGTGAAAATATCCTGCCCGGCCAGGTAATCGGGGGCCGCGGCACCCACCTCGACGCCGGTCAAGTAGTCGTGGACGCCGTGCCGGGACGGGATTTGCCCCGTCATCAGGCTGGCCCTGGCCGGAGAGCAGACGGGGGAGACGCAGAAGAAGTTTTCCAGCCGGGTGCCGCTGGCCGCCAGCTCGTCCAGGACGGGGGTGTGGATATCATCGTTGCCGGCACAGCCCAGCGCCCATGGGCCTTGGTCATCACTGAGCACAAACACGATGTTGGGACGTGGTGAAAGTGCTGGTCCGTGCAGGGCGGGGCGGGTCATTGCTGCTCCTTGAAAGAGAGATGGAACCACCAGAGATACCAGTGTTGCATGGGAGGATTCAAGATGTATTGCGGCAGGACACACGTGGATGGAAAGCGGTTGCCGCGCTAGTGTTGATGGAAACCACACTTGCTGATGAGAGGTCCACCATGCCGCTGGCTTTTTCCACGTTGGGTTGCCCGGACGATTCCCTGACCCAGGTCATCGACACCGCCCGTTCCACCGGTGCCACCGGTCTGGAGATCCGCGCGGCCGACGGCCAATTCGCTAGCCCCGCCATGGACAAGGACGCCCGCGCCGCCGTCGCCGCCCAGCTCGCCGAGGCCGGTCTGACCGTGCTCACCCTGGCCAGCTACGTCAAGGTGTGTGCCCCTCTTGAAACGTCCGACGGCGGATCCCCCGCCGCAGGTGCCGTGGCGCACGGCGGTGTGCCCGCGAACGATCCGGTGCTCGCGGAGCTGTTGGCCGCCGTCGAACTTGCCGCGGATTTATCTGCAGGAAATGTGGAAGCCGGCGCCCAGGTGCGGGTGTTTCCCGGTGCCGGAATTGAGCCGTGTGGTCTGGGGGAGGTGCCGTCGGCGGAACTGTTGGCAGCGGACCGGATCGGTGCTGCACGGCTGAACGCCGCGGCGGCACGGGCCGCGGAACTGGATGTGACCATGCTGTTGGAAACGCACGATTCGCACCCGCGGGCCTCCGACATCGTGCGGATTTTGGCCCACGTGGACGCTTCGACGCCGGTCAAGGTGATTTGGGACCTCATGCATCCGTGGCGGTACGACGAGGAACCGGAACGCACGGCGGAGCTGCTTGCGGGCTCGCTCGCCTATGCCCAATACAAGGACGGCATTCGAAACGCGGGCACCAACACCGTCACGTTGACGCTGCCGGGTGAGGGCGAGCTGCCGTTGGCCCAAATGCACGCGCTGGCGGCTGGCCTTGCGGGCGCTGAGGGCATTGCTGATCCGTGGGTCTCGTTGGAGTGGGAGCGGGCGTGGCATCCTGAGCTGCCTCCGGTCGCCGAGGCACTGAATTCCCTCAAGACTGTATTGACCTGCCCATCCGCCACCGCCCTGCGCGAGGAAGCTGGCGCGCAACACGCCCCCGGTTCGCTCGACTGAGCCGTTGCGAACATGCGGTGAGGCGCCCTTTGACGTTGCCCACCCCGGTCTTTGGCACGGCTGGCCGGTTAGATCTTCCTGAACCCGTAGGTCCCGCCGTGGGAGCCCAATGAGCCCCAGCTGCGCAGTTGGTGGAGTTCAGCGATCGCAGGTATGACGCCGAGCTGCTGCTGTGCTCCTTCTTGCTCCTTCTTGCTGGGGCTTGCTAGGGCAGGTGCGCGTAAATCTCGACGGGCGCCAGCAGGCCGGAGCGGAACGCGGACAGGAGGTTTGCCAACGCCGGGCCGTCCACCCCGGAAGGGCCGCCGGATTTCACTGCCTTTTCCAGGAATTCAATGCCTTCAGCCAACGGCTTCGCTTCATGGTCCACCAGGAAACCGGCCTGGGCCAGCGCATCGCTATAGGCAAGCGGCGGCTGCACAAAGGACGTTTCGGGCCTGGCCGCCCATGGCAAAGGGTACGTCTCAACGTCACCGCTTAGGAGCATGACGTCGTAGACGGCCAAAACGCCGCCGGGCCGCAAGACCCGTGCGGCCTCGGTAAAAACCGTGTCCTTGTCCTGGATGTTCATGCCAACATGCATCATGAGCGCCGCGTCGAAGGAGTTCTCGGCGAAGGGCAGGGCGAGGATGCTGCCCTGGCTGAAGGTCACTTGCTTGGACAAGCCGGTGCGTTCGGCCAGGGACCGGGCTGCGCTGACAAATTGCGGGGTGAGATCAATGCCGTGGACGTTGGCGCCAAACTCGTGGGCCACATGCCGGGACACCCCTCCCAGGCCGGAGCCCAGATCGAGGACATGGCTGCCGGCGTTGATGCCGGCCCGGGTGGCAACCCGCGCGGTGGCGCCGGCTCCGCCGATGTGGAGCTGGTCGGCACCGTGCAGCTCGTCCGGGGAAAATTTCTCCGGGTTTCCGCCGGCGCTCCGGATGATGCCCAACAGTTGCTCCTGCACATTGCTGCGGCTGTAGTGGGCGACAACTGACTCTTCAGTGTTCATGGCGCCTCCATCAATACGGACCGCATGCAGCGAAAAACCGGTTGTCTGCGGTGGTGGACCTTTGGCTTTTTTGATCCTACTCCGTGAGGGGTTGCGGGCACAGGAGCTTTTTCTGAGAGGGCCCGGGGAAAAACGCCACAAAACGTGAGAGAACGTTTAGTTCGGGGGATTAGATTCTGAGCTTGCGTCGGCAGCGTCGATGATGCGGTAGGCGTAGCCTTGCTCGGCCAGGAAGCGCTGGCGCCTGGCCGCAAAATCAGCATCGACGGTGTCGCGGGCAACAAGCGTGTAAAAACGGGCCGTGCGTCCGTCGGCCTTGGGGCGCATCAGCCGGCCCAGCCGCTGCGCCTCCTCCTGCCGTGAACCAAAGGCACCGGACACCTGGATCGCCACCGACGCTTCGGGCAGGTCGATGGAAAAGTTGGCCACCTTCGAGACCACCAGCACGGGCACGCGTCCTTGGCGGAATTCCGCAAAGAGCCGCTCCCGTTCCTTCACCGCCGTGGTGCCCTTGATCAGCGGCGCACCGAGGCGGGCCGCCAGCTCATCGAGTTGGTCGATGTACTGCCCAATGACCAGGATCTGCGCCCCGGTATGGGCCGCCACCAACGTCTGCGCCACCACCGACTTGGCGGGCGAGGTGGCACACAAACGGTACCTGCCGCCGTCGTCCGCGGTGGCATAGTCGAGCCGCTCGGAACGGGAGAGGTCCACGCGGACCTCCACGCAATCGGCCGGGGCGATGTAGCCCTGCGCCTCAATTTCCTTCCACGGGGCGTCATACCGCTTGGGGCCAATCAGGGCAAAAACTTCACCTTCGCGGCCGTCCTCGCGCACCAGGGTTGCCGTCAGGCCCAGCCGGCGGCGGGCCTGGAGCTCGGCGGTCATGCGGAAAACGGGGGCGGGCAGCAGATGGACCTCGTCGTAAATCAGCAGCCCCCAGTCGTTGTCATTGAGCAGATCCAGGTGCGGGTACATGCCGCTGCGGCGTGTGGTCAGCACCTGGTAGGTGGCGATC